>JAZLHB010000100.1:0-43429 GCA_045616565.1 Akkermansia sp. | reverse complement strand
GGATGTCAACCATTTTTGCGCGCGTTTCCGTAGCGTAGGCCATGCGGCCCGAGCGCAGCGAGGGCGCGGAGCGGAGCGGAGCGAGCATGGCCGGAGCGCAGGAAACGCGCGAAAAAATCGCCGCCGGGGGGTATCCCCGCCGCCGGCTGTAGCCCGAGGGGGTCTCGTAACCCAGGCTTTCGTGCGGCCGGCGGCGGTTGTAGTAGTCCAGCCACGCGGCGGTATGCCTGCGCGCCTCCTCCAGGTCCCGGCACTCTCGCAGATGGAAGAAATCGTACTTGTACGTGCGCCAGAAGCGCTCCATGACGATGTTGTCCGCCCAGCGACCCTTGCCGTCCACACTCACGGCGATGCCGCGTCCCTCCACCGCCCGCGTCCATTCTCCGGATGTGTACTGGCTTCCCTGGTCCGTATTGAAAACCCTCGGCTTGCGCCCGCTGGAAAGGGCCATCTCCAACGCCGCCGTGCAAAGCCCGGTTTCCATGCTCCATCCCAACGCCCAGCCGAGCACCTCCCGGCTTGTCCAATCCATCACGCAGCACAGGTAGAGGTTGCGCCGCCCTATCTGCAGGTAGGTGATGTCGCTCGTCCATGCATCGTCCACCTCTGCCGGTGGTGTTTCCTTGAGCAGGTAGGTGTGCCTTTTCCCTTTCCGCCCCTTCCCCTTGCCCTGCTCTGCGGGGCGGCTCGTGTCGGGATGCCTGTAGTTGGTGCGCAATTTCATCTCGCGGCGCACCCGAGCTATGAGCTTGGCTCCCGCCCGGATGCCGTAGTCGCGCTCCAGCATGCCGGGCAGCTTGCGCAGCCCCAGGCACGGATCGAGCCGGTAGAGCTCCCTGAGCGCCGTGCGCAGCCCTTCGGGCTCGGGGCGCGGGCGGCGCTTGTAGTAGGAGCCGCTGCGCGGTACGCCCAGCAGCTTGCACTGGCGCGTTCGCGGTATGCCCGCGTTTTCCTCCAGGAGCTGGCGCCGTGCGCCTACAGGCCCAGCTCCCTTGATTTTTTTGTCAGCCACTCCAGTTCCATCTCGCGCTTGCAGACGATGCTCTTGAGCGTTTCAACCTCCCGCTCCAGGTTCCGCTCGCGCGGGTTCCTGTTGCGGAACGCGTCCGCCATCGCCTCTTGCGCCTGGTCACGCCACTGGCGCACCAGCTCCGGGCTCACCTTGTAGTCCGAGGCCACCTGCTCCACCGTCTTGATGCCCAGCATGGCCTGCTTGGCCACTTCTTCCTTCAGCGAGGCCTTGTAGCGGCCCCTCTTGCTTATCTTCTTGGTCATGTCGAGTATTCTTTGTTGATTATACACCCGCTCGCTGACCGCTTCAACAGCTTCTCGCATGCCTAACAGGCTTTTTCATTTTTCTGTCCTAAAATTGGGGGGCAGCATAATACCCTTATAAGCACGAAAACACCCGAATTGTCCCCAAAAATGCAAAAAATGTGTTTTTTCCATTGCCATCCCATACGCAATGACAGTAACCACGCCCAGAGATAGATGGATGATGTCTCCCGTTGCTCGTCTCGGAAGCATCGACACGCGCTTTGCGTTTACTGTCCGTATCGAATTCCCAAGCCCACCCGATTGAAAGTCTCCCTGCAAATCCCCTGATGACAAGGAAAGCACCGGCATATGCCGGTGTTTCGGGAGAGTTATGGGATGCAATGAAACCGAATTTGCCTGACACGCGTGGTGGATTGTGGTAGAATGGGCGGCACAGGCTATGGCATTCACGCATCTACACGTACATACGGAATACTCGCTGCTGGACGGCATGATCCACACCAAGGATTTAATCAAGCGGTGCGAGCAGCTGGGCATGCACTCTGTGGCCATCACGGACCACGGGAACGTGTTTGCCGCCATTGAATTCCTGAGTGCGGTGAAGAAGCACAACGAGGAAATCCAGAAGCAGAATTCCGAGCACCCGGAGGAGAAGAAGCCGCTGTTCAAGCCCATTCTGGGGTGCGAGGTGTACCTGGCTCCCACCGGGCTGGATGTGAAGAAACAGCTCCCCGGACGCAGCAAGTACACGCACCTCATCCTGCTCTGCGAGAACAACACCGGCTGGGCAAACCTCATCAAGCTGGTGTCGCGCGGCCACCTGGAGGGCTTCTACTACAAGCCGCGGGTGGACTACGCCACGCTGCGGGAATTCTCCAAGGGGCTCATCTGCCTCACGGGCTGCATCTCCGGCCCCATGCAGGAATGGATACTCAAGGACGAGCCTGAAAAGGCGGAGGAGGTGCTCTACACGCTCAAGGACATCTACGGGCCGGACAACATCTTTGTTGAGCTGCAGGACCACGACCTGGAGCAGGAGCGCAAATGCACGCCGGAGCTGGTGCGCATTGCAGAGAAGTACGATGTGCCGCTGGTGGTGACCAACGATGCCCACTTCCTGAACGCGGAGGACCATGATGCGCACGATATCCTCATCTGCGTGGGCACGGGCAACAAGCGGATGGACGCCAACCGCATGCGCTACCCCGCCAGCGTGTATTTCAAGAGCGAGGAGGAGATGCGCGAGCTCTTCCCCCAATACCCGGAGGCCTACGAGAACACCAACCGCATTGCCGAGCGCTGCAACGTCTCCATCAAGCTGGACTCCACCTCCACGGAGCGCTACCCGGAATTCGCCACGCCGGACGGCTCGCCGCGCGAGGAGTACCTGCGCAACATCTGCTTCCAGGGCCTCAAGGAGCGCTACCCGGATGCCACACCGGAGCGCTGGGACGAACTCTCCAAGCGCCTGGACTACGAGCTGGGCATCATCAACCAGCTGCGTTTCCCCAGCTACTTCCTCATCACCGCAGACTTCATCAACTGGGCCAAGGACCACGACATTCCGGTGGGTCCGGGCCGCGGCTCCGCCGCCGGCTCGCTGGTGGCCTACTGCATGAAGATCACCAACATCGACCCCTTCAAGTTCAGCCTCATCTTCGAGCGATTCCTCAACCCGGAGCGTGTGAGCCCGCCTGATATCGATATCGACTTCTGCCAGACGCGCCGCCCGGAGGTCATTGAGTACGTGCGCCGGAAATACGGCGAGCGCGCCGTCACCCACATCATCACCTACGGCACCATGGGTGCCAAATCCGTGATACGCGATGTGGCACGCGTGCTGGACATCAGCTACGGAGAATCAGACAAGCTGGCCAAGCTCATCGAGAGCGGCCCCGGCGTCACCCTGGAAAAAACCTGGAAGGCAAACGAGGACCTGCGAGCCCTGGTGCAGAACAACACCACCTACCAGGAAATCTGGGACTTCGCCAAGAAGCTGGAGGGCACCGTGCGCAACGTGGGCATGCACGCCGCCGGCGTGGTCATCGGCGACCGCGATTTGGACGACTACGTGGCGCTGACGCGAGACGACCTGAGCAACCCGCAGGGCGAAGTGGTGGCGCAGTGCGACATGGGAGCCATCTACAACGCGGGCCTGCTGAAGATGGATTTCCTGGGGCTCAAAACGCTCACGGTGATGAAAGACGCGGAGAGCTACGTGCGGTGGCGCGAGCCGGATTTCCGCTACGATGCGGTGGACATTCAGGACGCGGACACGCTGGCCCTGCTGAACCGCGGCGAGACCATGGGCGTGTTCCAGCTGGAATCCGGCGGCATGGTGGACCTCTGCCAGCGGTACGGCATCAACAACATTGAAGACATCATCGCCCTGCTCGCGCTCTACCGCCCCGGCGCCATGCAGTTCATCGATGAAATGATTGCCGTGAAGAAGGGAGAGAGGCAGGCGGTGTACGAGCACCCCCTGCTGGAAACCGTCTCCGGCATCACCTACGGCGTGATGATCTACCAGGAGCAGGTGCAGGCCGCAGCCAAGCTGCTGGCGGGCTACACGCTCGGCGGTGCAGACCTGCTGCGCCGCGCCATGGGCCACAAGGACCTCGCGGAAATGGCGGAGCAGCGCAAGCGTTTTGCGGAGGGCTGCTGGGAGAACAACCAGATTGACGAGAAGACCGCCAACGCCATCTTCGACAAGATTGAGAAGTTCGCCGGGTACGGCTTCAACAAGTCCCACTCCGCCTGCTACGGCCACATCTCCTATTGGACCGCCTACCTCAAGGCGCACTATCCCGTGGAATTCCTCTGCGGCCTCATGAGCAACGAATCCACCAACGAGAAAATCGGCGTCTTCATCCAGGAGGCCAACCGCATGGGCATCGAGGTCCTCGGTCCCTGCGTCAACCACTCCGCCGTCAAGTTCCAGCCGGAAACCATGCCCAACGGCAAGCTCGCGGTCCGCTTCGGCCTGGCCTCCGTCAAGAGCATGAGCTCGGAAACCGTCCGCGTGATTGTGGAGGAGCGCGAGAAGAACGGGCCCTTCAAGAGCCTGGAGGACCTCTGCTACCGCATCCCGCCCCAGGTGGTGCGCCGCAACCAGCTGGAGGTGCTGGTGAAGTGCGGCGCGTTCGATTGGATGCACGTTTCGCGCGCCTCGCTCTTCGAGAGCATCGAGCAGTGCATCAGCGGAGCCGCCAGCGTGCACAAGGACGCGGAAGCCGGCCAGATGGCCCTCTTCGACATGACGGAGACCACCGCCGTGGCCGCCGGGGACATGCCGGATCTGCCGGAGTGGCCCAAGGAGCAGCGCCTGGCGGACGAGAAGGAGTACACCGGGGCGTACTTCACCGGGCACCCGCTGGATTCCATGCGCGGCATCATCGACGACCCGCGCTATGTGGCCATCGGCACCCTGCCGGACCTCACGCGGGAGGATATCGAGCGCGTGCGGGACATGGCGGGCATGCTGCGCGCCGTCACCTTCAAAATGACCAAGAAGGAGCCGCCCACCAAGTTTGCCGTCATCACGGTGGAGGACTTCACGGGCAGCACGGAAGCCCTGCTGTGGGGAGATTCCTTCACCAAGGCCATGGAGAAGGAGGATGTGCTGCAGGTGGGCAATTTCGTGCGTTTCCGAGCCCGCATCACAGAAGACGACCGCACCGGCGGCAAGAAGGTTTCCGCCAACGGGCTGGAATCCCTCACCACCAACTCCCACCGCGGAAACAGGAAGGAGGCGCGCCACTACGAGGTCACGCTCAACACCTCCCGCCACAACGCGGAGGACCTGCGGCTCGTGGCGGAAATCCTGCAGCGCCACCCGGGCAAGGTGCCCGTGTATGTGAACTTCCGCAATTCACTGGGCAACCGCGCCCGCATTGAGCTGGGGCAGCAGTTCTGCGTGGCCCCGTGCCAGGCGCTGGATGCCGAACTCTCCCTCTACAGCTGATGCCGAACCTTCTTGTCAGAATCGTTGCCGGAACCGCCATCATCCTTGCGGTGATGGGAGCCATCTTCGGCCCCGCCCTGTGGAACTACCTGCATGAAGAAGATGCCCCGCAAGGGCAACAGGGAGTGGTGACGGACGCCTTCTCCGTACAGCTCTTCCACGCCATGCTGGATACCGATGCGGAAAATCCCACCATTGCGCCCCTGCCCCTCACGGACCTCCTGCTCCACCTGCGTGAAATCAGCGCCGGAACCACCCGCCGCCAGCTGGAGCAGCTGCAACTCTCCGGCGGTGCAGACTACCAGAACATTACCCTGCCATACGGTTGCCTGGTGGCCGTGGACCGGGAGCTGCCCGCAGGCGAGCTCCGCACCCCGCTTGTCTCCCGCCTGCCGCTCAAGGCCAGCGTGCCGGAGGCCCTGAGCCTCTTCAACGGCATGCTCTGCCGCGCAGCCAGCGATGACAACGGACAGGTGGTGGACAGCTCCATCCTCAACCAGGACACCCAGATGCTCGCCGCCGCCACCGCCAACTTCACAGCGGAATGGGAACACCCCTTCCACCCCGGAGACACTGTGCGGGACACCGATTTCTACAACGCGGACGGCGGCCTGCCGCACACCGACATGATGCGCTGCCGCGCCCCGCTGCGCCTGGCGGAGGCGGCGGACGGCTCCTGGCAGGCCGCAGCCCTGATGTTCAAGGGGCGGCAGAAGGGTTCTCCCGTGGCCCTCATCGCCGTTCTGCCGCAGGGAAACGCCCGCGAATTCGGGCGAAGCATCACCGCCGCGCAGCTCAGCGAAATCCGCGCCGCCCTGCAAGCGGCCGCGCCGCAGGACACCACCCTGGAGATGCCGCGCCTCAACCTCAACATCCCCACCCGCAACCTCTCCCCGCTCCTGCAGCGGCTCGGCATCACCGATATCTTCGATGCCCGCAAGGCGGATTTCTCCCCCATCACCCCGCAGAAAATCAAGCTGGATGCCGTGCTTGACAAGGAACGCCTCATCCTCTCTGAAAACGGCGACCGCAGCACCTACGACAGCAACGTGGAATACGGGGAAAAGCACCTCTCCCTCAACAAGCCCTTCATCTGGCTGATTGCGGACCTCAACTCCCCCATGCCGCCCTTCTTCATGGGGCTCATGGAAAATCAGTAGGGGGCGGGCTAGTCCGCCTTCTCCAGCGTGGTGCGCACCATCTGGATGCGGCGCCGGGAGATTGGCGTGGGTTTGTCTTGCTCCAGGGTGTTGAGAACATCGGCAGACTGCGCGGCGAGTGCGGCGGCATCGGCATCCCTGTGCATCCAGCGGGCAAGCGTGGCTGCTTCCGCCAGGGCGGCGGCATACTGGCAGCGCGCATCCTGCAGGTGGGGCGCTATCTGCACCAGGTGGCTGTACAGGGCGCAACTGCGCTGCAGTTCTTCCTGCGCCTGCGGATAGGTGGCGGCCTCCTGCATGTAGGCACGGCCCAAGGCCCAGCGGGTGGAGGCCAGCACCTGCAGGATGGAAAAATCATCGTGCGCCAGCTCCGCATTCATCGCCGTCAGGGTGCCGATGTATGAATTGCAGAGCTTGATTGCCTCTTGCGGACGCCCTTGGAACACGCAAAGGTGGGCGCGGTTCTGCAGGGTCTCCCATTCCGTGCAGCGGTATCCGTTGTGGTGGCTGTTGAGCTTCTCCATCTCCGCGCAGAGGGCAATCAGGTTGTCGTAGTGGGCAAGCGCGGTCTTTTCATGCTCGCGTGCCTGCGGCTTGTTGAAAAGCTCCAGCGCGCGGCGCTCGGCGGATTCCGCCCAGCCTCGGTATACGCGCACAATACCCTCCATGGGGGAAAGTCGGTAGGGGTTGGCGCGCGCCTGGTCCCGGAAAATGATGTACGCATCCGTCCAGCCGGCGGGGTCGGTGTCGTTGCAGAGTTCCAGCTCCGCCTGGGCGCAGAGGGCGTTGCCCAGCCCCAGGGCGGCATCCATCTCTTGCGGGTGCAAGCGCACCTGGTTGCGGTAGAACTCCACGGCGGAGCCCGCGTGCTTGAGCGCAGCCTCCACCTCGCCCTCCATCTGCGCCAGCCAGGCATCGTTGAGCATCACCTCGCCGCGCAGCAGCACATCCCGCAGCTCGTCTGCCGCATCCACGCGGTCCACAAGCCCGCGCAGGGTGTTGTTCAAACTGCGCACCCGCGCCACGCCGCCGCTGCGCTGCGCCACATGCAGGAGACCGCGGTATGAGCGCGCCAAATCCAGCTCGTACTGGTGGTTTTGAGGGTGTTCCTGCAAGAGCCGTGAAAAGATTTGTTCCGCCTGGGAATAGGCCTCTGCCGCCGCGCGGTTCTCCAACCTCTCCAGGTAAATGAGCCCCAGGCTGCGCCAGGCCAGGCCTATGGCGCTGTCCAGCTTCTCGTCATCCGCCCCTGCGGCCTTCATGGTCTGCAGGTAGCTCTGGATGCGCTCACCCATGTTGCGCTGCAGCTGGGTGGAGTTCGGCATATCGATGGAGAGGCGGTTGTACCCGCGCTGCAGGCCGTCTGCAAACACCAGGCTGTCATGGTAGAGCTGCAGGGCATGGCTGCGCTCCTTCATGGCCCAGGCGGCCACGCCACCCAGCGAGAGCAGGCCCACCGCACCCGCCATGCCCCAGCGGCGCACGCGCGCCTTGTAGCGGCGGGAGAGCGGCATCTGCCCCAGGCAGATGGCGAGCCTCCAGTCCTGCGCGCTCTGCCAGCGGTCCATCGGGTGGAGCTCCAGCGCCTTGTCGATGGCGTTCAAGAAGGCAGGCGTGTAGTAGTCCACCAAATCCGCGTGCCCGGTGAGCGGGAGATAGGGGTCCGTCTCTGCGCGCAGGCGCTGCTCCGCGCGCGGCGGGAGCATGCGCATCACAAAGTAGTAGCATACCACGCCGAGGGAATACAGGTCTGTCCAGGGACCGATGCTGGAGGCTAGCTCCTCGTCAGTGGAAGCGGTCACCTGCTCCGGCGCGGCGAAGGCCGGGGTGTAGATGTTCGGGAAAGCCTTTTTGCCGCCTCCGCTCAGCTGGCGGGCGGAGCCGAAATCCAGCAGGATGGGCGCGCCCTTTTCCGAGATGATGATATTCTCCGGCTTGATATCACGGTGCACCACATCGTTCTGCCCCAGGTACTCCAAGGTGTCCAGCATGGAGATGAGGTGGCGGCGGATGTTGCGGGCATCCCTGCGGCGCTCGGCCTCGTCCAGCGTGATTTGGCGCGGCGGAGTGGGGGTGGTGCCGCGCACATACTCCATGATGTAGTAGATGGTGTTGTTGGCCTGCAGGCTGCCCAGTATGGGGACAATGCCCGGGTGGCGCAGCCCGGTGAGCACGGTCATTTCCCGCAGGAACTCCAGCTTGCCGAGCTCCAGGCGCTCCTGCGCCTCTGCGGAGACGGCGCACACGGAGAGGCCGTCCTCTGCGCGCACGGCGAGCCCGCAGGGCATGTGCTCCTTCAGCACCACCTTGTGCCCGGTGGCGGTGAAGGAAGCGAGGTAGGTGATACCGAACCCTCCCTCGCCGAGCGTGCGCAGCACGGTGTATTCACCGAGCTGCGCGCCTTGCGGCAGGGGCTTGCGGGGCGGCGCAGAGTGCGCTCCGGGAGCAACGCGCTTCCCGGCGGGAAGGCGCAGCACGCTGCAGCGCTCCGGCGCGGCAGAGCCCTCGCCCGGCAGGGGCGGGGGCTCCGGAAGCCTCTGGTTCGGCTCGCTCATGCTTGCGGGTATCAGCGGTTGAGCAGCTTCTCCAGCAACTGCTGGGAGTTCTCCGCCAGCTTGGCGGGATCATCCAGCATACCGGCGCGCAGCAGGGCGGTGTTGATGAGCTGGTCCGCCAGCAGGGTGGCCAGCGCCTCATCGCTCTTGCGGAGCTCCGCCAGCTTCATCACCACGGGGTTGCGCGGGTTGAAGGCAATCTCCGGGTGGGATTCCGGCACCTCCTGGCCCATGGCCTTGAGGTAGGCGCGCACCTCCGGGGAAACATCCCCGCTGCCCTGCAGGGCAATGGCGGGTGCGCTGGTCACGCGGTCGCTGGTGCTCACCTTGCTGAAACGCTCCTTGAAGGTGTCGCTCACCCAGGTGGAGAGGCCCTCCGCCTCATCCGGCTCCAGGCAGGGGGCGTCCGGCTGCGCGTTCGGCACCTCCGGCAGCTCCAGGTCCGCGCGGTCGATGGACTTGATGGCCTTGTCGTCGTACTTCATCAGCGAGTCCATCACAAACTGGTCCCCGCCGTCGGTCAGGAACACCACCTCGAACCCGCGCGCCTTCAGCGCATCCAGGTACGGGGAGTGCTCCAGCTGCGCGCGCGTGGCGCCGTAGAGCACATAGATGTCCTTCTGGTTCTCCTTCATGCGGCCCACATAGTCCGCCAGGGAGGTGAGCTTGCCGGGCTCGGTGAAGGTGGACTCGAAACGCAGGAGCTTGCCGAGGGCATCCTTGTGCTCCCAGCTGGTGACCACGCCCTCCTTGATGTAGCGGGAGAAGGTGCGCCAGAATTTCCGGTATTCCTCCTCGTCCTTCTTGGCGATACCCTCCAGGTGCTTGATGAAGCGGTTGGTGATGATGCCGGAAATCTTGCGGAGAAGGGAGTTGTCCTGCAGCATCTCGCGGGAGATGTTGAGCGGCAGGTCCTCACTGTCCACCACGCCCACCAGGAAGCGCAGCCACTCCGGCAGCAGCTTCTCCGGCTTGCTGTCGATGAGCACCTTGCGGCAGTAGAGCGATACCTCCGGCTCGCAGCGGCCGAACCCCATGGCCTCCGGGTTTTCCTCCGGCACATAAAGCAGGGCATTGAGCACAATGGGCGCATCCGCGCTGAAATGCATGTGGGTGAGCGGCTTGCCCTCCGAGTGCGAGATGAACTTGTAGAAGCCCTCGTAGTCCTCGTCGGACACGTCCTTCTTGTTCTTCATCCAGATGGCCTGCACGGTGTTGAGCAGCTCTCCGTTGAAATCAATGGGGAAGCCCACAAAGTTGCTGTACTTGCCGATGACGTAGCGCAGGCGCTCCGGCTTGGCGAAGTCGTACGCGTCCTCCTTGAGGTGGATGAGGATGCTGGTGCCGCGCGGGGTGTCCTCGGCGGCATCCTCCAGCTCGTAGCCCTCCTGGCCGTCGCTGGTCCACTTCACCGCCTTGGCGTCCGGCTGCCAGGAGCGCGTGGTCACCTCCACCTTGTCCGCCGCCATGAACACGCTGTAGAAGCCCACGCCGAACTGGCCGATGAGGTCCTGCGCGCCGCCCTTGCTCTCCTTGAGAGCCTCCAGGAACTGCTTGGTGCCGGAATGGGCAATGGTGCCCAGGTACTCCACCACCTCGTCCGCAGTCATGCCAATGCCGGCATCCGCTATGGTGAGGGTGTGGGCCTCATCGTCCGTGGTGATGGCGATGCGCAGCTCGCGCGCGGGCTCGTGCACGGCGGATTCCGTGAGCTGCTTGAGGCGCAGCTTCTCCAGCGCATCGGATGCATTGGAAACAAGCTCGCGCACAAAAACCTCGCGGTCGCTGTAGAACGCGTGAATCACGATATCCAGCAGCTGCCGCACCTCCGTTTGAAACTGGTGGGTCTTGTTCTTCATAGACACCGCCATTCTACCCCCGCGCGCACGCGAGGTCAAGGAATCCGCGCGGCATGATGCGCGGATTGACGCGGCGGCTACCCCAGCACCCGGTGGTAGATGCCCAGCAGGGTGGCAATCATCTTCTCCTTGCACAGGGCGGCACGGCATTCCGCGCGGCCGTGGGTGCCCATGGAGAGAGAGGTTTCCACGTCCTTCGTCACTTCCAACACGGCGCGGACAAAGCCCTCCCGGTCGTTGTGCGGCAGGATGAACCCGGATTTGCCGTGCTCCACATGCTGGGCGCTGCCGCAGCAGTCGGAAAGCACCACGGGCAGGCCAGCCACGCGGGCCTCCTTCACCACGGTGGGGCCGGTGTCTCCCTTGCTCATGTGCACCAGCGCCCAGGATTCGGAAAGGAGTTCGGCCACCTCCCCGCGCCCCACAAGGCCCAGCACCTCCACGTTGGGCGGCAGGGCGGGCGGCGCGAAACCGGGAGGGAAGCCCGCCAGCTTGAGTTTCACGCCGGAGAGGCGCGGATCTGCGAAGGCATCTATGAGGAAGGCCACGTTCTTGATGTTGGTGTAGGTGCCGATGTAAAGGCACTGCGGCTGCTGCGCGGGGCGGCGCTCCACTTGGAAGAAGCGGTCTTCCACGGCGTACTCCAGGTGGTACGGCTCGGCGGCGGGCACGGTATCGCGCACGCGGTCCGCAGCCCAGGGGGATTCCGTGGTGATATGGCGGGCGCGGCGCCACACGCGCGGCTCGTAGAAACTGTGCAGCCACACGGGAATGTTGAACCATGCGCGCTTCACATACGCCCGCATGGCTCCCTGCACGGAATGCAGCCACGCGCCCTTGAAATCTGCAGCGCACAGGCCGCAGCTGTCCTCCGTGCCCCAGGAATGCACCATATCCGGGCGGATACCGCGCAGCTCCCGCGCCACCTTGATGCGGTCCAGCGCGTACAGGGTGAACAGACCGAAGATGCGCTTGTAGCGCGGCAGCACATGGATTTGCTGCCCGCAGGAGGCAAAGCGCAGGGGCTTGCTCAGGTTCTTGCTGAAGGTCACCCAGTGCACCTCGAACTCATCCTGCCGCGCCAGGCTCTCATGCAGCGCCACCAGCCACACATCGTAGTGGTTGTCGTAGTCCGGCAGCTCATCTGTGTACAGCCACGCGGGGAAATTGGCGAGGATGGCTATCACCTTCCTTCCCGCCTGGTTGTGGGCTTCCGCGCTCATGCGCACCATTATGCCCGCGGGCGGCATGCGGAGTCAAGCCCATTTTCCACCGCCTGAAGCGCGCTGCCCACGCAAAATTTCTTGACAGAAAGCGGCGTTTGCGCGTTAATATGGCGCATGCGGATTGTCATGATGGCAACGGGCGACATAGCCCTGCCCTGTTTCCGCGCCTTGGCAGAGACAGGGGAGCTGGTCGCGCTCATCACCCAACCGGATAGGCCGGTGGGGCGGCACATGGTGTTGACCCCGCCGCGCATCAAGGTGCTGGCGGAGGAGCGGGGTATACCTGTTTTCCAACCGGAGCGCATGCGGGATGCCGCCGCCGTGGAGCAGCTGCGCGCCTACGCCCCGGATATCGTGGTGGTGATGGCGTACGGCCAAATCCTCTCACAAGAGGTGATCGACACCCCCCGCGTGGCCTGTATCAACGCCCATGCCTCCCTGCTGCCCCGCCACCGCGGGGCTTCGTGTATCCAAGCCGCCATTGAGGCCGGCGACGACGAGACCGGCATCACCATCATGCATGTGGTCAAGAAGCTGGATGCGGGCGATATCATCTGCCAGCTCCCCATCCCCCTCAACGGAACGGAAACCGCGGAATCCCTGCACGACACCCTGGCCGAGCTGGCGCCGGACGCCCTTATGGACGCCCTTTCCTGCCTGGAGGAAGGCGCGGACGACCGACAGGAGCAGGACGAGAGCCTGATGACCTATGCGCCCAAGCTGCACCGCGCAGACGGGGAGATTGACTGGAACCAGCCGGCCACGCAGATTGCCCGCAAGATACGCGCGTACCACTCCTGGCCCGGCACGTTCACCGTGTACCCCTCTGTGAAGAGCGGGGAGGACAAGGTGCTCAAAATCTACCCGCCCATCGATTTGTTCTCCAAGGCCAAGAAACCGGCGGATTCCCGGCCGGGCATGGTGCTGGAATCCGGGCCGGACGGCATGCTGGTTTCCTGCGGCGGGCCGCACGGGGGCGCACTGCTCATCACCACCATGCAGCCCCCGGGTGCCAGAAAGATGAACGCGGAAAGCTTTTTCGCCGGCCACAAGATTATGCCCGGCACCATCCTGGGCCTGCCCAGCGCGGAAAAGCGCTAAAGCAACGCCCATCCGGCATGGTGCCGGACGGGCGGGAAAATCAACTCCGCAGCCGCAGGTGCGGCTGTCAGTCGGTCACTTGCGGATGGTGACAATGGAATCCACCCAATCGGTGACAGCCTTCTTGGAATCCGCAATGGTGGCACCGGGGAACGCACCGCCCTTCAGCGGCGCGGCCTTGCGCAGCAGCTCCAGCGCATCCTTCTCGCAGCGCGCCATGCCGCCGCTGCCGTGCGTCACGAACAGGGCCACCTTCTTGCCCGCGAAATCGTTCTTCGTCAGGAACGTGCGCACGGGCGGGGCTATGGAGCTCCACCAATTCGGCGTGCCCACAAAGATAAGATCGTACTTGTGCAAATCCACGCTCGCGGGGGTGATGGCGGGGGTCTGCTCCTGCTGCACTTCGTCCTTGGCCCGCTGCACGCAGGCATTGTAGTCGGACGGATAGGGCTTGGCGGCGGTTATCTCCAGCAGGGTGCCGCCGGTGTGCTCCGCTATGTATTCCGCCGCCTTGCGGGTGTTGCCGCTCCAGGAGTAGTAGACCACGAGCACGCGCTCGTTGTCCACCACGGGCTTCTCCGCCGCGGCGGGCTGCGCCTGCTGCGCGGTGGCGGTGCCGAATATCATGGCCGCTGCAGCGGCGAGCACGGTGAGGGTCTTGGTGATTGCTTTCATTGTCAGTCTATTGGAACGCCCTCATTCTAGCAGCTCGTCATCCCCTTGCAAGTGAAAATTCCGCCACGGCGGCAAAAAAATATGACGCCGAAATGCCCCGCCCGCGCAGAATCAGCTTGCGCCCGCGCGCCGCCTGTGCTAGGATACACGCGTATGAAAACCTGTTTCTCCACACGTTCCACCAAAGGTTTCACCCTGATTGAGCTCTTGGTCGTCATCGTCATTCTGGCCACTCTGGGCGGCATTGCCTACCCCGTCTACATGTCCGTTCAGGAGAACGCACGCAAGACGGCTGCCAAGAAGGGCTGCACCGACATTGTGGAAGCCTGCACCCGATACTCCCAGGATTTCAACGGCATGATGCCCTACGATCCCAAGGCCGTGCAGCCGGACGACCAAGACCAGATCTACCTTGTCTCCCACGACAACAAGGATGCCAGCCTGGTGGCTATCCTTACCAACCGCGAGGCCGACGACTCCGACCGCATCAACACCACCAAGGAGACCTACCTCAAATCCGACGAGCAGCCCGGCAAGCAGAACGGGCTTTATGTGAAGGACGACGAAATCGGCTACTACGATCCCTGGGGCAACCCCTACTACATCACCATCAACGAGTCCGACGAGGGCGCGTACGATCCCTTCGACCTGACGGTCCGCGTGCGCGGCAAGAAGTGCCTGGTCTACAGCCTGGGCACCAACGGAGAGGGCCTGGCTGATGCCCACAACGCACAGCCCAAGGCCAAGAAGGGCGGCAGCAAGGCCAACACCAAGAAACCCAAGAAGGGAAACAAAAACAAGAAGTCGGCCGTGGACGAGGATCGTCTGGAAGCCCTTGGGGATAACATTTACTCCTGGAAGACGGTCAAGTGAACAATCCCTTCCTCACTGATGACGTCCGTATCACGGACATCCGCCCGCTGATTTCCCCCGCCATCCTC
Organism: Akkermansia sp.; assembly: GCA_045616565.1. GTDB lineage: Bacteria > Verrucomicrobiota > Verrucomicrobiia > Verrucomicrobiales > Akkermansiaceae > Akkermansia. The sequence continues at coordinate 28,670 of JAZLHB010000100.1, read as the reverse complement.
ATGCAGGATTTCCCTGCGCCGCCGGAGGCGCAGCGCCTCGTGTTCGATGCACGCGCGGCCTTCCGCCGCATCCTCAAAGGTGAGGACGACCGCCTGGCCGTGATGGTGGGCCCCTGCTCCATCCACGACACCGTGGCCGCCACCGACTACGTGCAGCGCCTTGCAGAAGCGCGCGCCCGGTACGAGGACGACCTCCTGCTCTTCATGCGCGTGTACTTTGAGAAACCGCGCACCACCGTGGGATGGAAAGGGCTCATCAACGACCCCTACATGGACGGCACCTACAACATCAACAGCGGCCTGCGCATAGCGCGCGGCCTGCTGGTGCGCCTGGCGGAAACCGGTGTTCCCGCCGCCACGGAATTCCTGGATGTCATCACCCCACAGTACATCAGCGACCTCGTCTCCTGGGGCGCCATCGGTGCCAGAACCACGGAAAGCCAGGTGCACCGTGAGCTCGCCAGCGGCCTCTCCATGCCCATCGGCTTCAAGAACGGAACCTCCGGAAACATGCAAATCGCGGTGGACGGCATCATCTCCGCAGCGCATCCCCACAGCTTCCTCTCCGTCACCAAGCAGGGTGTCTCCGCCATCGTCTCCACCTCCGGGAACGACAGCTGCCACCTCATCCTCCGCGGCTCTTCCCAAGGCCCCAACTATGGGGAGGAATTCGTCGCCAAGGCCTGGAACATCCAGCAGCGCGCAGGCATCTCCAACCGCATCATGATCGACTGCTCCCACGGAAACAGCCACAAGAAATGGCAAGAGCAGCCGGGCGTGGCCGCAGATGTCGCAGCCCAGCTCGCAGCAGGCTCCCAAAGCATCGGAGCCGTCATGATTGAAAGCAACATCTGCTCCGGCAACCAGAAGTGCCAGAAACCTCTCAAATACGGCGTCAGCATCACAGACGGCTGCATCGACTGGGACGGCACCCTCGCCATGCTCGACACCCTTGCCAAAGGCGTCCGCGCCCGCAGAAAGAAAACCCGCGCATAAAAACGGGCAATCCACAGCGCCCTGGAGCGCAAGCGTTTCAACGCCCATCCGGCCCCGCCGCATGGGCGTTTGCCTTGTCCTCCACAGTGCAAACCCGCAAAAAACAAAAAAAATCTCCATCCTATGCAACTTTACTCTTGCATTCCGTCAAAAATTCGCTAAACTTTCTTCGCAACGTTTCCGTTGACAATGGTGACCATAGTTCAGCGGTAGAGCCCCGGATTGTGGTTCCGGTTGTCGTGGGTTCGAATCCCACTGGTCACCCTGAAGGCGGCACGAAACCGAATGTTTCGTGCCGCCTCTCATTTGCCCCGTTTCCCCTAGCGGCGCGGGTTTCCGCGCATGTTCGCCGCTTCCGGGCAGACGCAAAACGAGGACAATTCCAGACAATTTTCCACGCGGAAAGTGCCGTTTTTGTCACTGCGCCACTGCCCGGAACTCCCGCTTGTAGCCTCATTTTGCCGAATTCGGCACCGATTTTTCACACCCCTGAATGTCATTTGAAAAACTGGCACGCCTAGTGCCATGCGGGATTGCGGCAAACGGAACGCCCTTTCGAGGCTCCCGGACAAGGCCAGACAATTTTTCGCGAACACACGTTCGGCTGACCCTGTTGTTCAGTTACGAAGATTGAGTTTTTTCTCGGGGGGTGTATTTCCCATGAACGGATAGACCTTGCAACGGCGGGGAAAACCGGGCTTTTTCTGGGGCTCTCGGTGGACAGGGTTGTAGCCGCTTTTGAAATTTTCCGTTCATATCCCATTCTCGGGGCGAGTATGTCCTGCAACGGGATAGACGTTGAAGTGGTGCGGAAAACCGGGGCAAAACAACTCGCCCGGAACGGCGGCTGACAGGCCGCTGGAGCGCGTTTCAGGCGTTAAAAGCCCGCAGGTGCCGGGAGACGGGAGCACGGGCTTCCAGCGCGCCTAGAATGGCGAGGACGAAGCCTCCTGGACGGCGGTTATTGTGAACAGGCCGAGCATGGCGTATTCCGTGACAGCGTTGCGGAGCTCCGGCGTGACCTCGTGCCCGAAGCAGTCCAGCACCTCGCAGAAGTTCTCAGTAGTGAGCTCGATGACGTGTATTCCGTCCGCCTCGTCCTGGCGGTAGAGCTGGTAGAACTCGAAGAATTCGCGGACGTACTCCCCAATGAGCTCGCTCATTATGGCGTGATGCTCGGGGCTGAAATAACCGGGAAGCAGCTCGCATTGCCCCGTTCCGGTGTCCGCCCTCCGCATAATGGACGCTTCAACCAGGCAAAAGTCCATGAAGGCTTTTACCGATTCGGCCTGGGCGCTAGTAAGCGCCCGGCCTTGGTCCACCATCTCATCGCAAAAGCATGCGAGGGCGGTATCGAGCACGTCCTCCCGCGCGCAGCCGCACTCCAGCGTTTCGCAGGTGGCGTTGCTGATGCAGCCCTGCATCGTCTCCGCGTTCCGGCAGATGATGCAGCGCGTGAAGTCGTCCAGCATGGGAAGTCTCGTTGGTGTCGTCATGCGCGCATGGTAACACGCACCTCGACAGGGGCAAGGAAAATCGGAACCCCGCTTCACCTGCCCGCCCCCGGTATGGTGGTGCAGAGTGGGTATAGCCCAAGCTCCGTTTGACCGAGTTTGCCTTCAGGTATGCAAAAAATGAAAGCTACGGAGTAGCTATCAGAAGACGTGAACAATGCTTCTGAAGGAACCCCAAGAAGTCTTCTTTGAACTTTGCTTTTTCAGAGTGCCTTGCGCGATTTGCATACAACCACATCGCCAAGTTTTGATTTATTCCCATCGCCTCAACATTTCCCAATTCATCGTTACCTTGAACACAGACAGAACCGATACGAGAGAAACGAGGAGCAACATAATCAGGAAGAAGGAATACATTAAACACTTCGTCCAAAGAAAGAGTTTTAACTATGGACTGCTCTCTTACGTCTGAAACAATTGTTAATGAATAGAAAAATTGCTTTACAATATCCGGCCACCCAGGTAACGAGTTCTCATAATTATAATACTTGGCATCGAAAATATAAAGAGTTTTAGCGCGTACGGAAAAAATATCCGGGATTTGCCGGATTTTCCCATCGCCTTGCCTGTCGATGTCCAAAGTCCACTTAGGCTGCGGAATGTTGCTTTTAAGTTCTTCGTATAAATTATCAAATATGTATCCGCAAATTTTCTCCCACACTTGCATATAGTGAGGAGTGCCGAACAATGAAATGCTAGAACATCTCTCGTCCGATGAGCTTTTAAGGAATTGAATAAGAAAATTGATTGTATTGATTTCCCGTTGACGATATACCCGTTGCAATTCGCGCGTTAAAAAGAGTATTGCTCCGTGAGGGGAAATAGGCAGAACTGATAAGCGATCTGTTCGGGCCACTTCAACATTTGCAAGCCACCCCCAGGCATCTGATGCTTTAGTTAAAATAGCCGCATGTATTTTAGCTAGCAAATTATCCTGCTGTGAACGCCATTTTCTAGTAACAACAGAGGTATAAATAGGTGAAGCATCCGAGAATACAGGCTGGCACTTGGATATGGTCTTCTGCCAGTTTACTCTTGTTTTTCCATTCAAATTTTCACACCTCGATTTCGGATTAAGTATTCCATTTTCCCTGTAATCATTTAGAATATTGAGAGCTGCGTCAATTTGATTGGAAAGAAAAGAAGACTTGCCTGCAAGGTACAATTCAGATTCACGTTGGTATTTACCATCCTGTTTGTATCGAGTTAGCACGTTATACAAAAGGCGCGCGGAATCCGCCAGCTTACCAGACTTGCTATTCTCGGAGAACGAAAAGTTTTTCGGAAAGACAAAAATAGGAGTAGAATTTGCAAGAACAACTCCTACGAAATTAAAGGAAAAACAATCATCCTGTGCTTTGTAAGCACATATATCTTTATAAGTTAACGCGCAATCAAGAAAGCTTGAACGCACAGTCTCAGTCAAAGCAGCCAACTGCACTTTCTCACCATCTTGAATAAGGTAGCATTCGGATGTTTCTGTTGGACATACTCTTTCCATATTGCCTATACCTTAGACTTTGGCCAATTTATCCGTCAACACATTATACAGGCTGATAGCAGTATCGACAAACCACTTGAAGTTTTGATTTGAGTCTTCAGATAGTTCAGTCTCTATCACTAAAGTAGTACCTGATTTCGGTTCGTTCTTAAATTCCACCCTGTTCTGTCCACCGGATTGTATGGCCTGTGTTATCTCGGCTTCGTGAGGAGTCAGCAATGACGCGAATTCATCCACTTTGCCAGGCGATGTGTACAGGGTAACCTTCGCTTTCTTTTGTTTTGGGCATGTGCGTAGAGTAATTCCAGTAGCGCACGGCAAAGGACCTATATGGAAGTCAAGATAATTCCTATCTCTGTTTCCAACATATGGAGTGTATGATGAAGGTATGTCCTCTCGCGTAGCAACGTATTGCAAGAAATCATTCCAAAAGTCAGTAAAATCCTGGCTGGGAGAGCTTTCGGCTTCTGTTGACACTATCAGAGAAGCAGGCAACTTATCTTTTATCCCCAAAATATCCGCACTTTCAACTGTGAAGTCTTTTATTAAGGAGGCCAAATCCCTTTTTGAAGAATTGAAAAAGGTTGGATTGTGGCGCGCGATGTCATCTCGCAAATAAAGCAATAATTTCTGTATTGCTTTAAGGTCACCAACTTGTCCAGGCTTGATAAAGTATGGGCCAATCAACCTATCTTCGGGAACGCTGAAATCCAAAGCTAGGCGATCGTTCAATGCAACAACAAAGTCACACCAATAGTAATCACCACCACTGTAGCGTAGGACTTCGTGATTGTTGGCCGCAGACGCTGGTTCCAAGGGCATATAAAGGAAATCCCATCGTCTCTTAAAAGCCGCATCAAGAGGCTGCACGCCCTGATCCGAACCGTTCATAGTCGCTACAAGCCGCATATTCTTGGGAATTTTAAGGCCAGTATTCGCTATAAGCTGTAACTTCTTCTTTATCTCGTCTGCCACTCCTGCGGTAGACTTCAGCATAAAAAAATCTTGCAATTCAGGAGAAATATCCACAGCGTATCGGCTTTCTCCGCATTCATTTCTATCAAGCACTTGCAGAATGTCGCCAAATACACTCGCGGCATCGGCTCTATTGATTTCCTCGATAATAAGGACATGCTCTTTATCGGGATGAAGAACAGCCTCAACTAAGAGGGATATAAAGGGGCCAGGTACAAATTGGTAATTTATATGAGGAACACCGTGCTCGCAAAGCTTTTGGCCATTAGCCTCCAAAAGTGCCAGCTCATCGCTTTTCTTTTCGTAAACCGGAACGGGTTTATATGAACCGATGAAATCGAAATATGAGTACTCTGGGTGGAAGGTAATTCTTTTCCATACGTATCTACCTGTTTCGTATTTCCTCTGCACCGTAGAACTTTTTCCTGTTCCCGGCGCACCGCAAACAATGAGGTTCAGAGGCGCATCATTCAAGAGTATACTTTCGTCCTTGTGAGATGGCAGAGGCTGCGTCGCATCCTCATAATCGTCTTTAGGCAAAAAGTCGAGTATTGCTTCTTGATTGAATATGCGATCTCTTAGGACACTATTTGCCTGCTTTATCTGCGATTCGGTTAGCGAATACTGTAATATATCATCATGTTCATCTTTCCGCGTTATATCTGGAGTAAACTGTTCTTCAAATGTTAATAATTCGCGAAAAGCAGCACCTGAAATTTGATAATCAGAAAAACTGAGTTCTGTATCAGAAAATGAAAACAAATTCGCAAACTCTTCCCTCGTTATATGATACTCGTTCAAAAAAGAAAAAATGCACACGTTCCGCAGCTCCTTGGCAGAATAATTATCGCTGGCATCAATGTTTTTGAAACGGAACAACCATGCGACAAGATGCTCTATGCTAATGAACTTATTACGGAGCTCTTCTTTGATTTTTATTAAATAATCTGGAGCAAATCTGAAATATTTTTCTTCTTTATCAATTAACAGAAGATTTCTCACCGCTGTTGTGTTTGTAAACGAATCAGAGAGCCGTCCAACAAGCCCTTTGAATGAAGTTGCTTGATTATAGAAGTTCGCTTTAATGAGAGGTTGGCCTTCTGCCACATCAATTGGAAAGTATATGGCGCTTTTCATCCCTCCAACTTCATTATTTGGATTAAAAACAGCCGCTAATTCGACAAGTGCTTTTTTTGCAGCCTCCACAGACTCTTGCCCCTGTTCCTCTTGCCTGCCGCCCGCACTACGCAAGCTTCTCGTTGGCTTAATTCTATTTACGCCCAACCTTTTCAAGATGAGGAAATGAAAAAGTGTTGAACTCGCATTTTTGTTCCCAACATTCAGCTTACTAAAATATAATAGGCTGGCTTTCAAGGCATCTAATGAAATGTTCTTCATCTTATTTTTCTTCAGTGAATACTTGTTCCTTTATTGCTACGGCAATGGCTTCTGCTAGACGCGGCGGTACAGCATTTCCTATAACTTTATACATACCGATAATATCCTTCAAACATTCATCAAAGAATACAAAACTATCTGGGAATGATTGTATTCGAGCAATCTCTCGAATAGTATATCTTCTATTGTAAAGAGGGTGGACTATCCCACAGTTTTCTGGTTGAGCTGATGCCGTAATGGTTCCATTAATTTCATCTAAAGCAAATCGCCGATAAAAATTGGGCGAATGATAATGAGCCATGTTATTCCTAATTTTCTGAAATCTTGGAGCTAATTTTTCATACGGGATATTTTTCCAAGACCCCCCCTGCGGTATGCAGCTAATCATATTCTTCGCTTGAGGTGATAGGGGCCAGTCAACTTGATTTGGAACATCGGGAGGTATTTCAAGAATGACATCTCTCAAGGTTAGTCGTGCTCCACATTGCTTAGCTGGAAAGATAAAGCTTTTTCCTAATTCTTTACATAAACCTACCATTATAAGACGTTCTCTTTTTTGCGGAACATTGTAATGGGAAGCGTTAAGAAGCTGATACGTTACCCGATAACCTATATTGTATAAGTCTTCCGCTATAACATCCACCAGTCGTCGTCCATCAACAAATTTGGAGGAAAGCAGCCCTTTAACGTTTTCAAAGAGAAAAACCTTGGGGCGCTTAGCTTCCACAATGCGCAAGCATTCCTGGTATAAGAGGCCGCGGGAATCTTGTACGCCCTTTCGGTTCCCTGCATTAGAGAACGGCTGGCACGGGAACCCTGCGAGTAAAATATCACATTCTGGAATTTCCGATGCGTCAATATCACGAATGTCGCGTGCATCTATTTCTCCAAGGTTTTTGCGAAAGACTCTCTGCGCATCTTTATCGAAATCATTCGCCCAGACTCTGTTGAAACCAGCTCTCTCGAACCCTAAATCTAATCCACCACATCCAGAAAACAAAGACACCAAGCGTGGTTGATTTGGCCTTTTAATCTGTTCCTGGCAACTGTTTTTTCTCATTTTCTTCAATTCTATCATGGATTTCAGTTGAACGCAAGCACAAAATGCACTCCTCCTTCACTTCACCTCGAACAGGAGCCGCTCGATTTCCTTCACAGGCTTGTTGAGCATGGACAGCAGCTCGCTCACCACGTTCTTGGAGATGCCGATTTGGGTGGCGAGGCGGGATGCGTTCTTGTATTCCCCGGTGGCGAGCACCTGCTCCAGGAGGATGGCGTTTGCCATGCGCACGGCATCGTTGGTGGGGCGGTGGTGGACTGGCAGCGCCTCCTTGGCCACCTCGTCCACGACCTTGCGGCGGCGCAGGAACTTCTTGCTGCCGTCCGTGGCGGTGGCGTAGACGATGGGCACGGAAAGGTCGTAGCCGGGGGTGGTGAGGATGGTGAGCGGGCGCTGGAGCTCGCGCAGGGAGAGCCCGGAGCCTGCCGCCTCCTTGCCGGAGCCGGCTTCCGCGCCCTTGGCGGCGGCGATTCGCTCGAAGTCGATGGTGGTCTTGCTGTTCATGGTGTCTAGTCTTTCTTGAACTTGATGTCTATCTTCTCCGCGCGCCAGTCGAACACGATTTCCTCGAACACGTGGGAAAAGAGCTCCTTCATGAGCTCGGGGTCGCAGTAGTCCGTGAGCTTGTCGATGTTCTTCATGGCGGCTACCACGGTCTCGGAAGTCTCGTCCGGGAGGCGGGAAAGGATGGAGGTGACGAGGTGGGAGTCGGCGCGGAGATCCGCGAGCTGCCGCATGGCGAACCGCTCGATTTCATCCGCGTTGAGGTTCGGGCATTCGCAGCGCTCGGCCTTGCTGCGCCCGCGCCTGTGCATGCACTGGTAGTAGCGGTGGCCCTTGCCGGAGACGGCGGGCGTCATGGGGCACCCGCAAGAGCCGCAGCGCAGGATGCCCTCCAGCGGCATGACGAAATCGCACCGTCGTGGGCCGTGGCCCCACTTGCGGGGCTTGACGCGCTTGGCGACCTCCTCCGCCGCTGCATCGAGGCGCTGCTGCACGGCGTGCCACTCCCCGCGCGGCACGATGGGCTCGTGCCGCCCCTCCAGCAGCTCGCCCTCCGGCGTGGGAACGTACCCGGCGTATACCGGGTTGCGGAGGATGCCGTTGACGTTTTTCGCCCCCCAGTAGCCCTCGGCACCGCCGCGCATGGGGCGGCGCGCGCCCCGGTCGTTGAGGATGTCGGCAATGCGGGTGCATCCGGTTCCCAGCGCGCAGAGGCGGTAAATCTCGCGCACGACCGGGGCGTGGTTGTCCGCCACGAGGTCGAGCTTGTCGCGGACGTAGCCGATGGGCGGCTTCCCTCCGGGAACGTAGCCCTGGCGGCGGGTGGCGTCGAACTTGGCCTTGGTGCGCTCGGAAACCATCTCGCGCTCCATTTGCGCGAACACGCCCAGCAGGTTGCGCATGGCGCGCCCCGCCGGGGTGGAGGTGTCGAACTGCTCGGAGACGCTGGCCACCTCCACGCCCCAGCCCGAGAGCCTGTCGAGCATGTCCAGCAGGTCGAGCTGGGTGCGGCTCAAGCGGTCGAGCTTGTAGACCACAATCAGGTTGATGCGCCCTGCCTTGGCGTCCGCGAGCATGCGCTGGAGCTGCGGCCTGTTGGTGGTGCCGCCGCTGATGCCCGCATCGGAGTAGGTTTCGGCGTACACCCATCCCTCGCGGTCGTGGAACGAGATGTACTGCCTGCACTTGTCCTCCTGCGCCTGGAGGGAGTTGTACTGCTGGTCGAGCCCCTTGGTGACGCTCTTCCTGGTGTAGACGGCGCAGCGCGTCCTGCCCGGCGCGGTTGCTATCTTGCTTGCGATGGACTGTCTCATGTCGATTTTTTCCTGATGCCGAAGAACTTGGTGCCGCTGATGTAGTAGCCGCAGATGAGCGTGCTGACCTCCGAGAGCGTGTGGAAGTATTTGCCCGCGTAGGTGAAGCCGCCGCGCTCGTCCGGGTATACGCGGTGCTCCAGCCCCTTGAACACGCGCACAATCACGCGCTGCACGGGCTTTGCCTCCCGCCGCTCGGCGCGCTCAACGAGGGCGCGGCTCTTGAGGCGCAGGAGGGTGTCGTCCGCCAGGTCCTCGGCGCGCTTCATGGCGCGCTCCGATATGCCGCCGGACACCAGCGTGTTGATGCGCCACTCCAACCTGCGGCGGATGAAGTCGCGCCGCTTGGTGTAGCACACCGTTCCGAACAGGGCAGCCCACATGGTGGTGAGCTGCCCCGTGTCCATGCCCGGGAGCTGGCGGATCAGCTCGTCCGCCTCCTCCCGGGTCATGTTCTTTCCGTCCAGTTTCGTCATGGTGCTGGTTGTGGATGGATGTTGCTTCACTTGGTGGCGCGGTGCTTGGCCGGGATGCCGAAGAACGTGGTGCCCCCGGCCTTGTAGGGCGTCACCTTCCAGCTGATGTGCGTGAGGGTGGGATAGACCTCGCCCTCCCACTTGAAGCCGTCCTCCGTCACCTCCACCTCGTAGGTGGCTCCCTTGTACTGGCGGACGAGCCTCATGCCGGGCTTCAGGACGATGTCCGCCGGGATGGGCTGCGGCTCCGTCTCTCCGGGCATCACGACCGCGCATACCAGCTTCCTGTCGCTGGAGGGCTGCGCGGGTGCCGGGGCTGCGGCGGGCGCGGGTTCCGGCTCCACGGCCTGGGGCAGCGGTTCGGCAACGTCCGGCTCGTCCAGGGGGGCGGGTTCTGCGGCGTGTTCGTCCTCGCCGGGCTCGATGGCGGCGGCTGCGGCTTCAAGCTCTCGGTTGCGCTGCTCCTCGCGCTCGGCGGTTATCTGCCGCCACGCCACCTCGTCATCGTCCTGCGGGGCGGCGACCTCCCCGGCCTCGGTTGCCTTGGCCTTGGCGGGCTTCTTGGCTTTCCCGCCCTTCTTGGCCTTGGCGGGCTTCTCCGGCTTCTTGGCCGCTGCCTCCTCTCCGAAGAAGTCGCGCACGGCCTCGCGGGCGCGTTGGTTGGCAGGTCGGAGGAGCCCCTGCTCCATCAGCTCCGGCAGGGGCTGCGAGTAGTGGGCATCGCGGTGCCAGTCTCCCTTGGTGTCGAAGCACACGTCCGTGCCGTCGTGCGAGAGGACGGCGCGCATGCGCTCGCCGTTGCGCTTGTTTTCAACAAGTACGGTGACTTGTTCCGTCTCGGTGGCCTTTGCGGCCTTTTTTGTTTTCTTGCTCATTTTGGTATTGCTGTTGTTTGGGGTTAGGGTGTTGATGAAATTGCAGACCGCCTGTGCCCCCTTGCGGTAGACCGCCACCGTCAGCAGCTCGCCGTTGTTCAGGACGGCCCAGTGTCGCGTGCTGCGGTAGCGGGTTATGCTCAGGCTCACTCGGCTCATGGTCTGGGTGGCGGTTCAGGCATTCAGGAGCTTCCATGCAGCGGTGGCGTCCAGCCCGGCCTCCTCCATGAGGTCGCAAGCCTCCTCCATCTCTTCCGTGATGCTGGCAAATACCCTTTCCCGGTCGCGCAGGAGGCTCTCGGCAAAGTAGCGCTGCGACTTGTATTCCCTGGCCACCCCCTCCTCGATGCCGGGGATGCCGAAGCTCCCGAGCGCCTGCAGCTCGGTCTGCTCGTTGCGCTTGATGGCCTCCAGGTCGCGGCGCGCCTGCTCAAGCTCGTTGCGGCTTTCGAGGTAGCGGGTGATGCGGCTCTTGAAAATGGCTATCGCCATCTCGCGGTTCTGTTCTGCTATTTCGTTGTTGTTCATGGTGTCCTTATTTTTGTTGTTTTTATTGCCTTACGCCTTTACTGTTAGGCGTTTGTCTATGTTTATACCTTAGCACACTCATGAGCAATTTCTAGCTTTTTTTGCTATTTTTTTGAACTTTTTTTGCCTTTTACAACACCGATTTCCAATCCCCCGCAATGCCCGTCAGTAGGGCATCCCCGGCACTTTCAAAATCACAATTTGCAAGTTGTCGGCATTGTTGCAAAAAGTCAAGAACTTTTTTGAACATTTTTTCATATTTTTTAGCCCGCGCACGGTTGTCGTCAGACGCGCCGGAAGTCAAGCACTTTTTTGCATTTTTTATCATATTTTTTCAGCGCGCGCGTTGTTGGCTTTTCGGCAAAAAGTCAAGAACTTTTTTCAACTTTTTTCAGTTTTTTTGCACGCCTTGGCATGAACCCAACGGACGCGGTGCCGCCCGGTTCGGGGGCGCGGCAACCGTCCTCCGCGTTGGCCTCGGCAACGGCGGCTGCGGTGTCGGCACGCATCCGGGAAATGAGCGTGGCGAATATTCCGGCAATTGCCTCCGTCTTTCTGCGGCGCAGGGCTGTGCGCTTGATAACCGGCATGGTCTTGTGTGCGTGTGTGCTTGGATGAAAGTCGGCAGGGAGCGGGCGCGCGTCCTTGCGGTGGTGCGCCCGCCCCTGCCTCTGCCCCGTCAGCCGTTGATGCCGCGCAGCCACTCCACGAACTCCGGCGTGTTGCGCCCGGTGTTGCGGAGCACCGGAACGAACACCGAGTTGCGACCGAACTTCTCGCGCTTGGTCGTGAGCTCCCACCTGCCGTTGAACAGGCCGTCTCGCAGCGAGAACTTGGCTGCGGTCAGGATGTTCTTCCCGGCGCGGGTGTAGGCAACGCCGCGCAGCGTCCAGAGGGCGAGCCCGTATGCGGCTCCGTCATGGGAGAGCGGCAGCGCGTAGTCCAGCCCCTCGGGTGCCTTCAGGAGCACCTGCACGTGCAGCACGGGCACGAAACTGGGCTTCTGGTCGTTCACCCATTCGATGGTGCCGCCAGCGGCTTTGACCTCCTCCAGCGTGTTGTAGACGGCGGGCGTCTCATCGGTTCCGTAGTCCAGGTTCTCCACGAACTGCTTGCGTGCGGAGAGCACGGTCAGCTCGATGGGCTTGTCTCCGGGCGACAGCTCAATCTCCTTGTTCAGGATGATGGTGCCGGGGTTGAACAGCTCCGCGAGAGGCCCCACGGACTGCGTAATGTTCAACCGGGGAATCACGATGTCGTCCGAGCCGATGTCTCCGGCAACGGTGCCGAGGGCCTGAGGCTGGGCGGCGGTGGTGATTTCCGTGGTTTGGGGTGCAGCGGCGTTCGCGGCTGCGGCGGGGTCGTATTGCTTGATTTTAGCCATACTTCTTCTTTTCCTTTCTATCGTTATTGTTGTTTTCTGGGTTATTGGCGCTTCAAGAACCTGCTTGCCGCGCCAGCGGTGATGATGCCCTCCTCGGTGAGCCGGGAAAGCGCTTCATCCTTGGTTTTCTGCTTCTGCCCGCGAGGGGCGTCGGCGGAAAGCTTTTCGACCAGGGCATCTATGCCCACGGAGCCGCAGCATTCGATAAACTGCTCTGCGGTCATCTTGTCTCGCACGGCACCAAAGGCCGCGAGCGCGTCCGGGATGGTGCGCCGCCCCTTGCGGGAGACAATCTTGTAGCCGGGTATCTCGGTGCCGTTAGCGGCCATGTCCATGGCATAGAAGTTCACGCTGTCAATCCACTCCTTGAGCACCTTGGCGCAGTCGAGGCAGCGCGCCATTATTTCCGGGCTGGTGACGTTGGAGGGGTGAAGCTCCTCCGGGATGGCGAGCCCGGCGTACCTGGAGGCAATCGGCAGCGCGAGGTTGCGGAGTGCAGCGCAGGTGGCCTGCTTCTTGCAGTAGCAGCATTGTATGCCGGGGTGCTCCTCGCGGTTTCGTGCGTTGGCCCTGCGGATGATGGTGTTGATGCGCATGCGCATGACAGGCACGTCCGCACGCATGTAGGTGTGCGAGGATATATACTCCCGGCGGGGCTGGACGAAGTGCAGCTCCAGTTCCTCCACCTGCGGAAACTTTTCCAGCACGCCGAGTGCATAGGCGCAGCCCTGGGCGTTGGTTTCGGCGGGCTCGATCTCGCCGCTGCCGAACTTCCAATCCATGACGATTGCCTTCTTCCCGGCCACGGCGACAAAGTCGGCGGTGCCGTAGGTGAGGCCGTCTGCGATGTCGAGCTTGAGCTCGCGGTACTGCTCCGGGTTGTCGAGCTTGGCAAGCTCTCCGTCTCGGAAGTCTCGGCAAAGGCCGCAGAGGAAAGCCTGCTCCTCGGTGAGGTTGGAGTAGTCGTCCTTTTCCAATGCCTCGTGCAGCATGGTTCCTTCCTCGGCGGCGGCGTTGGTGGTTCCCCTGTTGCGGAAGGCCGGGCATGTTTCCTTGTAGCCCAGGGAGCTGGGGGAGTGCTTTGCATGGCGGCTGTGCGCCTTGCCCAACATGGCGGGCGGAATCGCCCTTGTGATTGCGGTTGTATTGGTGTTCATGGTCGATTTAGTGGGTTGTGATGGGAAAGGGAATCATGTCGCCGTCATTCAGGATGTCGATGTTGGCGAGCTTTGCGGCGCAGACCTCGGCGGTGTGCTCCTCCACGGTTCCTGCGGCGAAGCAGATTTTCTGGATGCTGGCGGCTCCACCCGCCCGGTGGACGCGCCCCAAAGCCTGCCGCAGGTCTGCTGCCGAGAACGTGGGCGAGATGATGGACAGGCGCGGGCGGACTCCGGTGGGGTCGTGGAGGCTAACCCCCACGCCCCCGGCCTGTATGTTGGCCAGCACCACGGTGCTCTCGTTCCGCTGGAAGCGGTCTATCACGGCCTGGCGCTCTGCGGCGGATTGGCCACCCACGATGAGGTCATGGCAATCCAAGGCGTGGGAGAGGGCGGCTATCGTCTCTGTGAAGTTGACGAGGATCACCACGCTCATGCCCTCCTCCAGGGCATTGCTGGCCATCTCAACCATGGCGGGAACCTTGTACAGCTCTATGGCCTGGCGGGCGCGCGTCACCAGCGTCATGGCGTTGGCTTTCCGGGCTTGCATGGCGTCCGCCAGTTCGGCAAGGGTTTCGCGGTCGTCCTCGCGCTCGGCGCGGTGAAGCTCGCGCTTCATGCGGTCGTATTCCTTCTGGATGGCCTTGGCCTTGCCCGTCTCAATGACGGAAGCCTCCACCACGGTGTCCGGGAACTCCGGGATGTCGGCAATGCGGAGGCGGCTTCCGCGCTCCGGGAAGATTTGGGCATGCAGGGAGCGCAGCACGTCAGCCCCGCCACGGAACACCAGCCCGTAGTAGCCGTCCTCCACGCCGTTGCGGCGAGCCCAGGTATAGAAGTCGTGGTAGGCGTGGAGGCCCAGGGCGAAGCCGATGGCCCGCATCTCCAGAGGGTTCTCGGCAGCGGTCGCGGAGCAGAGCAGGATGCGCAGGTGCTGGCGGCGAGCGGCCACCAGCAGGGCGGCGTTCTGGCTGGCCCGCCCCTTGCACTTCTGGCATTCGTCAAAGATGAGCAAGGTGTCCTCCGGCAGGTTCCATGTATAGCCGTTGCCGCGCTTGCTGCACTCCGGGAGCCTGCCCCGGCGCACAAGCTCGTAGTTGGTGACGAGCAGCGGCACAATGCCGAAGCCCGCCGCCACCTTCCGCCAGCTCGGCACGGTGGCCTTGGGAGTGACGATGACGACCGGGCATCCGAGCATCGCCGCCACGGCGCATGCGGTGTAGGTCTTGCCCGTGCCGGGGTCGCTGGCGTCTATCGCCACCCGGTGCCGGAGGAGCGCGCGTTCGATGCGCTCGGCATGGGGTATCTGGAATGGAAGTAGGTTCACGCTTACCTACATCCCCGGCTGGGCTCTTTGTCCGGGAAAAAAATGTCAGCAGCGATTTTCCCCCTAAACTTCCGGGGATTTTCTGATATACTTACGGAATAGAAAATTGAGCTAACTATGCCTACTTTTAAGAAAACGTTTATCAGCAATACAGAGAACCTGCGCACCATCCGCCCCGTTGTGTGGCGAGAGATACAGAAATACTGCCCTGACGCTCTCACGGCGGTAGGTATCAGCATCCCGGAAGATGACGAACAGATGGACGACGAGTTCTACGCCAAGCTGTGCGAGGACTTGAAGGCCGTGGAGGCAAGCGAGCAAACGGCACGCCTGGTGGACGTGCTGGTGGGGCTTGACGAGTTTTCCTCGCACCACGGCGAGGGCTTCCACGAAACATTGCAGACGATAGCGGAGGAAAACGGAATCGAGGAGGCGTTTATGCAGCAGCACGGCATAGCGGAAAACGAGCAACTGTCCACGGTGGAGCTGGCCATCCTGTTGATGACCAACACAGCCAGCGCGTCTCGCTTCCAGAGCTACCGCACGATACTGTCCGTAGACAAGTCCACCTTTGCCTATTTCAACTGCCAACACGAGGACGGTACGCCAGTCGTGTTCAACAAGCCCTCGGAGGCCGATGTCGTTGCGCTGGCAACGAAGTTCAAGCAGACACCCTCGCTCAAGAAGCAGCTCAAAATCACGGACTACTGCGTCATCAACATGTTCGAGCGCGACACCATCAATGTTGACGACAACGGCAACGAACAGGAGGGGCGGGAATGGGTGTTCACAATCTGCCGCTCCAACCGCCCGGTCGTGTCCGCCAGCGTAGACCATGACAAGGTCGTCTCGTTGATATACACTCCTCCGACCACGGATGTCGTAATAGCCAACCCCGAGACCAAACAGCTCCGCACCAATACACAGAGCACAGTCCGATGTGCCTTATACCTCTCCGAAATTTCCGGACTCCTGTCGCTAGACAAGAAGCCGAACATAAGGGAAGCCACCATGTACACCTTCGAGCCCCTGGAAAAGGAGGGTTGGCAAACATTGTTCAATACTGCAAACATCGAGGGGCTGTCCTGCGTCCGTTTGAAAGAGGTTCACCAAAGAGCCTCCGGCGAGAACGGCCAGGCCATTGATGTCATCGTCAAGGCGCAAGCACGCCGGAGCCTCGCCCTGTTCGCGCAGAGCCCCACCTCGCCCGACGGCTCCAACGAAATAAGCGACCTGGCCAAGTTCCACGCGGTGACCCGAATGGGGCTGGAGTTCATTTTCGAGGGAGAGGCAAGAACCCCCGTTGTCGTTAAAATCCCCGACCCCGGTCGCCTCTGCATCAAGCGCAAGCAGCATGCGCCCGAAGTGCAGCTCTGGCTGCAAAAACAGGGGTTCGTGGCACAACCTACCCTAGACTTAACGGACGAGGAAGATGAAGCATAAGCTGCAAACCTGCATTTGCGGCGGTAGCCTGTCATGCCTCCGGCGCTACTGCAGAGACGAGTTCTTCACGTACCTGATGAACCACAATCTGCTGAAAAGTCAGGAGGGGTATGCGCACTCTGTTATTGTGCGTGGAGAGCCGTTGGACGTGCGTTATAACGAGGAAACCGCAGAATATCGTGCAGAGGGAACAATACGGGGCGTATGGGTTGACAGGAAGATACCCGCCTCGAAAGCCATCCTTTATAAGTTGTCGCTGAAGGACTTTCTCAAGGAAGCCCTGTGCTTGGATATGTTCAACGTGCAGTTGCACCACCTAGCCCCTTTGCGTAGTGGGTGCGGGGCGTTCCGCATCTGCGACCTCCCGGAGTTCAACGTGACGCTGTACCTGTCACTCACCAACAGCAACACGGAGTTCTCTCTGATTGAACAAAATTGCAAACACTTTTCCAGGGGCGTTGTCATCATCTGCCCCGAGAACGACCCGCCTGCCGAATACCGCAGTGTGGTGGGCAACTGCCAGATAATCGCATTGGATGACCTGTTCGCGGAAGGAGATGAGCTTGACATGGCTCCCATGACCGTGTACCTGCGTAGCAACGGCGGCACACAAACACCGCCCTACACCGTAATGCCCTCCCTGGAGCCGGGGCAGGTATCTTGGGAAGACATAGGCTTGCATTTCCGGGAAGATCACAAGCTGGATATTTTAATCAAAAGCAAGAAGAAAACCTTTCTACGCGAGCATGTCTATTTCACCCGCATGGCAGTCAACACCACGGATAACGAAATCCAGCAGACCAATCTGCTTCTTGCCCTGGCCCACATCAAGGAATGGAATACGCTGGGGGGCCAGAGAAAAAAGGCGTTGGAGCGGCTGTCCAAGGAGATGCAGGTGTTCTTCCGGCAGCCCTCGCCCTTTTATGCAAAGGGCAAGGACGGCCTGAATAGGCTGAAACCCTTAATATCCGTTGACCCCGCGCTGTCAGAGAGCTTTCAGGAAAGCGTTGCGGAACTTCGCAACGAGCTCGAAAGCAGTGGACTTCGGAAGGTTCAGAGCGGCAGCGGAATCACGGATTGGGATGCCTTCAAGTCGGTCACGAATAAGCTGCGCCGTCGTTGAATCGGCTATTTGGAGCTGCCTTTCCAGCACTTCCAAAAGCTCCCGGGTCTCCAACCGCTCGCGCGGGTTGCCCTCTGGTGAAGCCATATCCTGCGCCTCGGCCATGCGCGAGCACGCCTCGTCATGGCTTTCCCCATCTTCCCGCTCCCCGTCCGGTTGTTCCCGGAGGTCGTTGTTGTTGAGGAATTGCAGGTGGGAAGTGCGGTTCATGTCCGAGATGTCGCGTATCATCTGGTATAGCGTGAGCCGTGCCGCCCGTTTCAGGTAGGCATCCGGCTTCTCCTCGCCCATCCTCTTGACGATGGTCACAAAGACCTCGCCTTTCAAATCTTCCCGGTAGGAGATATAGCTGGGGTGGCTGGCGATATAGATGTCCACTTCCTTGTTTACCGTCTCGCGCAGACGCACTTGGCATGCTGCGGTCAACCCGATTATCTTGTCGTTGGTGTCTTTCATCGACACCTCGCGCGTATTAGGCTTGTCGCTAAAATCTGAAAATAAAAATTCGCCCCTTTATTATCAATGTGTTACAGACCGATATTTCCGGCTGGGGTACCCCCCCCTGTCGCTGATTCCTGACCTGTATTCCTTCCCCCGCAAAAAGTTTCGGACAAAAGCCACCCCTGGGGATGTAGGTAAACGTGGCCCACAGGAACAAGGCCACCCGAAGCAATGGACACAGCAAAAACGACAAAGACGGTGGAGGACCTGGCGCAGGACAGCGCGGGGTTGCTCCAGAAGCTAAAGGGGTGGAACCTGATAGCCGGACTCTACGAGGAGCCGGGCAGCAAGGAGGAGGACCTGGTGCATGCCTACGCGCAGCAAGCCCGCGACATCGTGGTGATGATGGTGCGGTTGATGTGCGAGCGCGTGACCGCCGCCCTGAAAGGCCGCACGGAACGCCACGCGAACCTGACCGCCCGGCTGCGCGACCTCGCGGAGCGCGAGCGCAGCCTTGGCGAGCTGTGCCAGCGCTCCCTCGTCACCATAAGGGGAAAGGAGGCCGCACGATGAACGCTGCCCTGTACCCGGCGACCGCGCTCTCCGCCGCTGGCAACCATGAGGAGTTCCGCATCCCGGACTCCCCGCTGGGGGAGGCCGTGTGCGGTTTCCGGCTGGCCTGGGGCTGGGTGGATGGAACCGTCCAGCCGTGCATCATCCACGAGGGGGTGGCCTATCCCGGCTTCCGCCCTGCAACCGCAAACGAAGCCTACGCACGATGAAAGAGGAACGTGTCTATACCGTGGCGGAGCTGGCGGACGCCCTGTGCAAGCAGGGCATGGACGTGACCGATGCCGAGGTGTTCTCATGGCTGCGGCTGCGCGGCTACATGCTGAGCGGCCTCGTGGATACGTGGAACGCGCCGAGCGCCCCCAGCCTGGAGCTGGACTACCTGACCGAGGACCGCACCTCCTCGATGAACCCGGACGGCAGCGTCACCATCCACCGCGAGACGCTTCTCACGCAGCGGGGGTGGGATGTCCTGCTGCCCCGCATAGCGCGCGACATGCGCGGTAGAAAGGAGGACAGGGCATGAACATGACCGAATGTTTCGTATTGGCATTGATGGCCTCGATATTCCTGCCGCTCGCCATCACGCTGGTGTGGGATAGCCTGGAACCCATCTTCACCTATTTCCGCAAGAGAAAGGAGGACAAATGAGCACCGCGCTATTACTGTTCTTCTTCACCGTGACTGTGATGCTCGCCGTCATCGAGGAGGAATCGGGCGACCCCATCAAGGCGCTCATCGACCGCATCCGCAAGAGAAAGGAGAAGCGCCCATGACGACGTTCGCGGTGGACTTCGAGAGCTACTACGACAAGCAGGTGAGCGTCACCACCCTGGAGCTGGAGCACTACCTCGCCCACCCGGACTGCGACATCTACATGGTGTCCATCTACTCCGCCGAAGCCGGCTTCTCCTTTGTGGGGAAGCCGGCCGATGCGGATTGGAGGAGACTGGACGGGCAGCGCGTGATCGCCCACAACGCCCGGTTCGACCGCGCGTGTTTCCGGCGGCTCCAGCAGGACGGCGTAATCCCGGCGGACATCGAGCCGCATTGGGATTGCACCGCCGACATGGCGAGTGCGCTCTCGCTTGGCCGCAGCCTCAAGGAGGCATGCGGCGAGCTCTTTGGCGTGGAGATTGACAAGGGCGTCCGCAACGACCTTTGCGGGGAGAGCTGGCTGTACATCACGATGTCCGGCAAGGCCGACGACGTGGCGAAGTATTGCCTCAAGGACGCATGGTACTGCTACAAGCTCTGGGAGAGGTTGTCCTCCGCATGGGCGGAAAAGGAGCGGCGGCTCTCGGCCCACACCCGCGACATGTGCGACTACGGCGTCGCCATCGACACCGGACTGCTGGCCGAGGGGCGCGACGCCTTGCAGCGCGTGCTGGACGAGGCCGTGGAGAAGATACCCTGGGCCGACGGCTCGAAGCCCGTCCTCTCGCCCAAATACCTGCGGGAGGAATGCGCGAGGGCTGGCATCCCGGCACCCGCCTCGCTGGCGGCGGACTCCGAGGACTGCACCGCCTGGGAGGAGGAGCACGGCGGCACCTATCCCTGGGTTGCGGCCATGCGCGACTGGCGCCGTGCCAACACCCTGCTGAAGAAGCTCGACACGCTCAACGCGCGCATCCGCGAGGACGGCACGTTCTCCTACGGCCTGAAATACTTTGGGGCGCACACGGGCAGGTGGAGCGGAGACTCCGGGTTCAACATCCAGAACCTGCCGCGCACGGCCATGTTCGGCGTTGACCTGCGGCGCATGATAATCCCGCGCCCCGGCCACGTCTTTGTGATTTCCGACCTCGGACAGATTGAGCAGCGCGTCCTCTCTTGGCTGGCCGGAGACAATGCCATGATGGAGCAGCTTAAAACGGGCATCTCGGTCTACGAGGCCCACGCGCGTGCCACCATGGGATACAAGGGCACGGAGCCGCTGAAGCATGCCGACCCCGACCTGTACCGCCTTGCCAAGGCGCGCGTGCTCGGCCTCGGCTATGGGGCCTCGGCATCGGTGTTCCCGAAGATTGCCATGTCGATGGCGAAGCTGGTGGTGACACCAGCCCAGGCGCAGAGGATCGTGCGCGAGTTCCGCGCGAGCAACCCGCTCATCACCGCCCTGTGGGCCAAGCTGGAACGTGCGTTCTCCATGCACACGGGAAAGGACTTCACCCTGCCGCTGCCGTCCGGCAGGAGCGTCTACTACCGCCACGTGGCGCGCACCCCCAAGGGGCTCTCCGCCGTCGTCCAGGGGAGGCGTTGCAGCTTCTTCGGCGGCAAGCTCGCGGAGAACCTGACCTCGGCCACCGCCAGGGATGTGCTGGGCGACATCCTGCTCCGGCTGGACGAGGCCGGGTACAGGGTGGTGATGCACGTCCACGACGAGGTGGTGGTGGAGGTTCCCGTGACCAAGGCCGGGGAAGCCGCCGCCGACATCCACCGGATTATGACAACTCCCCCTAATTGGCTGGAGGGGCTTCCCCTGACCGCTGAAACGATAACCTCACCGCACTACACCAAATGAACAACACAGAAACCGACTGGCTGGCAGTCAAGCAATTCTACCAGGCATGCCGCAGCTACAAGCAGACGGCAGAACACTTCGGCATCAACGAGAACACCCTCAAGGCCAAGGTGCGCCGGGGCAACTGGAGCCAAGGTGCAGATTTGGAGGTGCAAAACGCACCTTCGGAAGCACCCTGCAAGGTGCAAGAAACGGACTCGGAGGTGCGAAATGCACCCTCGCGTGATACCCCATGCACCCTCCTGCCGACGCTGCGCAACTTCACCTCGCGCGAGGTGGAGATGCGCGCGCCCTGGAGCGTGTCCATACGCGCGCGGGAGGACTACGCGGACAAGGCTGCGTTCAAGCGCCGCCTGGGCTCCCCGGAGACGGAGGACTGCATCTATTCCGGCATCCTGGGCCTGAACCGCAACCTGCGCGTTGGCCGGGACAACCCGCCCGCCTCTCTGGTGGCCGTCGTTGCTGACTACGACCTGCCGCTCACCGACAAGGCGCGCAGGAAGAAGCTGGACAGGCTGGCGGTGAAGCCGAACCTTGTCAGCCGCTCGTTCTCGGGCGGCACGCACGCCGTGTGGCTGCTGGAGCGTCCGCTGCCGCTGATGCCGGATGCCAAGATGGTGCAGAGGAGCTGCTGAAAGCCGTGGCCAAGGGGCTCAAGCTCTCCACGGC
Source organism: Akkermansia sp. (assembly GCA_045616565.1). Lineage (GTDB taxonomy): Bacteria > Verrucomicrobiota > Verrucomicrobiia > Verrucomicrobiales > Akkermansiaceae > Akkermansia. The sequence continues at coordinate 6,892 of JAZLHB010000100.1, read as the reverse complement.
GTTCGGCACGCTGGATGCCAAGGCGTTCTACACGCCGGGGCAATACTACCACGCCGGGTGGTGCTGGGAGGCTGCGGAGGACGCACCGATACCCGAATCCACCGCGATGCTCTGGTTCGACGAGGCCCTGGAGCAAAGCCGCTTCTGCTGCACCGGGGAGCACATCCCGCTGGACATCGTGGCGGCGGAGGTGGAGAAGCGCTTTCCCGGCCGCTGGGATGGGCCGTTCGAGCCGGGGGCCAAGGGCGTGCGCTTCTGGGATGAGCAGGCCAGCAACCCCACCGCCGCCATCGTGCGAGAGAACGGCATGACCTGCTTCACCGGACGCTTCCCGTTCCGCTCGTGGCAGGACATCTTCGGGGAGGACTTCGTGGCGCGCCACAAGGGCGCGACCGAGGGGCGCATGCTCACCGAGTGCTACTTCGTGGACAACGCCTTCTACGTGCGCACCGACTTCCGGGGCGAGGACGGCGTGATGCGCCCGGTGTGGCAGCAGCTCAACCGCCAGAACATGGAGAGCTACGCCGCCCAGCGCTACGGGCTCTCCCCCGCGCCGCCCGCACCCCTGCAACAAAGCCCGGTGAAAAGGGCAATCGCCAAAATCATCACGGAAAACTCGCTGGCGGGAGCCGTGCCGTTCATCTACCGCAGCGACAAGATAGTGACGCTCAACGGACTCCCCCACCTCAACACCAGCTTCGTGAAAGTCCACGCGCCGGACATGGGGCGCGGTGCCTCCTGGGGCGACGGCTTCCCTTGGACAGCCGCCTTCCTGGAACGCCTGTTCCCGGATGCGGTGCAGCGCGAGCGCTTCATGGCGGCGTGGGCCCACACCTACCGCAACGCCTACCTCGGACGCCCCGTCAGCGGCCACACCGTCTTTATCGCGGGCGAGGTGGGCGTGGGCAAGAACTTCCTCACGGAATGCCTGTACGGCCCATCCCTGGGCGGCTACGCGGACGCGAGCGAGCACCTGCTGGGGCGCACGCGCTTCAACTCCACCCTATTCAACGTGGGGGTGTGGACCTGCAACGACACCGTGACCAAGGGCGACGCCAAGGAGCGCGCCGTGTTCGCCAAGGGGCTCAAGAAGATGGCCGCGAACCAGCTCCACGTGGTCGAGGCAAAGTTCCGCAACGCCAACAGCATTCCTTGGTGCGGGCGCGTGCTCGTCACCCTGAACACCGACCCCATGTCGATGCAGGTGCTGCCGGACGTGGACATCAGCAACCGCGACAAAATCAGCCTCTACAAGACCTCGGACGCCAAGCTGGACGACCCCGACGCCGCGCGCCACGCCAAGGAGGAGATGGGGGCACTCTGTGCGTTCCTGCTGCGCTGGGAGATACCCGAGCACTGCAAGGGTGACGCCAGGTGGGGCGTGAGGAACTACCTGCACCCCGACCTCTACGCCGAGGCCACCACGTCCAGCAGCACCGCCTCGTTCGGTGAAATCCTGACCCTGTTCGCCAAGGACATGTTCGATGCGGACGGGCGGCTGCAGGTGCTGGAGGGCTCGGCCACATGGTTCTTGCAGCAGATGCTCCAGCAGGACGGCATCAAGGAGATGCTGCGCGGCGAGGTCACGGCTCGCAGCATCGGCAGGCAGATGAGCGCGCTGGGCAGCTCCGGCGCGTACCCGCTGGCCTACGCGCGCAGCAACAGCCAGCGCCTGTGGAGCATCAGCCGCAAGGCGTTCGAGGAGTACGTGAACAAGGGAACCGGAGAGGAGGCCGCAGATGAGCTCATGCCGTTCTGAAAACGCCCGCCGGAAGCGTGACGTTATGCCCTGCGTGACATTAGCGAATTTTAATGTCACCGCATTATGTCACGCCCCGAAAACCCGCATGTCCGTAGGCTTCCCAGACTTACCGTGACATTAGTGACGTTTCTATGAAAGAAAAAAGTATATTGCGCGAGAAGAATATGCGTTTTCAAAATTCAAATTTTGTTCCCCCTATAAAAGGAATGAAAAAAACAAAACGTCACGTCACTAATGTCACGCCCCGTCACCCCGCCTCCACACACCCGGAAACTGACCCCGACCCCGCCATGAAGAAAGAACGATACGACTACGCCCTGCACGAAAGCCAGCGCCGCCAGCGTTACCGCGAGGCGTACCAATCCCCGGAAGCCCTGGCATGGATAGCCTCTATGTCTCCCGCCCAGCGGGCGGAGGCCCAACGCCTGGGCCTGCTGGAGCCGCTGGAGGATGCCGGGGGATCCGCGGCACCCGACTTTGACAACAGGGATGATAGCGTGGGAAAACATGAACCAGCGGCGGAGGATGTGCCGTTCGACAACGCGGTGAAGTCCGCAGCCGAGCGCAGGGGCGAGGTCGAGTCCTGCGTTCCGGCGGATGGCTGGTTCGCAGCGTTCCGCGCCCTGAAGGAGGGCAAGGGTTGCACGGAGGAGGTACAGGCGTTCCTGATGCAGGGTGGCAATCCCAAGCTGCGCTGGGCATGCGTCTGCTTCCTGCTCGGTGACGACACCTGCGAGAACCTTGCCAAGTCCGTCTCGATGACCAAGCAGGCTTTCCACTACCACGTCCGCCAATTGCAGAAGCAAATCGGCATCGACATGTTCACCGGGCAGAAAAGCGAGAACGCCCGCAAGTCGTACAAGAGACTCAACAGCCGCACCGAGCACGCCACGCGCGATTCTAGTCGGACAGACGACAGTACGAGTAACCCTGATGAAAAGTCTAGCCGGACAGACGTCTGAACGACTAAAACCCATTTTTGACGAACTCCCCATAGGTATGGAAACACAAGAAACCATCGAAGCCCCCGCCGTGCTGGAGGACACCACCATCACCTGCAACGTGACAGGCGTGACGTTCTCCCCGCTCGGAATCCAGACCGACCGCTCCGACCTGACACCTGACGAGTACAACAACATCTTCCGAAGCGTCCTGAAGCTGGCCAAGAGTGCCAACTGGCTGCTCGGTGACGCGCTCAACCTTGGCGACCGCCAATGGGGCAACCGCTTCACCGGGAGCAAATACGAGGAAGCCGCAGCCGCCACGGGATTGTCCATGTCGAGCATCAAGCAAATCACGCTGACCTGCAAGGCCATCCCCTACGACCGCCGCCATCCCGACCTGTCATTTTCACACCATGTCGAGGCACGCGCCCATTCCACCAACCCGGACGAGCAGGACCATGTGCTGGCCACCGCCTCCGAGCAGGGGCAGAGCATCAAGGACATGCGCAAGAGCGTCCGCACCCGCACGGTGGAGCTGCTGAAGAAGGAGGACGAGAACCTGCCTCCCGATGCACCCGCCATGGACAGCAAGGCCGACCCCACCGGGTTCCACCTGCTGGGTCTCCCGGAAAAGGCCAGCCCCGATGCTCCGCCGATGTGGGATGCCATCAAGTTCCGCAAGTGGGTGGGCAAGCAGGAGCCCGAAACCTACACCGCAGAGCAATGCGAGCAGGCCGTGGAGCTCACCGAGGACATTGCCGACTTCTACAACCGCGTCCTCCAGCGCCAGCAGGAGCTCCAGGAGGAGGACGGAGCCGCCGATTGACACGCCAAACCCGCCCTCACCGCGCCCGTCAGCGGCCTCCAGCCGCCCGTCAGGCTCCCCGGCCACCAAGAAGCCGCCATGCCGCCATCCGCATCCAGCCGATTTGTTCGATTTGAACGCTCCCCTCACGCCCCGCACAAGGGCGGCTTCCCCTGCGCGACCTGCCGGTTCGGCACCGCGCGTGAGGGGGCTCGTAGGGGGCCACCAGCCCCGAAAAGGGCGAAAATCGCCAGTCACGGCACCCCAATGGGAGCCATAAGAAATCTATTTACAGTCGGTTACAAGACTTGCCCCGGCTGGTTCGCGCGGAAAAAGCACGCACGGCATTTTTTTCTCATTCCCACTCAAAAGCGGTTGCAGGGGCGCTCGGGGAGCCTCACGGGGAAGCCAGTTCAATCACATGCAAGTCATTTATTTATCAACATTTACAAGTGCATTCAAGACCCTCCGGCAGTCACCCCGGAACCCCGTCCAGAGTGGGAATGGAGGGGTGATTTCATTCCCACTTCGTTCCCACTTTGGGTGGGAATGGCCGTTCCCACTACCTGCCTGATTTTGACAACTCGCCAACGGGCATGGACGAGAAGTATATGCAGAAACTCATCAAGGAGCAGAAGCGGACGCAGCGGGTGGAGTTCATCAACTTGGTAGCTTGCATCGTGCTGGCCGCTTCCCTGCTTGTGTCCGCCGGATGCGACCAGTTGGAGTATTGGAGGCAGCGCCACCGAGCGCAGCCGCAGGTGCAGGAGGACGTGGTGCTGGAGCTGGCCCCGGAGGATGCGCCGAAGTCGCTCACCGAGTTGCGCCAGCTCTATCGCAAGTTATTGAAAATAAATGCGGAAAAGACGCAGAAAAACCTAGACCTTGGTTCCTGACGTGCTAGACTATAAGAAGCGGTAAACCGCTGATTATAAATATGCAAGAGAAACCAGAAAACAAGAAGTCGGAAGGCGGGGGCGCGAGCATGCTTGAGCTCATGCAGCGTCTCCTTGCCGAGTTGGCCGAGGACCCGGCCAACATCAACGTCATGATGGGCGTGATTGCGTTCAACGTGGTGCAGCCGGACACGGACGCCGGACACCTGGGCGGTGTGGAGTTCCAGTTCAAGAGGAAGCTCGTCCGCAACAAGTCGCGCAAGCTCGTGCTCACCGCCCTGCCCAACGGGAAGCGGCGCATGGAGTGGTACGACTGGAAGGGCGATGCCGGGGAGCCGCGCCTCGTTGACAGCGAGACGGACATCGACCCGAAGGAGCTCGAAAAGGTGTGGTGGGAGCACACCGGATGCGCCATCCGCCCGCCGTGGATATTGGACGCTTTCAGGAAAAGGAAGTTCGAGCTGGGGCAGTTGCTCGCCACGAAGAACGCCCACGACACGTTCACGCACGCAGAGCTTCAGCGGTGCTTCAACAGGCACTCCTGGGGAGACTGGGGAAACGTGGACGCAGAGGACAGGGCGAGCAACGAGCGCGGGCTGGACAAGGAGGAGCCCGGTCGCCTGATGAGCGTCTACAAGTTCCCGGACGGGCGCGTGCTCTGGATTATCACGGAATGGGACAGGAGCGCAACGACCGCCCTCCTGCCGGACGACTACTAAACATCAACCCATGGACAGCCCCGGCGCGGACGCTCCGGGGTGTGTCTCGCCGCCGAGCATGCCCAGCATCACACCGTCACAGGCCGACACCGTTCTGGAGGTCAACCGCGCCAACGCCATCAAGGCGGCGGTGGCCAAGGTCAAGGCCCAGAAGCCGCTCACCCGGCAGGAGGTGGACTTGTTGCAGTCTATCGCGTACAGCCCGGAGTCCGGCGGCGACCCGAGCATCACGGTGGCCACCACCGTGGTGGAGCTGGCGGAGGCGCTGGGGTGCAGCCGCCGCAGCATCACGAACTGGCGCAAGCGTCCGGGCGCGCCGCAGCCCAATGCCAACGGCTCGCACGATGTCGTTGCCTGGCGGCGCTTCCTCCATGAGAACCACCTGGACGGCAGCGAGCCCGGAGACGAGGAGGGGCTGAAAATAAGAAAGCTGTTGGCTGAGGTGAACGAGCGGGAGTTCCGGCTCGCCATCCGCAAGGGAGAGTACATCCGCAAGGACGCGGTGCGCGAGGCGTGGCTCACGCGCTCCGGGCGCGTGGTGAACCTGCTGCGCTCCAAGCTGGAGAAGGAGCTGCCCCCGGTGCTCGCCGGGAAGGACGCGCCGGATATTCAGGAGCTCCTGGGCCGCGCGATTGACGAGGTGCTGGCCGATCTCCACGACGGCAAGGGCGACAGCCTTACGCCGTAAGCGGGCACTGGGTGCTGTTGTATCGAATATCGCCCGCGTGTGTTTTGTTTAGGGGGAAAAAAAATCAAAAAGTGGTTGACGAGAGCCAAAGAATGTGGTAACACTCCCAGTAGATATGGACACAACCGAGACAGTAGAGGAACAGGTGCAGCGTTTGCGAGATGCAGCGTTTCACAGCGCAGTTGCCCAGACTTCGCATGGGAGTGTCCTATTGCAGCAAGGAGCGTTCGCCACGGAAGAAGACTTCGACAAGGATTTAGGCGACTTGCTGAACAAATGGGAATCAGGCGCTTGTTATGGGTTCTGAAGACTCAATTCCCATCCTCTTGACCGAACTGAAAGAGGCTTTCAACGAGGCCGAAAGTGCTATACACGAGGCTGAATCCGTCACCCAGAGGACTCCCGTTGCGGCATTAAACGAACTTCGTTATGCCGGCTCTCACATGCTTGTTGTTCCTTCTGGAAAACAAACTGGATGAACTCCAACAGGCCGTCATGCACGCACGGCGCGCATTCTACGATGCCCAAAGATTCGAGTTGCTTTTCTTGATGCGTGATGCACAAGCTATTCGTGATGGGATTGGCGATCAAATCCCCATGTACGTTGACTTGGTTGCCAAGGCTTGCGGCGGGGCAACGTATGCGCGACTGAAAACACAGCTCATTGAAGCCAAAGCATATATTCAGCGGATGGCTCAAATCAAATCCGACAGCAAACGGTGGGAACGCAGGAATGAAGCGTTTGCCGAATGCGCTCCGCACATAGCTGCTTTGCAGAAGTACATAGAGTTGTACGAAACTCTTTCCGACGAGTTTATCCGAGCACGCAAGGAAAAGGAAGAGGTCTCTCTCAAAGAGGAAAGGAAAGAGCGCAGGAACTTCATCTTGGGAGTCATCGGCGTAATTGCTGCCTTTATCTCTATTGTCATAGGAATTGTGGCACTCCGGCAGATTTGTAGCGGAGCAGAAAAGCGGCACGCCCCCCTAGACTCGTGTGCTAGAATTGGTTGTGAACATAATACCAGCCTTGGAGTTGACGGGGTGGCGTGCCACCGAGACATATTGTAGAAACAACCGC
>JAZLHB010000099.1:0-1429 GCA_045616565.1 Akkermansia sp. | reverse complement strand
GCGCCGTGGGCGCGCCTGCCTGCGGAGGATAGGGGTGCGATTCCCCGAAAGGAAGCGGAGCGGGAGGGGCAAGTGTTTGAGGCGTGGAGGGAACAACTGGACTGGGAGGAAAGGCTGTTGGAAAGGGTGGCCAACACGGCCAATCTGGAAGCGGCCAGCCAGCGCGTGATAGCCAACAAGGGGGCTGCGGGCGTGGACGGCATGAGTGTCGCCGCGCTCAAGCAATGGGTGAAAACGGGGCTGGGAACAATGAGAGAGCAGCTGCTTGGCGGCACATACCGCCACCGGGGCGTGAGGAAAAAGAGCATCCCCAAGCCCAACGGGGACGAGCGGATACTGGGCATACCCACGGTCATAGACCGCACGGTCCAGCAAGCCGTCCTGCAGGTGCTCACCCCCATACTCGACCCGCTGATGAGCGAATCGAGCTATGGATTCCGGCCGGGGAGAAAAGCGCATGATGCCTTGGAAGCAGCAAGCCGCTACGTCCGAGAGGGCTACAAGGTGGCGGTTGATTTGGACTTGGCAAGGTTTTTCGACACGGTCAACCATGACATCCTCATGGAACGATTGGCAAGGCGCGTCAAAGACAAGCGCCTGCTGTGGTACGCCCGCCAAATGCTCAAGGCGGGAATGATGGACAACGAGGGAATATGCCAAAGCCGAGAACAGGGAACGCCGCAGGGCGGGCCCCTCTCTCCGCTGCTGGCCAACATCCTGCTCGACGAGCTGGACAGGGAACTGGAGAGACGCGGACTGCGCTTCTGCCGCTACGCGGACGACTGCATCATATTCGTGAAGACGATGGAGGCGGGACACCGCGTGCTGGAGGCAATCACCCGCTATATCGAAGGGGAACTGCGGCTCAAGGTGAACCGAGAGAAAAGCAAGGTGGACAAGGTGTGGAACTGCGTCTATCTGGGCTATATCATCGGGGCGGGAGGCAAGCTGCGCATAGCACCCAAAAGCGTGGAGAAGCTCAAGGCGAAAGTCAGGCTCATCACACGCCGGGGGCGCGCCCTGAAACTGCGGGAGGTGATAGGGGAACTGGCACCCGTGCTGCGGGGCTGGGTAAACTATTTCCGACTGGCTGCCATCAAGAGGCTATGCCAAGCCATGGATGAATGGATAAGGCGTCGACTACGCTGCTACCGCCTCAAGCAATGTAGGCATCCGAAGGGCATCCGAAGATTTTTGGAGAGCCTCGGCTGCAAGCGCAAGCTGCGGAGCGGGATAGTGGCAATGGGATGCAGGTGGTGGCACACAGCGTGCAGCCAACCCGCCCACATCGCCATGGACAACGCGTGGTTGCAACGTGAAGGGTTAGTCTCATTGAGTCAATACCTCTGACTCTGGATGGAAACCGCTGTATGCCATAAATGGCACGTACAGTGGTGTGAGAGGGGGGCGAAAGCCCCCCTACTCGATT
>JAZLHB010000098.1:0-7819 GCA_045616565.1 Akkermansia sp. | reverse complement strand
GTTGTTGAGGTAGGCCGGCGGGGTGCTGGAGGGCGCCGCGTCCGCAGCGGCTATGGCGGGCGCCGCGTGCGCCGGGCGGCGGGAAGCGGTGCGCGGGCTCGGTTGGGGGGCAGGGTGCGGGGCAGGCAGGGCGGCAATAGCGAGCTCCGGTTCCCGTTCCTCATCGTTGCGGGAATCAAACCCACAGGGCAGGGGTGGGGTTTCCGCGAGCTGCGGCTCCATGGGCAGCACGCACGCGGCCAATTGCGGCGCGGGCGGTGCGGCTGCGGGTGCCGCAGGTATCAACGCTTCCGCCTTGGGGCGCGGCGGGGGCTCCTGCGCCATGGTGAACAGGGGCGGGCCGCCGCCCGCGGAAACATCATCCGCCGCGCGCTGCAGCGCCAGCAGCGGCAGCAGGGCGAGCGCGGGCAGGGCCACCAGCGCCAGGCTGCGCCACGCGCGGCGCTCCTCCATCTGTCGTGCGGCGTGTTTCATGGTGTGTCTTCCACCCAGAAGAGGTGGGCCTCCAAAATATCGTATGGTTCCGGTGTGGAGAAGCGGCAGGCGGGGCAATCCGGGAACTTGATGCGCGGGTGGTGCGCGGCGTGCACGCGGTTTTCCCGCCAGGCGGGCAGCCAGAGGGCGAGCTCCTGGATGCGGCGGTCGATTGCGCGTGCCAGCTCCCGCCGCGCGGCATCATCCGCCGCGCGGGAGAAATCCGCCGCCAGCCTCTCCAGCCCGGCATCGTCCGCGTGGAAGGGGGCGTCGAACCCCGCCGCGCCGCTGCCGAAGTGGCGGGCGTAGTCCGGGGCGTCCTCCCCTGCGGCGCTGGCCCAGAAGAGCATCTCGTGCCGCCCTTCCTGAATCATGCGCGCAATATCCTGCCAAGCCAGCGGTTCCGGCACAATCTCCGCCCCGCATGCGCGCGCGCTTTGCACCAGCGTGTTGACGAGCGCGCCCAGCTTGTCCGACGGCGTGTAGGCGAGCCGCACGCTCAGGCGCGTGCCGTCCGCGCGGCGCAGGATGCCGTCGCTCCCGGGGGCGTTGAATCCCGCGCGGGCGAACTCCGCGCGAGCGGCGGCGGGGTTGTGGCGGAATTCCGGCGTGTCTGCGGGGGAGATGCCGGCGTACCCGGTGGTGAAGCTGCGCAGGCGCCCGGCGTCCCCGCGGAAGACGCGCTGCACGGCGGTGTCCATATCCATGGCGAGCATGAGCCCGCGGCGCAGCGGCAGGCTGCCCACCGCGCGCGCGTTCACAGCGATTCCGTACGGCGGGGCGGGGCAGTCTGCGGTGAAGTCCCGGAATTGTATGGCGGGCGGTGCGGAATCCCGGTACCGCTCCCAGGCGGCGATGTTGCGTGTTTGCAGCACATCCAGCCCGCTGCGGAGGAAGAGCTCCCAGGTCTGGGCCTCATCGTTGAGGAAATGGTGCCCAATGCGGTCTGCATTGAAGCGGTGGCGGTAGAATTTCTCATCTGCGGCCCACCAGTTGGGCACGTGCACAAGCTCCACCAGGCGGCCGCGCTGCGTGCGCCCCACGGTGTAGGCGGCGGTGGTGGGCGGGATTCGCTGTGCGTAGCGTTCGCGGTAGTCGCTGCCGAATTCCGCGTAGAATCCGGGTTCTGCGGGGTGCAGCAGCTGCGCTGCCGCCAGCTCCGCGCGGTAGGTTCCCTGCCGCAGGGTGACGATGAGCGTGTGCTCCCCCGCCGCCTCCACGGATTGCAGCCGCGCGCGCAGGAGGTCGCCCTCCGCGCAGCCGCATTCCATGCGCAGGAGCGCGCCCAGCACGTAATCCGCCGCGCGCAGGGGGCGGCCGTTCGTGTAGCGTGCGGCTGGGTTGAGGCGGAAGACCACGGTGCTGCCCTGCACGGCCCACTGCCGCGCGGTGCCGGGGATGGTGGCGCGGGTGACGGGATGCCGCGCCACGAGCGGGATTTCCAGCATGCGGAACAGGCTGTGGTGGAAGAACTGCGGCATGGTGCTGCCGAAATGCAGGAAGTTGGCGGGGTAGGGGCCCACGTTGCTCAGGCTCACGGTGCCGCCCTTGCGCGCGGCGGGGTCGCCTATCTCCGGTTCATCCGCAGCATTTTGCCAAACCAGCTGCGGCGGCAGGTTTGCGCTGTCTGTAACACGCAGCTGCACATCCTGCACGCGGGCCAGGCGCTGTGCGAAATCCGGCGGGTACGCAGCGGGCTCACCTGTCTGCAGCGCGGCGGGGGCGGATTCCGCGCCCTCCGGGAACAGGCTCGCGGTGCCCGCCAGCAGTGCCGCCGCCAGCAGCAGGAGCAGTGATATGCGCGTGGTGGTGCGGTGCCGGGGCATGGTGTTCAGAAGGTGAGCTCACAGGCAAAATGGGCGGCCGTGCCGGCGCAGACGATGGACTGCGCGTATGCGGCGGGGTTGCCCACGGTGTAGGCGCTCTCCGTCACGTACTTCCGGTTGGTGATGTTCTCCACGCGCAGGTGGAGGGTGAGGTGATCGCCCACCTTGTACCTGGCGTACCAGCGGAGCGTGCAGTAGTTGTCGTTGCGGTAGGGTTGGTAGTTGGCGGCAAACCCCGTGCGGCCCACGGCGGCGGAGAGCCCCAGGCCGGTGGTGAAGCCTTCCGCGGGCGTGGTGTGGATATCCGCGCTCCATACCTGGCGCGCGGTGCAGGGGGCCTGTTTGCGGTCCGCCTGGAGCGGGCGCGTATAGGTCCACCCCAGGGAGTACCCGGTGTTCCAGTGCGATTCCCAGCAGCCGCGCAGGGAGAGCTCCACTCCCTGCGCCAGCCAGTGCCCCGGCGCGTTCACGGACATGGATGAGCCGTCCTCCAGGCAGGCGGTGGAGAGGGCTTTCTCCCGCCGCTGCCAGAAGAGCGTGGCGGCGGCGGTGTGCCCCTCTGCAAGCTCGTGCTCCAGCCCGGCATCCGCGCTCCAGCTGGTTTCGCAGTCCAGGGCGGGGTTGCCGCGGTGGGTGGTGCCCCAGAGCGGGTCCACATACACGCTGCGGCTGCGGGCAAAGGAATCCGGCGCGCGGTACCCGCGGCCCACGGATGCCAGGGCGCGCGTGCGGTCTGCGTTGAAGCGCACGGAGGCATCCGCGCGCAGGGTGAAGAGGGCGTTGTAGGTGCTGCTGTGGTCCAGGCGTGCGGAGAAGTTGGCGCAGTGGCGCTCCGTGGGGGTGAAGCAGTGCGCGGCGCAGAGGCCGATGGTGCTGTCCAGGTTGCGTGTGTTGGGCTGGCGCACGCCGCCGTAGGTGGCGGCAAAGGCGCTGCGCACCCAGGTGAGCGAGGCGGTGGTGGTGTGGCGGTCGCTCCAGCGCAGGGCGTTGCGCCACTCCGCCTGCACGTTGCGCAGGTTGTAGTTGTAACCGCGGCCCAGCATGTAGTCCGTGCCGAAATACCCCGCCATGAGCGAGGCCGTGTACTTCTCCGCAATCCGGCCGCGCCACTTGAGCGTGGCCAGGCTGCTGCGGAACGCGTATGGCGTGAGCCCGTACGGGCCCGCGTAGTTGTAGTCCGCGTCTTCCCGGCGGAAGGTGGCGGTGAGGGTTTGCGTGTTGCTGGCGTGGTAGTCCAGCCGCAGGGCCTCCGCTGCGTTGGCGAACCTGCCGCTGTGCTTGTAGGGCGGCTTGGCGCCGTTGAGGCAGTGGATGCTGTTGTTGGTGCGCTCGTATGTTTCCGAGAGGAAGTAGGCGAGCTTGCCCTGCCGCCCCTGCGCGGAGATGTGCCCGGTGTAGCTGTCGTGCGTGCCCGCCTCGTTGAAGATGCGCCATTGCGGCTGCTCCGCGCTGCCCTCCGGCGTTTCCATGAACACCACGCCGCCCTCTGCGCCGTTGCCGTACACCGCGCCCTGGCTGCCCCGCAGAACCTCGATGCGGCCCAAATCATGGCAGTGGGCGCGCGCCAGCGTGTTGGCGGAGATGTCCGCCCCGCCGGAGAGCCCGGAGGTGCGCATGCCGTCCACCATGGTGAGGATGCTGCCCACGCCGTTGAAGCCGCGCAGGGTGAGGCTGCTCACGTTGCCGCGCTGGTTGTCTCCCCCGCTCTGCACATACGCGCCGGGCACGGTGGCGAGCGCCTCCGTGAGCGTGGTGACGCCGCGCTCCCGCAGCTCCGCGGCGTCCAGCAGCTCCACGCTCACGCCGCTGCGGTCGTACGGGACCTCCGCGCCGTCGTAGGCGGAAACGGTCACCTCCTCCAATTGCACCTCCGCCGCCGGCGGGTCTGCCGCGGCGCATCCGCCCGCCGCCAAAAGGGCGAGCACAGCTCCTGTAGCGCCCCTGTAGGGCGCGCGTGTCTTCTGGGTCATCGTGGTTGCCGGTTGGGGGCGGTGCATCGCCGCCCCGGTTGAGGCGAACTCCGAGGCTGGCATTCCGACTCAGCCCCCGCGCGGGCGCGGGTGCAACACGGTTGCGGCACAGCGACGGATTCCCACCGTCTTCCCCATCTATTTCCTGCGGCTCCCGGCCGCCTCCACAGAGTTCCGCACGCGGCGATGCGCCGCGCACGCCCCCATTTAACAGGAACAGCGCCGGATTGGCAAGAATTTTCAGGTGTATTACTTCTCCGGCCAGAGTTTGCGGATGGCCTTGGCGGTTTCCTCTGCAATGATTTTGGCTCCGTCTCGGTTGGGGTGCAGGCCGTCTCCCACGGTGAACTCCGGGTGGCCGGCCAGCGGGGTGTACATGTCGATACTGTGGCAGTTCATCTCCTTTGCCAGGCGGGCGCAGACGGCCTCCATCTCCGGGCGGCGGGTGGAGGTTTCCATTTCCACCAGGCGGAAATTGAATTCCGGGTTCACGTTGCCGGGGAAGCCGGGCTCGCGGTCATGGCTGCGGAAATCCGGAGCCAGCTTGGTCCAGAGCATGATGGTGGCGTTTTGCGGGCCGCGCCAGGCGTGGATGAGCTCCGCGTAGTCCGCAAACACATTTTCCGTGTTCCACACGCCGCGGTTGGTGTCGTTGATGCCCAGGTTGGAGACGTAGAGGTCCGCCTTGAAATCCAGCGCCTGACGGTGCTCCGGCTGCAGGCCGTACCACACGCCGTCCTTCACGCGGGCGGCGGTTTTGCCGGAGTTGCCGAAGCGGCCCACCTCAAACTTGTCTCCCAGCAACTTTTGCAGCTGCTCCGGGTACTTGTTTTCCGCCATGCGGATGCCCATGCCGAAGGTGATGCTGTCTCCCACGCAGGCCACTTTCAATTTTCCCACGGCGGGGAATTGGCCCGCCGGCACCGCGCGGAACGGCAGGTCCCCCTCGTAGGATTGGGTGCCGTCGCTGCAGCGCCAGACGATGTTTTCCCTCTGCTCCTGCGGCGTGGCGTGGCTTTCGTAGGTGAGCTTGAAGGAGCCGTCCTGCCACACGGCCTGCGCGGGGATGAAGCGTCCGTAGCGGCGGTCCGCCACCTCGAAGGCGGGAGTGCAGGCTGCCGGGGCAGCGGCCTGCGGGGCTTTGATGGTGAGCTCCCCGTTGCCGATGACGGTTTCTGCGGCGGTGAAGGCTTGGGCTGTCAATGCGGTGAGCATGGTGAGGATGAGTGCTTTCATGGTTGGTTTGTATTTAGGAAGATGGTTTCTTGCGGTCTGCGTGGGTGCCGGATTTCCCCTCCTCCCGCTCCTGTGCGCGCTGTTTCCAGAGGGGCAGGGGGGATTTGCGGCGGCGGCGCCTGCGGCGCGCCTGCTCGCGCTGCTCAAAGACGGCTTGCTCGTGCTGCCGCTTCTCCTCCCGCTCGCGGGCTAGGCGGGCTTCCTCCATGCGGCGCTGAATGCGCGCGGAGTGCTCATCCCCGGCGGGTGTGATGCTCCACGGCCCCACGCCGCCGGATTCCGTGATGGGCAGGCACATCATCTGCGGGTCGATAAAGCAGATCTGGCGGTACAGCAGGTCACGGATGGTGGAGAGCAGCGCCTTGGGCGGGAACAGCCCGGTTTTGCCCAGCTCTATGGTGAAGGCCACGCGGATGTGCTTGGCCTGCAGGCTCTGGCGTGCAATCTCCCGCAGGGAAACGCCCTCCGGCGGCTCCTCCTCCGGCGCCGCCAGCGCGGCCGTGCGCAGCAGGAACAGGGAATCCCGCACCTTGCGGCACAGCTTCTCCACCAGCTCGCGAACTTTCGGGCGCGCGTTGAAGCGGTAGTCCTTCACCTCAATGAGCCACAGCTCCTTCTTGCCGGGGTGGTAGAGGATGAAATCCATCTCCTTGCAGCTGTTGCAGAAGTTCTGCGCGTGGCGGGAGTAGAAGGGCGAGCACTCGCAGCGGCACACCAGGTACCCCGCCTCAAAATTGAAGCGGTGCACGCCCTCCACGCAGCTGGTACCGGGGGTATACATCAGTCTTCCGTTTGCAGCTCCTCCAGGTGCATGCCCAGGTAGCGGTCCGCCTGCTCCATCTCGGCTTCCAGGCTGTCGATGTAGTCCAAATCATTCATGCTGGTGCCGGCGGAAACGCGCACGCCCTCCCGCCCGCGCGCCTCCGGCTGCAGCCCGGTGAAGCGGCGCGCCACGCTGCGGTTCTCCGCCGCAGCCAGCTGAATGGTGAGCTCGCGCAGCAGGAACAGGCTGTGCGTGGTGAGCACCAGCTGCACGCCTGCGCGCGCCAGCGCCATCATGGTGTTCACCAGCAGCGGCAGGTGGGAGGCGTTGATGTTCATCTCCGGCTCGTCCCAGAACAGCGTGGTGCCCGCGCGAACGCTGCCGTTGCCCAGCAGCAGTCCCAGCGTGCCTATGCGCTTGAAACCCTCCGCAATCAGGTTGAGCTCCAGCGGCTCCTGCGCGTGCCGCATCAGGTAGAACCGCCCGTTGATGCGCAGCAGGTGCCCGCTGAGCATGCGCTCTATGAGCCGTATCGCCTGGTGGATAGCCCCGCCGGGGTGCTCCGCAGGCTCGTTCTCCAGGGCGCGGCAAAGCTCCCAGCTCGCGGAATCCAGCAGCTCCGGGTACCGCTTGCCCGCCTGCATGTAGCACGGGTAGATGGACAGCACTTCCCGCGGCGGGATGAACACCGCGTTCTCCTGCAGGTAGCGGTCCGGCAGGGTGGTGATTTTCGGCCCGTCCTCCTCCCGGCCCGCGCGGAAGCTGAACGCCAGCTCCGCCGTGCCCGGCGGCACCTTCTCCCCCTCCAGGGATGCCTTCACCGCCGCCGTGCAATCCTTCACGCTGCGGGAGGTGATGGCCGTGAGCTCTCCCGTGCCGAACACCCGCAGCAAATCCTTGCGCAAGCGCTTCTCCTCCGCCCAAGGCTCCGGCAAATCCCGCGTGGCGCCGCCGTGGCTCCACTTGCAGATGGCAAAGCACAGCTTCATCAGGTGGCTCTTCCCGCTGTCATTCCCGCCCACAATGATGTTCACCCCCGGCACAAAGGAAAAGGATTCCCTCTCCGGAAACACCGTCACGCCCTCCACCGTCAGCTTGCGTATCATACTATCCCCATCCTAGCACATTCACGCCCCCATGCCAAGCGGCAAGTGCCCCCGCATGCAAATGCCCCGCGAATGGACCCTGCCGCCACCTTTCCCCGCTTATTTTTGGCCACCTGCAAAAAAAGTCTTGCCTTCCCGCAAAAAAAACGCTAGAATTCCCCCGCACCTGTTCCGCAGGGCAAAATCACAGAACACGCAGGCTTAGCTCAGTGGTAGAGCACATCCTTCACACGGATGGGGTCACAAGTTCGAATCTTGTAGCCTGTATCGCAAAAAAAAGCCCGCCTTTTGGCGGGCTTTTTTTGGGTACGACCGACGCGATATGCGAACTGTGGTGAAAGTCCACAAGGAACCGTGATGATGCGGAATCTCAAACCTGAAGAACAGCTGCGGTGCGGCAACGCCCCGTGGGAGAGGAAGTTCGAGGGGAAATCCCGACTGTAC
>JAZLHB010000097.1:0-105393 GCA_045616565.1 Akkermansia sp. | reverse complement strand
CAACCCGGCAGAGGTGCAGCGCGTGCCGTTCAGCACCGATTCCGCGCGCGCGGCAGAGAAGGTGAACGCCTGGTGCTCCGACCGTACGCACGGCAAGGTTGCCAACGTGATTTCCCCGCTGGATATCCACCCGGGAACGCTCCTGATGGCTCCCAACGCCGTCTACCTGAACGAAAAATGGCTGCATCCCTTCCAAGTCTCCGCCACCAAGGACGCACCCTTCACCCTGGCGGACGGCTCTCAAAAGACCGTGCAGATGATGGATGAGGAGCTCTCCTGCCGCTACGCGGAGGGGGCGGACTGGAAAGCCGTGGCACTCATGTACGCGCCCGCCGCCAAGGGGGAGCCGGGCTGCTTCATCGGCATCCTGCCCAAGGGAAACGCCCGCCGCTTTGCGCAAGGCCTGAATGCCGCCAAGTACTCCGCCATCCGCACCGCCCTGGCCAAGAGCTCCCCTGAGCTTGTGCAGGTCAGCCTGCCGCGCCTCACCCTGCAGCCGGAGCGATTCAGCTTGAGACAGGCTCTCATCAAGGCGGGCGTGAGTGACGCCTTCTCCGACCATGCGGACTTTTCCGGCTTCTCGGAGACGCCCCTGCGTCTGGCGGATGTGTTTCAGAAATGCTATGTGAAGGTAGACGAGCAAGGCACGGAAGCCGCCGCCGTCACCATTGCCACGATAAGGGCCACATGCATACTGCCGGAGCCGCCTCCCTCCATCCGCTTCGACAAGCCCTTCATCTGGGCCATAGGAGACCTCACCACCGCCGCCCCGCCCTACTTCATCGGCCTTTGCGAACAACCGTGAGAGAGGTCATCCTCCCCGCAGAGCGGGGTTCGGTACAAAGACCCGTCTTCAACTATCGCCTTCCATCTTCGCCAAAGCACCCCGCCAATGTGGCGGGGTGAAGGGCATATCCCGGCGATTTTCAACCCGAATCCTGTTTTCACCAACAAAGGCGTATACTCGGTCACTCGCACTGGAAGAGGGCGCGGATGCGGTCGATGAGTGCGAAGGCGTGTGCGTTCATGGCGCGGGTCTCGTTGAGGAGGGTGAGGTAGAGGATGTTGGTGCGCATGCGGTTCACATCGTCCGCGTGGTTGAGCAGGTGGCGCTCAATGCACTGGGCAAAGAGCTCGCTGAGCTGCTCTCGCTTCTCCAGCAGGGCGTCGATTTCATCGAAACGCCCCTGCACCAGCATGTCCGTGAGACCGGGGAAGAAGTTGTCGATGGCCTCCACCATGCGCATCAGGTCGTTGCCCTGCTCCTGCGAAAGGCCCTCGTGCATGTTGTCCAGGTGGTTGTAGCTGCCCTTGACCAGGAGGTGGAGGCTCTGGCAGGTGGCGGAGGAAATCTGCTGGATGCGGTAGATGATCTGGCCGCGGCGCGTCTCTTCCTTGGGCAGGGAGACGAGCAGGGGCGTCACCTCGTTCTCGTCCTGCAAATCCAGGTCGCGCTTGATGGAGCGGGCGGACTTGCGGAGGCGCTTGAGGGCCTTGTAGTCCTCAGCTATGAGAGCCTTGACCATGGCGCGGTAGATGCCGTACATGCGGCCGAGGGTATCTGCGGAGTGCTTGCCGAACTCGCGCAGGCTCTGCTCGTTGTGGATATCCATGAGGTGCGTGCCGGCGGAGTCTGCGGACTTGGCCAGGGCGGACTTGAGCAGCAGGCCGAGAGCCAGGACAATCATGGCGATAACGCCCCAGAAACCGCCGTAGGCCATCACCAGTGCCACCACAAAGGCGGCCGCCCCTGCAGCCAGGGCGGTGAGGAACCAGCCGCCCACCACAGCCAGCACGCCCGTGATACGGTACACGGCGCTGTCACGCCCCCAGGCGCGGTCCGCCAGGGAGGAACCCATGGCCACCATGAAGGTGACGTAGGTGGTGGAGAGGGGCAGCTCGAAGGAAGTAGCCACGGAGATGAGCAGGGCGGCCACGGTGAGGTTCACGGAGCCGCGCACCTGGTCGTAGAAGGCGCCGCTGGCGCTTTCCTCCTCCGGGGTGAGCGGGGCGAAGCGGCGGGCCACGGCCTCACGCACGCAGCGCGGGGCCAGGCGCTCCACGAAGCGCACGGTTTCCACGGTGCGGCGCACCATCACACGGGCGGCCAGGCTGGAGCCGAAACGCTCCTTGGCGGTGTTGGCGGCGGAGAGCTTGAGCTCCGTCTCCGAGACCTTGCGCGCCTTTTTGGAGAAGAAGAGCACGGCCACCATCAACAGGCCCGCACCGGCCAGGTAGAGCGTATCCGCCTGCACGGGATCCGTGAGGCGCCCCATGGTGAGCTGGGCCAGGTCGCCGCCGCCGGCCACCCACTCCTCACCGAGGACGAGGGAGGTCTTGGCGGCCATGAACACGCCGATGAAGTTCACCAAATCGTTTCCGGCAAAGGCGAGCGCCAGGGAGAAGGTGCCGGCCAGCACGGTGAGGCGCAGCGTGTTCACCCGGCAGACATACTGCAGGAAGGCCGCCACTGCCACCCAGCCCGCAAAGCAGGCGGGAATCAGCAGGCCCATGTTGTCATGCAGCGTCTGCATGAGGCCCTCCGGCATGATGGGGCTGGAAGCCAGGCCCTTGAAGAGGGCGAAGTAGGTGATGGCCGTGAAGGCCAGGCCGCACCAGAGGGAACCGATGTACTTGTACACGCCCTGGTAGCGGAAGGTGAAGATGAGGCGCGACACCCACATGACCACGCTGCCCACGGTGAAGGCGAGCGCCACGGAACAGAAGATGGCCGCCACAATGGTCATGGTGTTGCCCGTGTTCAGGTAATCGCCCACGGGGTGGTCCCCGCCGCTGGCGTACACCGCCATGCCGAACGCGGAACCGAGCAGCGCAAACACCAGCGCCACCGTGGTGGAGGTGGGCAGGCCCAGCGTGTTGAAGATATCCAGCAGGATCACGTTCGCCACCATCACGGCGAGCAGGAGCAGCATCATCTGCTCAAAGGTGAACATGGATGGCACGAACACGCCGCTGCGTGCCACGGCCATCATGCCGCTGGAGAAGACGGCCCCGAGCAGCACGCCGAAGGCGGCTACGGCCACCACCGTGTTGCGCTTGGCTGCCTTGCAGCCAAGGGAGGCGTTCAGGAAGTTGCAGGCATCGTTGGTTACACCCACCACCAGGCCTGAAACTGAGAGGGCAAATATCAATGCGTAGATAACGTAGTAGAATGTGTCCACGGCCTTCCCATATCATGGCTTGCAGCAACGTGCAACAAAAAAACAACAAAATTCCAAAATTTTGATGGAGCCCCCTGCCGGGAAGGGCCTTCCACCCCTTGGAAATGGGCTGTGCTCAAACTAGTATACGCGGGCGGGTATGAGGGTGGGGCGAGTGGCCGGGGCGGGTTTTCTGCTGGAAACGGGGCGGGGAATGTGGTATCATTGCAGCGCAATGTTATCAGATAGAACCAAGGCGGGAATCGAGCGGGCACCGCACCGCAGCCTGATGAGGGCCACCGGCATGACGGATGAAGACATCCGCAAGCCCTTTATCGCCATCTGCAATTCCTTCAACGAGGTCATCCCCGGGCACGTGCACCTGAACAAGGTGGCGGAGCTCATCAAAGAGGAGGTCCGCAAAGCCGGCGGCACCCCCATCGAATTCAACCTCATCGGCGTGTGCGACGGCATAGCCATGGCCCACCAGGGCATGAAATACTCCCTGGCCAGCCGCGAACTGATAGCGGACAGCGTGGAGACGATGCTCTCCGCCCACGCGTTCGACGCCTGCATCTGCATCCCGAACTGCGACAAGATTGTGCCCGGCATGGTGATGGGCGCGCTGCGCTGCAACATACCCACCATCTTCTGCAGCGGCGGCCCCATGGCCGTGGGCAAGGGCCGCAACGGCGAGGACCTGGACCTCAACAGCGTGTTCGAGGCCGTGGCCGCCTGCACCGCCGGCAAGATTTCCGAGGAGGAGCTGCACTATGTGGAATGCCACGCCTGCCCGGGCGCGGGCTCCTGCTCCGGCCTGTTCACGGCCAACTCCATGAACTGCCTGTGTGAGGTGCTGGGCCTGGCGCTGCCCGGCAACGGCACCCTGCTGGCACTCTCCGACGAGCGCAAGGAAATGTGGCGCGCAGCCGCACGCCGCGCGGTGGAAATGGCACGCGAGGGCGCCCCCCTGCCCCGCGACCTGGTGACGGAAAAATCCATCGACAACGTGTTTGCGTGCGACATGGCCATGGGCGGCTCCTCCAACACCGTGCTGCACACGCTCGCATTCGCTGCGGAAGCCGGGCTGGACTACGACCTGCACCGCATCGACGAGATTTCCCGCCGCACCCCGAACATCTGCAAGATAGCCCCCAGCTCCCCCTACCACATGCACGACCTGCTGCGCGCGGGCGGCATCATGACCCTGCTGGCGGAAGTGAACGCCGTATCCGGCGTGCTGCACACGGATGTTCCCACGGTGAGCGGCAAGACCCTCGGCCAGATGATAGAGGGCCTGCACACGCAGGACCCCGCCGTGATCCGCACCGTGGAGAACGCCTACTCGCCGGACGGCGGGCTGGCCGTGCTCTTCGGCAACCTGGCGGAACAGGGCTGCATTGTGAAGAAGGCGGGCGTGCTGCCGGAAATGCTTGTGCACCGCGGGCCGGCCGTTATCTTTGAAAGCCAGGAGGATGCCTGCGCCGGCATTCTGGCGGACCGGGTGAAACCCGGCGACGTGGTGATTATCCGCAACGAGGGCCCCAAGGGCGGCCCCGGCATGCAGGAGATGCTCGCCCCCACCAGCTACATCATGGGCAAGGGGCTCGGCAACTCCGTGGCCCTCATCACGGATGGACGCTTCTCCGGCGCCACCCACGGCGCCTGCATCGGCCACGTCTCCCCGGAAGCGGCGGAGGGCGGCCTCATCGGCCTGCTGAAGGATGGCGACATCATCAGCATCGACATCCCGAACCGCACGGTTGCGGCGGAACTGAGCGACGAGGAAATCGCCGCCCGCCGCACGGTGTGGCAGCCCACCATGCAGGAAATCCCCGGCAAGTGGCTGAAGCGCTACCGCAAGCTCGCCACCAACGCCAGCCGCGGCGCCGTTCTCCAGTAACACATTTCAACATACCAAAACCATGAGCGATACAACCACCAAATCAGGCAACCCCATCACACGCTACTTCTCGGAGTTCGGCGTGCTCAAGGAATGCGGCAAGAACTTCTGGCTAACCAACTTCATCCAGTTTTTCGATGGCTTGGCGTATTTCACCCTCATCATCGTCTTCGCCCTCTTCCTGAAGAAATACTGCGGCTTCCGCGATGCGGACGCACCGTTCTGGGTGGGCATGTACACGCTGTTCCTCTCCATGTTCGTGTTCGCCGTGGGCACCATCTGTGACATCATCGGCCTGAAGCGCACATACGCCATCGGCTTTGCCCTGCTTATCACGGGCCGCGTCATCCTGGGCCTGGGCTCGGATTTCGGCATGCATGTGCTGGGGCTCTCGCAGGACAGCTCCCGCTACATCGTCATGGGCGGTATCGGCATCATGTCCTTCGGCTCGGCCTTCATGAGCCCGTGCATCACCACTTCCATCCGCCGCTTCACCACCAAGCGCGCCAGACCCACCGGCTTCAACTTCTACTACCTCTTCATGAACATCGGCGCCCTGCTGGCAGGCTTCGCCATTGTGGACCCGCTGCTGGCGTGGCAGGGTGATGTGGACGGCCTGCAGTGGGTGGTGAACCTGGGTACCTGCAGCAGCGCAATCGCCTTCATCTTCACCCGCTTCATCAATGAGGACTTCTTTGCAGAGCCGGACGAAAAGGTCTCCCGCCACGAGACCTCCAACCGCCGGCCCCTCAAGCTCATCTGCGAGGTGGCCAAGGAGCGCACCTTCCAGAAGCTCATCGTGTTCCTGCTGCTCACGCTGGGAGTGCGCCTGGTGTTCACGCTGCAGTTCCTGGTGATGCCGCAGTACTACACCCGCACCATTGGCGACGACTTCCAGCTGGGCTTCATGAACTCGCTCAACCCCTTCGTCATCATCACGGGCCTCATCCTCATCATCCCCATCATCAACAAGTTCTCCACGGTGAAGCTCATGATTTCCGGCATGTCCATCTCCGCGCTCTCGCTGGTGCTCATGGCCGTGCCGCCGCAGTGCTACTTCATTGTGCCCGGCATCACCACCATCAGCCAGGCCTACTACGTGGCCATCTTCCTGCAGATCCTGGTGTTCGCCTTCGGTGAGCTGCTCTTCAGCCCGCGCTTCTCCGAGTACGTGGCCCGCGTGGCCCCCAAGGACAAGGTGGCCTCCTACATGTCGCTCTCCGCACTGCCCATGTTCATCGCCAAGCCCATCAACGGCGTGGTGGGCGGCCTGCTCGTGGCCTACCTCTGCTATGACGGCATCGCCGCCAAGATGGACACCATGCATATCGACTTCTGGCACTCCCCGGAGTTCATGTGGACCATTTACCTGATTATGGCGGTCATCTCCCCGCTCGCCATCATCCTCACCAAGGACATGTTCGTCACCGAAGACCCGGAGGCGGATGCCAAGGCGGTCTCCGATGAGGAGGCGCGCGAACAGGCCGCAGAGGCAGAAGCCGTGGAGGCTTCCCTGGAAAACGAATAACCCCAACCCACTTTCATACCATGTCTGACACCGAAAACAAGACCACGGAGGCAAGCCCTGAACAGCAGACGGATTGGGGTGCCATCATCAAGGATATGCTCATCCTGATTGCCATTACAGGCGCCATCGGCGGCCTCTGCAATCTCGCCATGATGCCCTTTGAAGCCAAAACCCCCACGGACTCCCTCATCTCCCTCATCGGCAAGGGCGGCCAGTCCAACAAGGATTTCAAGGCGTTCTACAAGGAACTCCAGAAAGGCACCGAGAATGCCGCCAAGGAAAACAAGGTCTTCATCAACATCCCGGACCAGACCGGCCGCACCCCGCTCATGTGGGCCGCCTACGCCAACTTCAACGCCCCCAACAAGGCCCTCAAGAAGGACGTGGGGGAGCGCGTTCCCTATGTGGAAGCCCTGCTGAAGGTGGAGGGCATTGACGTGCAGGCCAAGGACAACGACGGCTTCACGGCGCTGCACTGGGCAGCGTGGAGCGGCATGCCCGCCACCTCCTACCTGCTCATCAAGGCCGGGCTGAATGTCAACCAGCCGGAGAACAACGGCTACACCCCGCTCATGCTGGCGGCCCTGCGCGGCAACGCGGAGGTGGTGCGCCTGCTCCTGCAGATGGGCGCGGATGCCAGCATCAAGAACGCAGAGGGCCTGACCGCGGAGCAGTTGGTGACAAACTCCGAGTCAGCCTACAAGAAGCGCGATGATTGGAAATACAGCCTCATTTTCTCGGAGGCGCGCGAGCTGTTCTACAACGAGGCCCTGGCCTACCTGAAAAACCCGCCCGCCATGGAAGACCCCGGCAAGGAGGCCGTGGTTGACCGCGTGGCCAAGCGCATGAAGCGCCTTGCCATGCTCAACTACAAGCCTCAAATGCAGGCCCTGGTGGAATCAGCCGACGAGGACGAAGCCTGGGAGGAGCTCGCCGAGATGGTGAGCGAAATGGCAGCCGAGCACAAGGTGAAGTTCCTTGAAGGCCAGGTTCAGGGCGCTGAAAATGCACTCCAGAAGCTTCAGGGCAAGTTGAAGGAGCTCACGGAGGAGCAGGCCAAGACCCCGCCCATGAACGAGGAGGACCAGAAGGCCCGCCAGGAGAAGATGGATGAGGCGGAAACCGATGTCAAGGACGCTGAAATCACTCTCCAAAAGGCCCGGAAGAAACTGGAAGACGCCAAGGCCGCCAAGTAAAACGCGCCCCGCGCCATGAAAACCGCTGCGTCATGCCTGGCGTTTGCCGCACTGCTCACGCTGGCCTCCTGTGACAAGGAGGCCGCGGCTGAGCGCGTGCCGCAGACCGCGCAGGAGATGTACGCCCGCGCGCAGGAGCTCATACGCCCCAACGTGGAGCATGCGGAAAGCGATTTCAAAGGCGCGCTGGAATGGTTGAAGAAATCCGCAGATGCCGGCCACCTGCAGGCACAGACAGACCTTGCCGCCCTCTATCTGGAAGGCGGCAAGGGCGTTGAAAAAAACGCCAAGCTCGCCCACGAGTGGTTCTCCAAGGCCGCCGCGCAGGGCAGCAAGGAAGCCTGCGACTTCCTGGGCATTTTGGAATACGAAGGCCGCGGAGTGGCGCAGGACGTGCAGGCAGCCATGGCCCATTGGCGCACCGCGGCGGATGCCGGGATAGCGGATGCCCAGTTCAGGCTGGGCATGGCTCTGGCGCAGAAGGCGGAGAGCATGCACGAAGCCGTGGACTGGCTGGTGAAAGCCGCCCGCCCCGGCGACAAGACGGGTGAGCCCGCCGCCGCCACCGCCCTGGGCAACATTTACGCCAAGGGCACCAACGGCGTGGAGAAGGACCTGCAAAAATCCGCAGACTGGTACAAGGCCGCTGCGGCTGCCGGAGAACCCCGCGCCCAGATGGTCTACGCGGTCATGCTGCTCACCGGGGAACCCGTACCCAAGGACGAGGAACGCGGCATGGCCATGCTCCGTCTCTCCGCCGGCCAGGACAACCCGCAAGCCATCGCCCTCCTCATCCGCATCCTGAAAAACTCACCGGATGCCGCCCAAAACCAGGCCGAGGCAGACGCCTGGCAGGAGCGCCTGGAAAAATTGTCCGCCGGCAAGGATGAGAAATAACGCGCGCCGCGCGTGCCCGCTTGACTTTTGCCAAGGGCGTGGTATCATACTGTTCACCTTCCCCTGTGTTTATGCTCTGCTTTCCTTATGAACCCGATGTAGCTCGCATTGTCGCCGCCCGTTTTATCATAAACGAGGGCGGACGGATGAACTACACGAAATTGATGAAATTGATGTATCTCCTGGAGCGCCGTTCCCTGGTGGAGGACAGCAGTCCCGTGGTGGGAGGGCGCTATGTGGCCATGAACAACGGTCCGCTGATTTCAGAAGCGTACGATGCCGTGAAAAACAACACATGGCAGGGTATTGAGCGGGAT
The DNA here is from genome assembly GCA_045616565.1 of Akkermansia sp. Classification (GTDB taxonomy): domain Bacteria; phylum Verrucomicrobiota; class Verrucomicrobiia; order Verrucomicrobiales; family Akkermansiaceae; genus Akkermansia. The sequence goes on along the minus strand of JAZLHB010000097.1, from coordinate 96,391 downwards.
GAGTATGATGTCGTTTGGAAGGGAGACTCTGCAGAGGTGGAGGATTATCTTTCCGAAAGAGAGGAAGCGCATTTGGACGAATTGAGCCGCTTCTTCCGCATATACGGCTATGGGGCCATGATAGACTACACCCACGATGCCCGCAATTGCCCCGAATGGAAGGAGAATTACATCCCGGACAGCAGTTCTCCGATTCCCCTGCGCTCCATCCCGGGGTGTAATGCCGAGGAGTTAGAGGCATACGCCAGAGAGATGTCCGTCTTTGCTTCTGCACGCTGATGGACGGCGATGCCTTATATCCCGGCCGCGTATTCCACCGGTCGGAGGGGCTGCGGCACATGTACGTCATTATCGGTGCCCTGCCTATGGAAAGATTGATGGGGAACTGGTCGTCAGCCAGGGAAGACAAGGATGCAACCTGTTTGCTGGTGCCGGCGGACCATCCTGCAATACACCACAATTCCGTGATGATGTATCAGCATGCAAAGGCATTTCCTCTGCATACCCTGCAATCGCTTATCCGCGATGGCGCATTGATTCCGGCAGAAGATGTGTCACCTGATGTGCTAAGGCGTATCCAAAGGGGGTTCTTTGCTTCACCCCTAACTAAAAAATTCCTGAAAAACCGCTACTCGGCGCTGCGCGACTCCCTGGATTCTCCTACAAACGGTTAAGCTGCCTTCACGCCTTGCTGCCGGTCACGGCAATCCACTGTTCGCCGGGCTTGGTGTATGCGGTCACGTGGGTGAAGCCGGCTTGCCGGAAGAGGGCCAGGAACTGCTCTTGCGTGGGGTTGAAAAGGTTGTAGGTGCGCACATTCTCGCGGTCGGACTCCGGCAGGGCATCGTGCTCGTGGATTTCCGCAATGAGCAGGAAGGTGCCGCCGGGTTTGAGCACGCGGTGCACCTCCCGCAGGTTGGCCGCCTGAGCCGGCCAGAAGTAGAAGCTCTCCACCGTGGTGATGATGTCGAAGCTGTCATCCGCGAAGGGCATGGATTCCACGGAAGCCTGCAGCACCTTCATGCGGCCGCTTTCCACATCCGCACGGTTGAAATCCGTGGAACATGCCACGGACACCTCCGAATAGTCGATTCCGGTGATGACTCCGCGCGGCGCACGCGCCGCCAGGCGGTGCAGCGTAGCCCCGCCACCGCAGCCGATATCCAGCACGGCGGCATCCTCCGGCACGGAAATGTGGGAGAGCCCCCATTCCGTCACGGGTCCGTGGCTGGCGTTCATGCGCGCCAGCATCTCCACCCCTGCATCTCCCACCGGCTTGCCGGGGTTGCCCATCCGCGTCACGCTCCGTTGTTCGTTCTGCTCTGCCATGGCTCCAGAATACACCAGCCGCCCCACCCTGACAAGCGTTTGGGTGCCGTGAACGCAAAATAAAGGCAGCGCTGGGCCACACGCCCGCCGTTTTTCCCAACCGTGCATTTGCGCTGGCAAAGACGGGGCATCTGTGGTAGAATGCTGCGCAACGGCGGGGTGAGCCCGCCCAGAACCCCCTTTCCACACGGCTATGGCAACACTGAACGTCACCGGACAGGAGAACATCATCCATCCCGGCTTTTACATGCCGAACCGCCTGAGCATCGGCTCCGGCAAGGCCCTGCATCACCTGCTGGGCGGCAAGGTTTCCTATTTGGTGGATCCCACCTACCCGCCCGCAGAGGACATCATGGATTTCCTGAAGCGCAAGGGGGGAGACATCGTCTACTTCGATTTCCGCAAAACGACATCCCGCGCGGTGCGCGAGCAGATTCAGGAGGAAATGGAGAAAGGGCGCAGCGTGGTGTTCCTGCCTGGCCATGTGGCCAAGACGCGCGGGTGCATTGCAGATGTGCCCTCCCCCTTCCTGTCCACGGTGGGCAGCCTGCACATATCCCCCATTCCGCTGTTCCTGGCGTACTACGGGAACGATTTGATGACCCTGTACCGCGATGCGCCGGACAACGGCGACTACCGGGAGGAGTTCTGCATTCTGCCGCAGCTGGCACCGGGCCCGCAGACGGGTGAGCGCCTGCTGGCCGCGTGGATGCAGAAGGGGCAGGAGCTTTTCTCCGCGCACCCGCTGCTGCGCAGCTCGCTCACCACCATGCTGGTGAAATCCATGAAGGACCACCCCAAGGCGGAAGTCATCGACGGTCTCACGCACACGAGCCTGCCGTTCTTCAAGCTGCTGGGCGTGGCCATGACGGTATCCAAATGGCTCACCGACTCGTTCCCGAACGAGAAGCGCCTGGGTGTCATCCTGCCGCCGGGGCCCGGCTGCACCATTGCCACGGTGGCCTGCCTGCTTTCCGGCATCACCCCGGTGATGGTGAATTACGCCTGCACCAAGGCCTCGTTCGAGAGCACGGTGCGGCAGTCCGGCGTGAAGCATTTCATCACGGCGGCCAAGTTCCGCCAGAAGCTGCCCACCTTCCCTTGGCCGGAGGAGGACAAGCTTGTGTTTGTGGAGTCCCTGCTGCACAACCTCAGCAAGGCATCCGTCATCCGCAACGTGCTGCTGGCCAAGGCGGCGCCCGCCGCGCTCATCTGCCGCATGTTCGGCACGGATTCCCGCAGCAACAACGACGAAGCGGTGCTGCTCTTCACCAGCGGCTCCTCCGGTGAGCCCAAGGGGGTGGCCCTCACCCACCGCATGATTCTGGCCAACTGCGCCCAGTGCCTCGCCCGCTTCAACCTGGGGAGCGATGAAAAATTCCTGGCGAGCCTGCCGGTGTTCCACAGCTTCGGCCTCACCATCACCACCGTACTGCCGCTGCTCACGGGTTTCGGCACCTGCGCCTTCCCCAGCCCCACGGAGGCCCGCAGCCTCTGCGATCTGGTGAAGCGCTACAAGCTCACCCTGGTGTGCGCCACGCCCACCTTTGCACGCGCCATGCTGCGCCGCGCAGACGACACGACCTTCCGCTCCGTGCGCCATTTCATTGTGGGTGCGGAGAAGCTGCAGCCCGCGCTGGAGGAGGAGTTCAAAACGCGCTGCGGCGTGACCCTGCTGGAGGGCTACGGCCTCACGGAGGCGGCTCCCGTGTGCGCGGTGAACGTGCCGGACGCCCCGCCGCTGCCCGGCTCCGCCTTCTACGTGCCGGGGCTGGTGAAGCGCAGCATCGGCGCCGCGCTGCCCGGCATTGCCGTGCGCATCACGGATGTGGACGACGAGAACCGCATTCTCCCGCTCACGGAACAGGGCATGCTCTGGATCAAGGGTGCCAACATCTTCGGCGGCTACATCGGCAAGCCGGAGCTCAACAACGATATCTTCAACGACGGCTGGTTCAAGACCGGCGATATCGGCAAGCTGGACCTCAACGGCTTTATCCGCCTGGGCGGGCGCCTTTCCCGCTTCTCCAAGGTGGGCGGTGAAATGGTGCCCCACGAGAGCGTGGAACAGGCCATTGTGGCCGCGCTCCAGCTGGATATAGAGACGGACGGCGCGCAGATTGCCGTCACCGGCGTGGCGGATGCCCAGAAGGGCGAGGCGCTCGTGCTCCTCTCCACCCTGCCGCAGCACCAGCGCAGCTCAGAGGAGAAGGCCCGGCTCGGTGAACTCCGCTCCAAGCTCATGGAAGCCAACATCCCCAACCTCTGGACCCCCAAATACATCGTACCCGTGGAGAGCATCCCCATGCTGCCCACCGGCAAGCTGGACCTCCGCGGCTGCAAGCTCCTTGCGGAAGAGGCGCTCGCCCAGCTCAACACTTGATTCCACGCGGGTTTTTACCCCTTTCAGCGGCATCGGCCCACCTTTCAGGCCGATGTCGCTCTTTTTTGCGACGAAATTCGCCTAAATGTAGCGTGTTTTGATATAAAAAGGCAAATTTATAAAAATTTATCGCTTTTTATGTTGACTTTGCGTATCTGTCCTGCTACATTATATCCATCCGCCGATGGTGGACAGGCAATTCTGCCACCGGGCCGCGGATGTTCTCATTAGAAAGACAAAACAATGATTATTACAACCGCAATGCTCTCCCCGTTCATGGTTGCCATGGCCCCGGAGACCACCGTTCAGGAGCCGCAGGCTCCCGCCGCCATCTACAACTGGGAAAACCAGGGTGAGATGAATATTGTGAACGAGGAGGATATGCGAATGGGGGCTAACGGCTCCTTCAGCACCCCTCCCGCAGGTGGCGCTAACCAAGTTGACGACTGGCATATGTGCTAACCCACTCACAGCAGGGCTGCCGTCCTCAACATGAGGGCGGCAGCCTTTTTCTTTTTTTCAAAACTTTCGGATACATGATTCTTCTACTTACCAACAGTGCGGATGTAACCACGGATATCCTGATGCCGCACCTGACGCGCCGTGCGGAGGTGTTCCGCTTCAATCTGGACCTGTGGAAGGAATACACCTGGAACATCCATGCAGACGGCTATGAAATCACCGATCCGCTGGGGCGCGTGTGTACGGAGGCTCAGGTGGGTGCCGTGTACGAGCGCAAGGTCATGCACAACCCTATGACTATTGACGTGCCGGCAGAAGGTTGCCCGGAGAACTGGCTGCGCGAGGAGGTGTTTGAGATTTGGAGCGGCATCAAGGATCTGGCGTACGGCTCCGGCAAGCTGGCGCTCATCCACCCCTCCCCTTCCGGCGTGTGGAAGAAAATGCGCCAGATGCGCCTGGCCGCCAAATATTTCCCGGTGCCCGCCTGGCAGATGCTCCACAAGGCGGATCCGCGGTGCGGCTCTCCCCTCGTTTGCAAGAGCAACACCGGACTCAGCCTGGGCAACAACCGTCTCTTCAACGTCACCAAGATTAATCCCAAGCGCATTGACCTGGAGTTCCCGTGGTTCCTGCAGCAGGCGGTGGATGCCGTGTCGGACGTGACCGTGGCCTATATCGGCGGCAAGCTGTTCGCCTCCGAATACAGCCGTGCGGAAATGAAAGGCATGGACTGCCGCCAGCCCACGTCCGAGGGCAAGGGCGAGTGGAAACCCTGCGAGCTCTCTGCAGACGAAGCGGAGCGCGTGCGCGCCATGATGGCGGAGACGGGCTTCACCTTCTCCCGCCTGGATTTCCTGCGCACGGCTGACGGCACACTGCATTTCCTGGAGTTCAACGTGAACGGCCAGTACGCGTGGATAGACATTTTGAACAAGCGCGGCATGCTCACCGCTATTGCAGATGAGGTGATGCGCGTGCACAACCGCAACCTGCCGCAATGAGCACAATGGAACGCGAGCGCCCGTGGTGGGTGGCACTGCTCTTCCTGCTGGGGATGCTGGGAGTGGCGCTCGCGGCGCTTGTGCTGCTCTTCCTGGCTGCGGCGGGAACTATTCTTCCGGCAGCAGGGTGATATCATACCCGAAGATATCCGTGAACATGGCGCCCTTGCTGCGCAGGGCGGTGTTCTCCAGCGCCAAATCGTGCACGCCGGGGATGCGTATTTCCAGGCGGCGGCCGTTCAGGGAGGCGGTGAAATGGGTGATGCGGTGGGAGTGCGCGCGCTCCATGGCTTCCGCCACGCGCAGCAGGGCCGCCATCTTTTGCACGCGCAGGCGGTTCTTCAGGTTGAGCTCGGAATAGGTGTGGTCCTGCATGCTGGGCGCGCCGTGGCGGTGGTAGCGGGCCAGCAGGCCCACAATTTCCACATCCGCGCGCGAGAGGCCGAATATCTCCGAGTTGAGGATGATGTACTGGCTGTGGCGGTGGTGGTTCTTGGGGCTGATATAGCCGCCGATTTCATGCAGGATGCTCGCCACCTTGAGCAGCAGGCGGTCATGCCGCGTGAGCCCGTGCAGCCCTTGAAGCTGGTCGAAGAGCGACATGGAGAGGCGGCGTATCTGCTGGGAGTGCGCGCGGTCCACCCTGTAGCGGTTGGCCAGCAGCAGGGCAAAGTGCACCACTTCCTCCTCCAGCGCCAAATCCGCCTGCTGTGCGGGCAGCAGGTTCAGCATGAAGGCGTGCGGCGTGCTGTCCGCCGGGCACAGGATGCGCTGCGGCTCAAAGGCGCGCACAAAGGAAAGGTAGATAACCACGCTGGGCAGCAGGGCCGGCATGCCCGCATAGTCCTCCCGGTAGCGTTCCATGCGCTGCGCCGCGGGAGTGCCGGCTATCTCGTCCGCCAGGCGGGAGAGGGTTTCTTCCGTCACCTTTTCCCCGCTGGCCAGCGGAGAATGAATCTGGTGGAAGTCCGGGCCGAAAATAACGAGAGCATCCGGCGGGTCCTGCAGGGCGGGCTCGATATCATAGAGCACCTGCTCCATGATGCCGCGGATATGCTCACGGATGGCGGAGCACTCGTTGTCCGAGGCTCCCTCCTGCCGTGCAATGGCGATACCGGTGCGGTGCGCGCCCATGCGGTAGCTGGCGTAGTAGCTGATGCGCCCCTTGTCGAACAGCAGCAGGCGCGTGTTGCCCGGGCCCACATGCAGCACCAGAAGGCGCTGCCTCTGCAGCTCCGTGTGGCGGTCCAGCATCTCCTGCATGCTCAGGTAGAGCAGGCGCGTCATCTCGCCGTCGTCCATCACCTCCAGCGCCAACCCGCAGCTGATTTGCAGGCGGTTCACCAGGGTGTCCATGTTGCTGACATCCAGCAGGATGTTGGTGGCCAGCAGGCGCACCTGCACCTCTCCGGCCTTGCGGTACTCCTCCAGCAGGGTGGTGTAGCCCTGCGCCACCTGCACGCAGCGGTCCATGGTCTCGCGCGTCACCACGCCGCCGCGGAACACATCCTGCGCCAGGTTGACCGGCTGGGAGAGCACATCCATCACCCGCGTTTCCGCGCCGCTGCGCTCCGCCACCATCATGGACACGGAACTGGCGCCCAGGAAGATGACGGCCTGCACAAGCGGTGCCGCAGGTGCTGCGGCACGGCGCTTGCGCGTGTGTTCATGCGGCTCGCGCGGCATGGCGGGCAGAAGGGATTAAAACGGGATGTCGTCCTCGCCCTCGTTGGGCATGGGAGCCGGGGGCTGGGCCTGGGGGCGGGGCTGCGGCTGGGGCGCGGGCTGCGGTGCGGGGGCCTGCTGCTGATAGCCGCCACCGTTGCCGTAGTTGCCGCGCTGCTGGTAGCCGCCGCCGTTGCCGTAGTTGTTGCTGCGCTGCTGGTAGCCGCCACCGTTGCCGCCCTGCGGGGCGCCGCCCTCTCGGCGGTCCAGGATCTGCAGGTTTTCCGCCACCACGCGGATCCTGCTGCGGCGCTGCCCGGTCTGCTTGTCCTCCCAGGTGTCCTGCTGCAGGCGCCCCTCAATGTACACGGAACGCCCCTTGGCAAGGTACTGCGCGGCCACTTCCGCCGTGCGGTTCCAGCAGGTGACGTCCAGGAAGGTGGTTTCCTCGCGGCGCTCGCCGTCGTTGCGGCCGGAGAGCACGCGGTTCACGGCGAGGCGGAGCTCGGTGAGCGCCACGCCGCTCTGTGTGGGACGCACTTCGGGATCGGCGGTGAGGTTGCCGATAAGCATGACTTTATTCAGGTTGGCCATAGTATTGGGAGATGTTGAATGTTGAATATCTAGCGGTTCAGAAGCGGGGCCCCGCCGCCGGGAGGTGCCGGGAACTCCCGCTTGCGGAAATCATACCCCCGGTGCCCCCGCATGGCAAGAAAAAAGCGTTTTGAAGGCTGACATGATTATAGGCTTGCCAGAGAGGCTTCCCCGTTGTATAATGTGACCCCGCGCGTGCAGGTGCACCGCTCCATCCCCATGAAAGTCAAACTCATCGAACAGGCTGCCGAAATCGTCGGCGACAACCAGCTCTTGGTCAACATCGTTTCCAAGCGCGTGCAGCAGCTCAACCACGGTGCGGACCCGTACGTGCCCACCACGCCCGAGATGCAGAGCGGCGACATAGCCCTCATGGAAATCATCGAAGGCAAAATCACCTGGCATGAAATGACGCCGGAGGAGATTGCCGCGAGCCGCGCGGAGGCCGCCGAGCAAAAGGATCCCTTCGCCGATTTGGCAGAGAAGGCCGGTGAGGCACCGGAGGGCGCAGACGAGCGCACCATCACCACCACCCTCACCCTGGACTAAGCATCATTCCCCTTTTCCCCAGCGGCCCGATTCCCTGCTGAACCGCGGAGTCGGGCTGCTTTTTTCCCAATCCATCCCCGCACACCCTATGGCCAAGAAACCCGCAGCACCGTCCAACCTGATTGCCAGCAACAAGAAAGCCGGGCGAGACTATGAAATCCTGAGCCGCTACGAATGCGGCATCGAGCTGCGCGGCACGGAGGTGAAATCCATCCGCGCCGGCAAGGTGAACGTGGCGGATGCCTTTGCGCGCGTGGAGAAGGGGCAGCTCTTCCTGTACGGGTGCGATGTGCAGCCGTGGGAGACGGCGGGCGTGTGGTTCCAGCATGAGGCCAAGCGCCCGCGCCGCCTGCTCATGCACAAGAAGGAAATCCTGAAGCTGGAAATCCAGCAGGCACAGAAGGGGTTTGCGCTTCCCCTGCTCCGCCTCTACTGGAAGAACGGAAAGGTCAAGGCGGAGATTGCCGCCGGACGCGGCAAGACCCACCGCGACCAGCGGTACGACCTCAAGGCGCGCGCCGAGATGCAGGAGGCGCGACGCGAGGTGGTGCGCTTCAACAAGGGCATCCGCTGATACACCGCCATGGCACGCATATTGGTAGCGCTGAGCGGCGGGGTGGACAGTGCGGCGGCAGCCGCCCTGCTCACGGAGCAGGGGCACGAGGTGGTGGCCGCGTACATGAAAAACTGGGTGAACGATGAGAACATACCCGGCGAATGCCCCTGGGAGCGTGATATCGAAGATGCGCTGGCCGTGTGCCGCAAGCTGGGCATCGAGTTCCGCGTGGTGGATTTGATCGAGCAGTACCGCACCCGCGTGGTGAACTACCTGATAGAGGGCTACCGCAACGGCTCCACACCCAACCCGGATGTGCTCTGCAACCGCGAGATGAAGTTCGGCGTGCTGCTGGATTACGCCATTGAGCAGGGTTTCACCGGCGGCGTGGCCACCGGACACTACGCCCGCCGTCTGGATGTGCCCGGTGACGGCTCCTATGTGCTGCGCGGGCTGGACGGCAACAAGGACCAGTCCTATTTCCTGGCGCTCATGCGCCCGGAGCAGGTGGCGCACGCCGTCTTTCCCGTGGGCGAGCTCACCAAGCCGCAGGTGCGCGAGATTGCGCGCCGCTTCGGTCTGCCCGTGGCAGACAAGAAGGACTCGCAGGGCATCTGCTTCATCGGCAAGGTGAAGATGAGCGATTTTTTACGCCACTACCTGCCGGACAACCCCGGCGACATTGTGGACACGCAGGGCCGCGTGCTAGGGCGGCACGATGGCTTGCACCTCTTCACCATGGGGCAGCGCCACGGCCACCATGTGGCCTCCCCGCGCGAGGGCGTGGCCTATGTGGTGGTGGGCAAGGATTTGCAGAACAACCGCCTCGTCCTCGGTTACGAGGGGGAGGAGACACCCGGCCTGTACGCACGCCGCGCGGTGGTGGGTTCCGTCACCAACCTGCACGGCACCCTGCCGGAGCGCGTGTACGCCCAGCCGCGCTACCGCGCACCCGCCGTGCCCGCCACCTGCACACCGCTCGGCAACGGCCGCGTGCAGCTGGATTTCGACGAACCCGTGCGCGCCCTCGCCCTCGGCCAGGTCTGCGCTTTCTACGCCCCGGAGAACCGGCTCTTGGGCGGCGGCTTCTTTGAAGGCATCGGCTGATTCAAAAATGAGGGGCCGGAGCCGGAGGGAAGCGTATGCAAGCGCGCCAATTCCCTTGCAATGGGTGCGGATGTTTGCTAGGATGGTGGCATGATGATGAAATCCCTCATGGCATGTGCATGCGCCGCCATTCCGCTGTGCCCGGCAGCCGGTGATGCGCCGGACGTGGCGCCGCAGAGCGCGGTCGGCATGACCTTCACGTTCTCTCCCGCCACAGAGGAGCAGACCACCGCCCGCGCCACCGCAGAGGGCGATATCCCCTACCCCGCGCACGCCTCCAACTACAAGCCGGATCCCGTCACCATACCGGAGAAATCAGGTCCGCCAAACTTCTGCTCCTACACCAAGACCGGGCCCAACACCGCCCGCATCTACTGCTCCGGGCCGGAGTCCGTGATGATTTGGCTCACCTTCGAGACCCCGGATTCCGGCACCTGCACCATCACGAAATCCATGCCCGGCGCCTCCCGCTCCTACGGCGGCATCCGCTTCACCGTGGAATAAGTTGGTGCCACGAACCACCCAGGCAAGCGGGGTTATGGGGATTGGTTGGCATGTGGGGTGTCTCAGCGCCCCCGCCGCAAGTGAAATGACGTTTCACTCGGCGCCGCCCCCGCCATCGGTAAAGCTCTGCATCGTCTGGATGATGCGGCTGTCGGTTTCGCGGACGTTCGCCTTGATTTCGATGCTGTAGGAGCCGTCGGCTTCCGGCTCGCTCATCTTGATATCCGCCACGGGCGGATCAAAGAGACGACCGTCGTCGTGCTGGTCATACACCTTGAAATGCTCGTACCAGCCCAAGCTGTTCGGGACGCAGAGGCCCCCGTTGCCGTGGCTGGTCATCTCGAAATAGACGGGCTTGGACAAGCCGGAGACGCGGATTTCGGCAAGATGGGAGCCATAATGCCGCTGCGCGAATTCCTCCGCCACGCGCTTCACGGTCGCCCCCAGGTCCTTCGCATCGCATGCACACCGAATGTCCACTGTGGAGTCCTTCAGGATGTCCTCTTCCGTGCGCACGAAATGGTCGTCCAGCAGCAGCGAGAGATTGTCCGCAACACCGGGCCTGACGGCCTCCGCCTCGTGCCGGAGGTGGCTGCGCACCTCCCACGCGCCCACCAGCACCACCAAGGCCGTGATAAGCGCGATGATTGTCTTGCGGTTGATTCCCCTTGGAAGTTTCATACACCCCTATTAAGCACCTAAAAGGCAAAGATGCACAACTAAAAATGACGTCATGACGAAACAGTTTCGGTGGATGCCTACCGCTGTCGGACGGTGATGGTGGATTGGGCGTGGAGGCCGTTGGCGCGGTCGGTGGCGTGGATGGTGTGGGTTCCCGGGGTGGCAATGGCGTACCAGGTGTTGCCCTCCTTGATGATGCGGAGGGTTTCGGAGCGCCAGGCGGTGGTGGCGGCAGGAAGGGTGGATTTGAGCTCCACCATGGAACCGTTGGCGGGGAGGTTGGGGTCCAGCAGCACGGTGGCGCCGTTGGCTGGGATGAGGATGGAGGGCGCGCGGTTGCCCTGCGCGGTAGCATCTAGCGCGTAGAGGCGCAGCGGCTGGGTTTGCGCGTACCACTCCGCATAGCGTGAATCCAGCACGGCGCGGCCGATTTCATCGTACGCGGAGGATTCTGCGGACGGGCTCTCCGCGAGCGCGAGCTCGGTCTGCACGCACTCTGGCGGGGTGTCTGCGCGGGCGGCACCGCCGGTGCGCGTGTCGATTTTCACATCCGCGATACCCTCCGGCCTTTGCAGAAAGGAAGGCGTTTCAGCGGTGTGCTCGTATGCCAGCAGCATGGCGCGGTGGAAGATGGGCCCCGCGCCGGAGATACCGCTGATTTTCTCCATCGGCGTGTTGTCGAAGTTGCCGGCCCACACGCCCACGGTAAACTCTGCGGTGAATCCCACGCACCAGTTGTCGCGGTAGTTGGACGATGTTCCGGTCTTGCATGCGCAGCGGAAGGGAAAAGTGAGCATGGGCGCGCTGCCGAAGGTGGATGCACGCGCCGCCGGATCGCTCAGGATATCTGCAATGCGGTAGCAGTCGCGCACATCATACAGCGGCTCCGCATCCTCCTGGCCCGCATGCGGCAACCGCGTGAACACCTGCGGCAGGGAACCTCCGCGCGCCAGGGCGGCGTAGGCGCGCACCAGCTGTGCCAGCGTGACGTGTGCATTGCCGATGGCCAGCCCGAGCCCGTACTCGTCCTCACCCCGCTCCGGCTCGAAGCCCAGCCTGCGCATATCGTCCATGAATTCCGCCACGGAACCCATGTGGCCCAAAGCCTCCATGGCGGGGATGTTCTGCGAGCAGGCGAGCGCGCGGCGGATGGTGACGGGGCCGAGGTAGTGTCCGTTGTAGTCGGTGGGGGCCTGAATACCCGTGAGGCTCTTGTAGAGCGTGGGCACATCCGCCATCACCGTGCCGGGCCACGCGCCGTGGCGGTACGCCTGCAGGTACACGAAAGGCTTGAGCGTGGAACCGGCGGAGCGCGGGGTGCGCGTACCGTCCAGCGCACCGCCGCGCGGGCTCTGCGGCAGGGCGGCGGTCACGCACGCCAGCACCTCGCCCGTGGGGTTGTGGAGGATGAACACGGCGGCTTGCGACATGTTGTGGCCGCGCATGCGCTGCACCTCCTGCGCTGCGGCGGCCTCACACGCCTGCTGCAGCGGGGCGAGCAGGGTCTGGCGGCCAGCCTCGGTCACGCACGAGGGCACGGATTCCTGAAGCGGGCGCAAATGCAGGTCATCATCTGCGGATTCCCCCATGGCAGCCAGCACGCGGTTTCTGCGGGCGAGGGCGGCCTGCGGGTGGCGCAGCGGGTTGAGGCGGGAGGGAGCCTGCAGCACCGCCACCAGCAGCGCAGCCTCTGCGGCGTTCAGCTCTGCGGCGGGCTTGGAAAAGTACATCCACGCCGCGCACTCCGCGCCGCGGTAGTTGTTGCCGAAATCCGCATTGTCCAAATACGCGCGCAGGATATCATGCTTGGAAGCGCCCGACATCTCCAGGCGGCGTGCCTGCAGCATCTCGCGCAGCTTGGAGCGCATGTTGCGCGGGGCATTGCGGTGCGCCAGCTTGCAGAGCTGCATGGTGATGGTGGAGGCGCCGCCCGCCGCGCCATACGCCAGGCGGTCGCGCACGGCACGCGCAAGCGCAAGCAAATCCACGCCGCCGTGGCTCATGAAACGCCTGTCCTCCGCCGCCAGCGCGGCGCGCACCAACGCGGGCGGCAGCTCCCCCTGCGGCAGGCGGCAGCGGCGTCCCTGCGCGTCCTTCAGGAAACCCAGCATCTCGCCGTTGCGGTCGTACACATGCGTGTCCGGCACGGGCGGCAGGGCGGCGGGCGCCACGCAGAACGGCAGCACCCACCAGCACGCCGCCGCTGCCGCGGTGGCGCAAACCATCACGGCAGCGGCGGCTTTGGTGCGGCGGCGCATCACTTGTCAGCCTTGGCTGCGGGGGCTTCGGGACCCTCCACCTCCGGCCAGGTCACGGTGATGACATGCGGGATGGAGAGGCCGTAGTTCTGCGGCGTGTACATCATCTCCGCCTTGGCGGCGGGCGCAGTTACCTTGCCGTACTTCACCACGCGGGCAATGTAGCTGCACTTCATCTTTCCGCCATGGGAGGTGAAGAAGGCCACGCGGTCCTTGCCGTAGACCGTGTTGTCCACCCAGGAGGAGCGGCTCCAGCCGTTGGAGGGATTGCGGCGCAGCTCGGCGGGAACATCCTGCGAGGTGAGCTCCGGGTTCACGGCCTCAAAGACGGCTGGCAGGCGGTCCTCCAGCACGGTGTAGCGCCCGGTGTCGCGCGTGGGCGTGCACTCCAGCGTCACGCGCACCACGTCACCCACGGAGAACTGGGCGGTGGGCACCCAGGTGTTGTTGCCGGCGTAGCGCTCATAGCGGCGGGTGACCTTGAATCCCTCGTCCACCATGCGCGGCTCCTGGGCCTTGTTCTGGTAGCCTTCCGCAATGCCGCAGGCGTAGGCGGTGCCCTCCGTGCAGGAGAAGGCGTCCGCCGCACCCGCGGTGGTGTCCTTGTGCCACAGTTTCTGCAGGGCGAGCTCGTTTCCGTTCACCACGGCACGCGCGCTCGTGATGTCGGAGTGGGCAATGAACTCGTGCAGCACAATCATGAGCCAGGCGTTGCCGTAGGTGGAATTGAAGTGCTGGGCGTCGTACGCCACGTACTCGCGCACGGCTGCGGTGGTGCGGGCGCTCTTGGGCTCGCGGGCAATCTGCTCCAGCATGCGCAGGGTGCGCACGGCGGGCAGATAGAGCCACACTTCCTTCTCCTCGGCCTTGGCAGCAGCCTTGCACAGCTCGTCCGCGCGGGGGTTGCCGCTCACGCGGGCGGCCAGCGCCAATCCCCAGACCAGGCGGGCATCCGCATTCTTGGGCAGCTGCTTCTCCGCTTGGGACAGGAGCTCCGGCGTGAGTTTTCCGGCGCGCGCCAGCACATAGGCGGCGCACACGGCGGCATCGGGGTCATCCTTGTTCACCGTGTAGTTCGCGAGCATCTTGACCAGGTTGGCGGTGCTGATGTTGTACGGCAGGGAGATTCCCTTGTCCTGCGCCAGCAGCAGGCTGAGCGCCACATGCGGGCTGAACGGCGTCACGGCCCCGCCGTCCCAGTAGGAGAATCCCTGGCCGGAGGTGAAGCGCTCGGAGAGCGTCTTCACGCTCTTGGCAATCACGGTGGCGCGGGCCTGCCCCTGCGGGTACTGCATGCCCACGCCAGGCGCGAGCTCGTCCTGCAGGATCCACGGCAGCATGCCGGATGCCAGCTGCTCAGAGCAGCCGTAGGGATAGTTCACCAGCATGTCCATGCCCTGCGTGGCACCGATGAGCGGGTTGGCGGAGAAGTCCAGCGACACATGGCTGTCGCTGCGGAAATCCAGCGACACCAAATCGGCGGGCTTGCGGCTCTCCCCGGCCTCCACGGGCTCGTACAGGGCCTCGCGCAGGAAAGGCGTGGGCGGCACCACGGTGAAGCGGTCGCGCACGGAATCCACCTTGCCGCGCAGGGCCTCCTCCTGCGGGGTGGCGGTCCAGGTGAGGGTGGTTTCTCCCACCTTGGGGAAACGCACGGGCACATAGGTGGTGACGGGCGTGTTGCCGGTGAGGGTGACATAGAGCGGCCCCCCCGGGCCCGCCGCATTCTCCGCGTTCAGGGAGATGTTCCAGGTGATGGGCTTGTTGCGGTACTCCTCCGGCAGCTGGTCCGGGTTCATGCTGACGGTGACGGGGATGAACAGATCATCCCCCTCCGCTGCCGCGGCGGGCGCGGCAGGCTCCAGCATCACAGCCTTGTTGACCTCGTAGGAGGTCTGGCCGGAGCCGAACTTGTCCGCCCCGGCGGCGGCCACGGCCATCACGCGGTAGCGCGTGAGCGTGTCCGGGTTGGTGTATTCCGCGGAGAAGCGGCCCTGGGCATCCGTCTTGATGTTGGCGAGCCACACGGCGCAGGGGGTGAAGTTCTCGCGCACGGTGGGAGTCACCTCCACGTCCCCATCATCGTCACCGCCGCCGATAAACACGCCCTTGTTGCCGAGCATGCTCGTCTTGAAGGCCTCCCCGCTGATTTGGAAGAGGGAGGAGTACGTGCGCAGGGAGTGGCAGGGGGCGGTGTCCGTGTAGAAGTGGCTGGCGGGATCCGGCAGCTTGTAGCCGCGTATCTGCAGCGTTCCCTCGTCCTCCGCGTACAGGGTCACGCCCGCATTGGCGAGCGGGTTGCCCTGGGCATCCTTCACCACGCCGGAGACGCGGGCGGTGGCACCGGGCAGCTGCGGGGAGGCGGGCTTGTCCAGCTCCACGGCCAGGCGCTTGCTCACGGGATCCACGCGCAGGGGGATTTCTGCGGTCTTGATAATGGGCAGCCCGCTGCCGTCTTTGCGGGCGGTGGCATCCTGCACCAGGAAGAGCCCCACGGACAGGCCGGGCGCGTCCGCCTCCGTGAGCGGGATATCCACCATGGGATGCGCGGCGGAGATGTGCTGCGTGAAGTGCCGCACCACGCCGTCGCGCTCAAGCGTGATGAGCGCCTCTGCATCCACGGGCGACTGCACCAGCAGGTGCGCCGTATCCCCGGGCTTGTACACGTCCTTGTCCCGCACGAGTCCAATGCCCCCGCCGTAGCGGAATTCCCACGGGATGTCCTCCTCCAGCTCATGCTCGCCTATCACATAGAAATCCTGCGTGGCCTTGAAGGTGCGTCCCTGGGCATCCGTGCCCTCCAGGGTGACGAGGTGCTTGCCGGGGTGCGCGACCGGGATGGAGACGCCGGAGGGCGTTCCGGTGAGCTGCACGTCCTGCTCCGCCACGGTCTGGACCCGCGGCACGTTGCGCGCGGCGGAGGTGGAGCCGAGGCCGAAGCGGTAGCTGCGGAAACTCTGGCGCTCCACCTTGACCTTGGCGTTCACGGGCGCGGAGACGAGGGCGTTGCCTTCCGAGTCCACGGCCACCAGGCAGATTTCTGCGTTCTGCCCTTTCTCCACGATGCGGTTGGCAACGCGGATGCCGCCGTAGACGCTGCTGGAATCGACGATGCGCCGCTCGGCGAAACGCACGCTGCGTCCGTTGGCGTTGGTGACGGTGCTGCCCACGGTAATCTGGCGGCGGCCGGAGGCGGCGGCAAGGTCGAAGCGGTGCGAGCCGTGCCCCTTGTCATCCATCTTGGCGGCGAAGCCGGCAAGCGCGCTTTCAGGTTCATGCTCCTCCCCGAGGGTATCGTTATCGGAGAATTGGAAAGAGGGGAAGGCATCCGGATAGAGGTCTGCCTCTTGCTGCTGCAGATCCCACATCACGCTGCCGTTGGCCACGGGCGCGCCGTTGAATCCGGCGGCATCCGTGGAAACCTCCACCCACTGCGCGCCGGGATCCACGGTGAGGGCCTGCTTCAGCTCGAACTCGTCGCGGTGGAATTCCTGCACGTTGAGGTTGATGGTGGCGGTGCGTGAGTTGTCCAGCATGTACTGCACCTCTTTCATATCCGCCCCCATGGCCTTGGCGGCGGCCATATCCGGGGAGGTGCCGTTGCCGTCACCGGCCTGCACCATCTTGAACCTCACCTCCACGGCACTGCCGACAGTGGCGGGCTGCACGTCCACGGCGAAGCTGCCGTCCGGCTGCATATCCACCTTGATGGGCGTGTTGTCGCCCTGCACGGTGGCGGTGAGCGAGGTGATTTCCGGGATGCTCACCTCATCCCCGGTGAAGGTGCGCACGTATCCCTTGATGTGCGCGGTCTCCCCGGGGCGGTACAGGCTGCGGTCCGCAAAGAGGAAAGTTTCCGTGCGCGGCATGCTCCGCTCCGCCTCCGATACCCAGAAGTCTCCCGTGAGCCGCGTGGTGTCGTTTTGGGACTTGGCGTCCTTCAGGGCCACGGTGTAGCAGTCGTCCCCGCTCACCAGCTGCAGGAAGCATGTGCCCTTCAGCAGCGTACCTTCCGCTATGCCGTCCTGCACGTCCAGCGTGGCGATGGTGTCGCCGTCCTTGTCCTGCAGCAGCAGGGTGCCGTGCTCCAGCGCCTTGGCATCCGACAAGCGGTAGCCGTACGCGAAAATCTTGTCGCGGCTCTCCTTCCACATGAGGCCGAGGTCCGTGACCTGGATGATGCCCTGGTTGGTATACCGCGCGCCGGGCTTGCCCAAATCCGGCACCAGGGTGCCGTTGACCTCCATGAAGTACATGGCGCTTTCCGGGGCTTGGGGGAAGAGCTCGCCGAGCTTGATGTCGTGCGGCTCGCTGTCGCAGGGGATGTCCACCTCCACGCTTTCCGCCACACCGGGCAGCAGCTGCACGGGGAAGATGGTGGGGTGCTTCCTGGCCTCGTCGGCCTCATCGGTCCACTCGCCGAGCTCCAGCACCTTGGCGGGCGTGTAGAGCTCGCGGAAGGCGGCCAGCACCCTGGCGGGAACCTCTCCGTGGGAATCGATGCGGTAGATGTGCGCGGTGGCCTTCTCCAGGCTCTGCACCAGGCAATGGATGGTCTTGCTGCCCTTGCTGAGCTTGCCGGAGGTGAGGACATCCGTGTTGATGGTGGGGGCGGGCGGGCTCACAAAGCAGGAGTCCTTGAGCTTGTCCGCGGACTCGCCGTGCACGGATGCAAGCTTCAGCACGGCGCTGAGGCGGAAGCATTCCCCGCCGGTATCCATATGCAGCACGGCGGTGGGGCAGCCGGGCTTCTCCCCGGCGGCGGTGGGCACGGGCTTGAGGAGCTTGGCGGTGGCCTCCGCATCATAGCCCATGGTCACGGGCCTGCCGTTCACGGTGGCCTTGAGCACGCCGTTCTCCGCCTGCATGGTGGCAACCGGCGCGGCCTTGTCGTCATCCTCCGTGCGGATTTCCCAGGTGCCCTGCATCAGGGCGCGCTCCAGCTCCTCCGGGGGCACAGGCTGGCTCGGCTGCACCAGGATGTCGTACCGGCCCAGCCCGGTGTGGCGCCGCTCCAGGGTGATGTCCAATTCGGGCAGCGTGGCGGTCCTGACCACGCAGTCGCGCCGCTGCCCGGTGTTGCGGTCCAGGTTGCCGTAGCCGGGCAGTACCAGCTGCAGCTCCTCGTTCGCCGCCGGAACGGGCATCTCGAAATACCAGTAGCAGGGCAGCACCTCATCCTGCGGCAGCGCCTTGAAAGCCTCTATCTCCTCCTTGTAGCCCTCGTTTTCCAGGTAGTCCTCCCAATGCGCCACGGCGTCCCCCACGGTGGCGGGGCGCACGGCGGCCGGGCGGTCCGCCACCTTCTTTTCGCCATTGGCCTGGGTGACGATGGACCGCAGCACGGCCCTGCCCAGGAACTTGGACACCGTGCCCGCATTCCGTTCATGGCAGGTGATGAAACGCTGGCTGTTGCCGAAATAGTCATTCAGCGGCTCTGCAAACCGCAGCGTGTGAAAGGTGCCCAGCTCGCGCCCCTGCGCGTTTTTCACCCCGGGGCGGGCCTGGATGCTGTACACGGCCTCCGGGTCCAGGTCGCCCTTGAGGACGACGGTGAGCTCCGACTGGCTGGTCCACACCGCGCTCACGGGCACCGCCGGGCTCACGGTGACAACGCCGAGCTTGTCTTCCGCGCCCACGGCCTCCGGCGGCACCACGTCCTCCGCGTAGTTGATAGCGGTGAGCATCTTCCCTTTGCTCGGGTACATGAGGCGGTAGCCGTCCTGCACGTTGGCAACGGAGATGATTTGGCGCTGGGCGGGGGCCTGGGCCTTGGTGTTTGGTGCAGCCTTGGCGCGCGGCGCAGCCTGCGCCGGCAGCGTGGCGCAAAGGAACCCGGGAACGGCCAGGGCAATGGCGGTGATGAGGTGGCGTGTCATGGTGGGATGGTGGATGGTACGGTTGTCAGAGGAAGGATGTAGTGGCGCAGCCACTCTCCATACCCTATTAAGCGGGCGAGCACGCGTTTTGTCGTATTTTTTTGCAAATTTTTGCAAAAAAACACCGCATGCCGGGAATGAGCGGCATTCCAGCTTTGATTCTACCCCCGCGCCCGCGCCCGCGCAAGGGAAAAGTTCTGTAGATGCTCAAAAATGCGGAGGCCGCCCGGACCTTCACATCCGAACGGCCTCCTTTCATCGCACGAAACAAACAAAGCAAAAACGCACGATGAAAATTTTCTGACGTTTAGTCCCGGCGGCGGCGGGCGCACATACCAGCCAGCGCAAGCAGGCTCAGCGTGCCCGTGGCGGGCTCAGGAACCCCCGGATTAGCTACCACCGGCATCTTGACTGCCGTGAAATCATAAAAGTAGTCGTTCCTTGCAGGATCCGATTCTAAGTTGTACTCGTACCACAGGCGACCGGCCTTAGTTTCCTTAAACTCTTCTTCCGCGTATACCTTGCCCGTGGAGGTGATGCCGTACGCAAGCTGCTCTCCATATTTGTACGGGCCCACCATCAATTCATTCACTATGCCCTCGCATGCCAGTTCAAACAAGCCGGTACCGTAGCCGTTCAGGGCATCATCGGAATCCGTAATCCACATCTTCGTCAGGTATCCCGTGGTATCATCCGTTTCCACTCCCCACAAGGTGGTCGCGTGCTTGCCACCGGTTATTCCGGAAATACCAAGGGAGATGATGTAGCCATCTTCGATCATGTCGGTGATTGTTTTCGCAATGTTGAAATAAATGTCACCCACTTCACCTTCGTAATAAGGGTCAAATATGAGTTCTCCTTCAACTTCGATGTAACGTGGATCAAATTCCCTGATATCGAAGTGTCGGACATCGAGCTCCAAATCCGGATAATAGGCTCCAGATGATGGTTGCGGATCTTTCGGGGTGGGTTCCGCTGTTGTGGTGAGTCCGTTCATGTACCATTCGATACCATTGGAGGCAGAGCCAGAGGCATTGACGAAGTTGGACTTGAACAAATTCCAGACATCCCCTTGTGTATGCGGTGCTTCCGGGTTTATGGCCTGCGCACCCGGGTTCAGGTTGTGCCACCAGGTGATGATATCCGTGGCAGAGGCGGCCCAGCACAGGAAACCGTCGCCATCCGGCCCATTGTTGAAGTAGCCTGCTCCGTACTCGTCGTAAATGGGGTTTCTGTCTTTGTCCTGATCTACCCAGCCGCCGTTCTCGTTTACGCCGGCCACCCAGTATTGCGCGGCATACGTGCTGGGTGCAAGGGCAGCAAGGAGAATGGCAAGAAGTGTTTTCTTCATAAAATTATTATAAGCTGTTGTATTTGATTTGTTTTTGTTTGAGGTTAGATGCAGGTTGCTCGTCACTTCTTGCGGCGACGGGCAGCGAGGGCCACCAGAGCCACCAAGCTCAGCGTCCCGGTGGTGGGCTCCGGAAGGGGGGCCGCGGCCAGCAGAACAGTGCTACCCGCCTGAACCAAGGATACCTTTCCCTGTGCGGTCTTGAAGGAAAGCTGCTCATTAAGTGCAGCTGTGTCCGCATACGCCTTGCTCAGGTCAAACGTGAGCTTGCTCAGGTCGTCTCCCTGCAGGGTGACCTGCGACAGGTCGAACACAACCTTGTTCAGCGTCAGGTTGCCCGTGAGCACGTTGGTCAGGTCGAAGGTGTTCCCCTCCATGTCGCTGTCTGTCAGCGTCAGCACCACATTGTCAAGGTTGATGTAATCCGGGCCTTGGGAGACCAGGGAGTCCGTGGTGTCCAGCTTCAGTTTGCCCACGGACAAGCCGCCAAGGGAGGTAATCAGGGCATTGCTGATAGAACCAGTCTCATCGCCGGCTCCAGCTATGGCGTTTGCCGATACGCTCAGCTTCTCCAGCGTGGCGTAGGTCATGGTATCAGCCGAGTTTGACGAGATGTTGATACGGCTGCCGTTTGTGTCTGTGAATGCGACGTCACCCGCCGTGTCAGTGCTCCAGTTCGACTTGTCTCTACCGATGTAAGTCTTGCCCGTCGTTTCCAGGGAGGAGTTTTCGAAGGTGATGTGCTTACCATCACCGGCGGCAAGATAGAGATCGCCTTCGTTGACGATGGATATATTTTGCTCCGCCGTCTTTTTGGAATCGCCAACAAAGGTGACGGCAATATTGTCCGCTATGTTGACAATGCCGGTTGCGGAGTTGTAGATGTCGTTGCCGCAGTCTGCAGAGTTGCCGCTGAAGGTCACTTCGCCATTGCCGTGGATGGAGACCGTAGCGTTTTCTGCATTGAAAATGCCGCCGCCTTTTCCATCATCACCCGTAGACTTGTTGTTCGTGATGGAGACGGATGCGTTGTCCTGCAGCTCGATAAAGTTTTGGTTGGAGATACCCGCACCGTTCCCCTCTTTTGTATTGTTGCTGATATTCTGTGTGCCGTCATGCAGATACATCTTGGTGCCGTTGTAAATGCCGCCTTCCGCATAATTCTGCACAGTGAGACTGTAGAGAGAGACCATCGAGCCTTCCTGCAGGGTCATGCCGGTATGATTGCCGGTAGCCGTTTCGCCGTCTAGGGAAAGGATTACGGCTTCGCCGTCTCCTGTAGTCTTGGCGGATGTCAGGATCATGGCCTGCTCGCCATTGCCTACAACAATGCCGTTGCCTGCCACGGTCTGGCTTTCCATGAGGCGGGTGTTCACGGCGAGCGTCTCGCCGGCCGTAACCGTGGATTGCGCCGGCGTTGCGTCTACTGCTATCTCTTCCGGAGTATCAATGCGCGCCGCCCCGCTCACCCAGGGTTTGACGGTCGGGGAATCCGTGCCATACGTTGCGTTGAGTCGCAGGACTTCATCGTCATCCGTCTTCAAGACAAGGCGTTCACCGTACGTTTGATACATATCTTCCCAACCCATGGCGGCCATACTAAGTGGATCCGTTTGCTCGCGTACTATGCTAGCCCTAAATGCACCGAAGTGTGCATCATCGCTATTGGTAAGGATTAGGGCCGAGAGAAGCCCGTTTTCATCCGTTTCGTATCCCAAACAGGTAATGGCGTGTCCATAATTGATGTTGAGTGTGGCTATCTGCCCCTGCGTTTGAAAGGTATCTACAATGAAATCTGTGAGATCCTTATGCATCTGATCCAAGCCTTCCGGTGTGAACACGGGCACTGGCTCTCCCTCATAGAAGAATTGTGCACCCCATTGATCGTCCAATCCCTTGTATGCAAGCCCGGCGGCCTTGTCACCAAACACATCAGAATAGTATGCTCCCTTGCCGGTTTTGAGATTGCCCGAAACTTCAGTGCCGTTCATCCACCAATTGAAGAAATTCACTGATTCGCCACCCCAATTGCCGATCATGTATTCAAGCTCCTTTTCGTATACCCGCAGATAGCGGGTGCCTGCTGGCGGTGCGTATGGCGAATTTTCGATGACACCATTGGGGACTTCTTTATCATCATGCTTCTCGTAGTATGTATCCTGCCAGTACTGTACTGCGTTGGAGCCTGCTGCGGCCCAGCACTGCATGTCGTCCTCGATATATCCCTGACCGGATGGTTTATCAGCATAATGGTTTTTGCCGACATCGTAGACAACTCCGTTACCGATAACATCGGCGGAAGCGGTGAAGGTTGTTGCAGGTATTGCAATGAGGGCAAGCAGTATAGATGTTAGACGTGGTTTCATTTGCTATCTGTTTTGTTTGTTGTTGTTTGAAATAAACTGAAATGTAAAGTTATTTGTATGTTTTTGTGCTTTGCAACGCTATTACGCTTGAAGAAGGTGGGGGCCGCCTGGAACTTCCGCTTCCAAACGACCCCCTTTCGTCTCCCGAACAAACACACTACAAACGGGGTCCGAAATCTTTTCCTTTATTTACTTCCTGCGGCGGCGGGCTGCCAGCGCAGCCAAAGCCAGCAGGCTCAGCGTGCCAGTGGCAGGCTCAGGAACCACGCTGTACAGGTAGATAGTTCCCACATTCTCACCAGCTCCACCTTTACCATCAGCACCGGAGTAGCACAGGTAGAACCAGCCCTCCTTAAAGTTGGAGAAGAAGATAGATGCATCTAACTCCCAGGGCTCAACTGCATCGGGGGAAGCAGACCCCCAACCAAAATCGAAAGCAGATACATTGTGGAACAAATCATACATTCCGCCGGGATTGAGAGCCCATGCCTGGCTGTTGTCTTGCGGTGAAAGGGTTAAGAGTGTTTCCCCTTCCGTGTTCCATAAATCAAACTTAACTTCATTATTCAGCATATCAACGCCACCCGTACCGTTCGCGGCGGATACGTTAAGCGTTGCGCCTCCGGCCAGATTCAAGTTGGCATCAATCTTTGAGTAGCCTGCCTCATTGGTGCCGTCAGCCTGTAGTAGAGTGTCCACATTCAAGGTGGCTTTTTTAGTTACATCCTCAACGCTGCCGGTGGCACTTACGGTTTTGCCTGCGCCAATCAAGACATTATGAGCGGAAACATCTTCAGGTTTCCACGTTTGCTCGTCGTCTATCACTACAGGGATAGCCTCCCTGTTTGTGATGGCGATGTCCCCCTCCTTCGCATGGATGGTGTTGAAGTTCCTGTTTTTCTCGTTGTCCAGGGTCACCGTGCCGCCGTTTTGCTTGTCGTTGATTACGCTGTCGCCAACCAAGACATTGCTGATAGTGGTGTCCTTGTTTGTACCCATGTAAGTGCTTTTTGCATCGATGTCATCAGTGACGGTGATTTCCGCGTTGCTTACTTGGAAGAGCTTGTTGCGCGTCGTATAGTGCTGCGACTCTTCGCCATACAACGCGGTAACGGTCGTCGTCTGGCCTTCTACTCCCTTGATAAAAACAGTGCCGTTGATTTCATAGGATTCCACAGTCGGGGGCTCAATCTTTTTATCTTCAAGCAATTTTGCCTGAGCGCTGTGGCGAGAGGTATCAAGGTTCTGCCCATCCGCTGTCAACTTGGAATCATCTGTCACACTAGAAGCCAGGAACACGGCATCCTCTTCTAGGACAAGCGCGGCGTCCTCCGCTATTGTAAGATGCGCAAACTGTTCTTCGAATGAGACATCATATGCGTAAGTGCCGTCATCGTGGTCCGCAGATGAGAATTCTGAGCCATTTCCCGAAACTTTGCGAAGATCCACAGAGTGGTCTGAACCCACGGTCAACGTTCCTCTGAGTGTCAAGTGACCGGAAGATGCCTCAGCCCCCGTTTTGTAGCTTATGTCCTCAAATGCACCATAATAAAAAGAGATATCAGCGTTAATGGTAGCAGATGATGCGGTCTCAACGATGAGGTTCAGAGGGATGAAATCAGTTCCCATGCCGAGGTCATCCTGCGTTGTGAGGGTGATGTTTCTACCGATAAATGTTGCAGTATCGAGCTGGCCGTCCACAGAGATAATTGGCGAAAAAATCACATTTGACTCGTTCAAGAACTTGATATCCTTAAGGCCGCCAAACCCGGTCTCGTATAAATTGATTCTCGCATTAGTGCCGCTTGCAACGTATACAGGATACATAAACGATCCTTCCGGTGTAAAAACCGTCTGTTTCTCACCAGAACTGTTAAGCATAACAGTTACCGGTGTGTGAGTCTGTGTAATAGGAGAGATTGCAGGGAGTGTGCCTTCATTCTGGAACCAGATTTCCTGATAGGCGCCGCCGGCAGCCCCCGGAGTTGCGTCAATGGTGACGTTTCCTGTTTCCTGGTTAATCGTAAATTGTTTATCGGCAACCACAAGTTTCGCATTTTCACTTGCGGTTGTTGTCCCGTTACCAGATGTAATTTTCCACTCGCCCGCTTTCAAGTAGCCGCTCGCGGCTTCCTTACCCTCAAGATTAACAAAGCTAATGCCTATGCTTTGCGCAGCCTCCGCGCTGATGTTGGAAACGTCGAGTATGCCTTTGATTTCCACTGTGCCTCCATTGTTGGCAATCTGGTTTGTCAAAAGCAGACGCCCAGTGTCGGCAAGTGTCAGTTTTGCGCCGGACTGCACAGCAATTTGATTGGTGACACCAATTTGAGAGTTGATGGTCAGGCTGCCGCTCTCAACGGTAAGGCTCTTGAACGCAGCATCACTTTGGGTTGTAACGCTACCGGCACCCGTTACGGTAAAGTTGGTGTCGAAATTTCCCATAGGCTGGTCAAACGTGACGTTTTTACCAGCTGTGTCGATTTGGAAGTTTTCGCCCACCATCATGAACCGTCCCTGCACGTCCAAATCCTGTCGGGGAAAGTCGGCGTTGAACTTAATCATGCCAGTCTTTCCTTCTTCCGCCTGGAAAAGATATTGATCCTGCGGCGTGAAATATTCCCATGTCTCACCGCCATTGGCAGAGAAAGCAAACACGTATGCATCCGAAGGGAATACCGGTTCAGCTGCGTTAGCGTTCATGCCGAGGCCGAGAGCAAGGGCCATGAGAAGTGTTTTTGTTTTTTTCATATACTTGTATCTAAGGTTGTAAGATTTTTCTATCGGGCTTGGAATGGTTCCAAGCACCAGCTTGCTGGGAGAGTTTACAGTATTTCAAATACTGTAGGCTTCAAAAATGCCATATACTGCTTACAAACAATACGTTGTATGTTTTGTCAAGGTTGCTGCTAGGGGAAGTGCCAAGGCAAGGGCCTCCCTGTATTCCGCGAAAAATAAAAAAAATCTAACTTTGGGCTTGCTACAGTATTTGAAAAGCTGTAGGCGCGGAGCAGAGAGCTGCGGCTGGCGGGGCTGGTTTCAGCGAACAGAGAGTGGGGCTGGAAATCACACCCGGCTGCCAAGCTCCGCCGCCATGCGGCAAACGGCATACAGGGGAAGGTCTGTGAGCATAGTGCCACACGCCATTCGGGAGGTTGCATGCGGAGCCATGGAGCACCTGACGGCGCGGGGCGGGGCAAAACGCTTGCAGTATGCCTTGAGGCTCTTGGCCTGCAGGTTGATTTCCGCCTTCACCTCCACGGGCACCACGTCCATGGCGTGCTGGACGAGAAAATCCACTTCCGCCTGAGAAGATTCGGAAACCCAGTAGCAGGGAGAGATGCCGAGTTCCGCACGCATCTGCTGCTGCACATACTGCTCTGTGAGCGCCCCCTTGAATTCCGTGAAAACGCGGTTGCCGTGCAGCAGGGACGAGGCATCCAGCCCGGCTTTGGCCCCCAGCAGCCCCACATCGTGCACATACACCTTGAATGCTCCATCCCAGTATGATTTCATGGGGATGGCGGGTTTCTTCACACGCTGGCAGTGCTGGATAAGCCCGGCGCGCAGCAGCCAGTCCATGGCATCCTCCAGGCTTCGGGCACGGGCACCGTGCTTTACCTCGCCGTACATGAAACGCTTGTTCTCCCGCGCGAGCTGCAGGGGAATGGAATCCCATATCTGCGCTATCTTGGCCCCGGTTCCCGCCGGAACATGCTTGCTGAAATCCCGCTCGTAGTTGCCCAGCAGCTCCAGCTGGAACTCGCGCACGGCGGCGTAGTTCCGTGTGGTGGCGTAGGTGGATACGGATTCCGGCATACCGCCCACAAAGTAGTAGAGGCGCAGGTATTCCGTGAGCCGCTCGTGAAAGGTTTGCATGCCAGGCCAATCACCGCATTCCACCATGCGGGACAGTTCCCCCTTGCCGATGGCTCGCAGGAATTCCGTAAAGCTCATGGGGTGGAGCATCACGGTGTTCACCTTGCCCACGGGAAACCCCGTGCCTTCATGCTGGCGCACACCCAGCAGGGAGCCGGCCGCAGCCACATGCAATCCCGGCATATCCTCGCACAGGTATTTCAGCGCGCTCAGCGCTGCAGGGCATTCTTGGATTTCATCCAGAACCAGCAGCGTTTCCCCGGGGACAACCGCCTGCCCCAGCTCCGCCTGGAGATGCTCCAGCAACCGCGCCGTATCTGAGCCGCTCTCCTCGAACAAGCGCCGCGCCGTGGCATTGCGGTCAAACCGCAAGTAGGCCACTTGCCGGAAGAATTGCCGACCGAATTCCTGCAGCAGCCAGGTCTTGCCAACCTGCCGCGCGCCGAGCAGAAGCAACGGCTTGCGCCGCGCGCGGTCTTTCCATTGCTCCAACTGCCCAATGCCTTTGCGGTACATCTCCATGGCACCCCCAATGTGGACGAAGCCGCTCTCCTTGTCAAGCAGAATTTGCAAAAGTCCATCGACTTTTGTGCCGTTAAATCACAAAACTCGATGGACTTTTGTGCCCGCACTGCACATTTTCCGAAGGACTTTTGACAGGGAACAGACCTGGCGGGAGGGTCTGTTTCATGCACAATGCGCTGTTGCCGAATAATTAGCAGCTCTTATCCGCCAAGAATCGGGCGAGCTTCTGCAGGGCGCGTGCGCGGTGGGAGATGGAATCCTTCTGCTCCGGGGTGAGCTGGGCCATGGTGCAGTTGAAGCCGTCCGGGATGAAAAGGGGGTCATACCCGCATCAATCACATGCGAAAGAAATTCGCCAAGGTGGGAGAATAGGAAACGCCAGGCCGACACGCAAAGGACAGATATGCTTCAATCTCATCGCCAAGCCCCATTTCTTTCAGGCGTTGCATGTTGTTTCGGATGCGTATGACGGCAAGCCTGCGTTCCTCGCAAAGGTAGGGGCTGTTCAAGTTGAGAATATTGTAAATGCATGATTTGGCATGAGCCGCAGTATCATGCCGCGAAGGTTGCAGTTTGCCACTGTCTGCAATAAGCTGGAAGTTCTCATTTGCGCCCGGCCGGGGTTGAATGGGCAACCGGTGATGATGCTTGCTCGTTCCGCAAGTGAGTTGGCTGTTGCAGCTAATAACCATGTTTGAGAAGGTGAGGGTAAGATGTTCTGTCTCACTCCTGCCCCGCGGCTCCACGTGGTCGATGTGGCAATCGGTTTTTTGTATCTTGCGCTCGCAATATGCACAACATCCGTGTTGAAGATGGAAGAGTATTTGTTTGAGTTCCCGCCGGGAGGCATTTTGGTCGTAGTCACTGAATTTCTTCCAAGAGTCACGCGTGATGCGGGTGCCGTTTCGGAGCAGGAGTTCCCGAAAGGCTTTCAATCCGGCAGGTTCGTTGCTGTGGGTAATTTCCAGCATACTCAACGGTTTTGTTTGCCGGCAATGAACCTCCAGAAATCGATATCCTCCTGCGGAATATCAACGCCTCTCATTGAGAGGGCCTTGCGCAGGTCGCCCGCCTGGTCGTCCTCTCCCGCCACATAGAGTGCTTCCAAGCGCTCGATTTCCGGGGTCTCCGCCAACGTGGGTACGGAATGCGTATCGAGCACACCGGCGAGAGCGGATGAGGAGGCTTTGGCATAGGGATTCACCTGCGGCTCCAAGGCGGAATAGCGGTTTTCTGCGTTTTTGGCTATGCAGCGTATCTGCTCCTTGCGCAGGGTGCTTAACACTTGCGGGGAATGGGAGGAAATCACGAATTGCACGCACGGAAAGATGGTGCACAGCACCGGAATGATTTGCTGCTGCCACTGCGGGTGCAGATACATGTCCACCTCGTCTATGAGCACAAAGCCTTTGATGTGAGACAGCAGGTCTGGCGGGGCACAGGGATTGAGACGCACTGCCCGGTGTGCTAAATCTGCCACCATGTTGAGCACATTCTGAATGCCGTCCGAGAGTTGAGAAAAGCACAGTGTGCCGGTCTCTGGATGCTCCAAGGTGAGGTCATTCTTGATGAAATCCCATTTCAGATTGCTCCACTGTACATGGCGCAGCGCGCTAGACACGGCGTTGTCCACAATGTTGCGCTGGTTATTGAGCATTGCATGTCGTAGGCTGCCGGGCGTTTCCTGCAAGAGCTGCGCACAAATTCCCTTGAACCAGTTCTTGAAGACGCGAATATACGATCCCAAGGCAAGACAGTCAGCGTATCCTTCAAATCTATTGTGCTGTTGAGGTTTGCGTTTTTCCGTCAACCGGCTTTCCCTCGCAAGGCGCCTGGTGTCGTAGAAGGCTATAACCGGGGCAACGGGGTAGACATCAGATACTTTGGAATCAAAGTCTGCAGATTGATGCAGCAGCTCTGAAGCAGCTCGCTGGAGCACTATGGCGTTACCGTAGCGGGTTTTCGCATTGACCTTGTGGCTGAGTTCGCGGCTCCATTCAGTCTCGCATCCCAAAATGCTGCCCTTGCAGTGTATTTCCATGTCTCCCTGAGCTGGAACCATGGCCATTCCTTCTTGCGGCACCAGCATATGGTCGTCGGGAGAGAACCCATTTCTAATGCCGGGATATATCCCGAGACCGTACACGAAATGCGCGCATCCCACCGCCAAGGCTTGCAGTACGGCAGACTTGCCTCCGCCGTTTAGAGCAGTCAGCGCAGTGATTTGCTTGTGCAGGGTAACCGTCAAGGCATCGAACTTGCGGTAGTTCACGAGTTGGATTTCCCTGATGCTAAAGTCAAGGTATTGGTATGAGTTTGGGCACATAACCTTGCTGCATGGTACGCTACGGGAGGGTGGCTGTCAAGAAAATAGGCAGCCCGGCGGTAAGAGGGGGCATGTGCGCGCGTGTATCAATGAATTTTGGGAACCTATGAATTTGTGTGAAGGGGTGGATGGTACGCGAAGCGAATCTTGGTGGTTTTCGTAATGAGCAACGGGATGGCGGGGCGGCTCCACTATCCCTTTTTCCCCAAGAATCGGGCGAGCTTTTGCAGGGCGCGTGCGCGGTGGGAGATGGAATCCTTCTGCTCCGGGGTGAGCTGGGCCATGGTGCAGTTGAAGCCGTCCGGGATGAAAAGGGGGTCATACCCGAAGCCGCCGGTGCCGGTGGGATTGAGGGTGATCTGCCCCTCCACGGTGCCGAGGAAGGAGGCAATCTCCCTGCCGCCTTCCGCCAGGCTGATGGCGCAGGCGTAGTGGGCCTTGTACGGGGCCTGGCCGGGGAGGGCCGCGAGCTCCCGCAGCAGCTTGCGGTTGTTCTCGTCGTCCTTGCCGTGCTCACCGCTGAAGCGGGCGGACATCACACCGGGGGCGCCGTTGAGCAAATCCACGCAGATGCCGGAATCATCCGCCACCACCAGGCCGTGCACGCGTGCGGAAACGGATTGCGCCTTGATGGCGGCGTTAGCGGCAAAGGTGGCACCGTTCTCCACGGGATCCGGGATATCCGGGTGTTCCTCCATGGTGTGCACCTCGTAGGGCTCGGGGAGGATGCGCGCAATTTCCTTTGCCTTGTGGGCGTTGCGGGTGGCTATGAGAACGGGTATCTTGTTCATGGTATCAGGTGGAAGGAGTGGTGCCCTGCTTGTCCAGCACGTGGCGGATGAAACGGCGCATCACCAGAATGCTCACCACGCCGCAGAAGGCATCGGACACGGCCTGGGAGAGCCAGATGCCGGAATCATCCGTGAAGAAGCGCGGCAGGATGAGCAGGCAGGGCAGCAGCACCAGGCATTGGCGGGAAAGGTTCAGGAAGATGCTCATCACCGGGCGCCCGATGGACTGGAAGAAGTTGCCGATGACAATCTGGGAGCCCACGATGGGGAACACGAGCGCCATGTAGCGCATGCCGCGCACGCTGATGTCCATGAGCTCGCGGTAGTTGGGATCGTCTGCGCTGACAAATGCCGCGACCACGATGCCCGGGAAGAATTCCGCCATGATCCAGCCGACGGAGGTGATGCCCACGGCGACAGCTGCGGCGCGATAGAGCACGGCTTTCACGCGGGCATAGTTGCCGAGCCCCAGGTTGTACCCGGCAATGGGCTGCATGCCCTGGGTCACGCCCAGCACCACCATCACGAAGAGGAAGAGCACGCGGTTCACAATGCCGAAGGCGGCCAGGCCCAGCTGGCCGTCGAACTGGATGATGAGCTTGTTGAACACCACCACAATCACGCAACCCACAATGTTGAGCAGGCAGGGCGGCAGACCCACGGTGCAGATGCGGCGTGCAATCTTGAGTTTCGGGCGGTAGATACCGCGCCGGAAGTGAAGGATGTGATTGCTGCGGCAGTAGTGCGCCAGCACCCAGACAAGCGCCACGGCCTCCGCGCCGATGGTGGCAATGCCCGCCCCCGTCATTCCCCAGCCCAGCCAGTAGATGAACACGTGCGCCGCAGCCACGTTCACCACCAGCGCTATCAGCAGGCTCACCATGGCTTTCTTGGGGTAGCCGCTGGCGCGCATCAGGTGGTTCAGGTTGAACAGGAAGTATGTTATCGGGCAGCCCAGCAGCAGGATATAGGTGAAATCGCGCGCCGGTTCCAGCGTGTCGCCGTCTGCCCCGAAAAACTCCAAAATTTCATCCATCCACAGCAGAGGCACCCAGCCCACCAGGGCTCCCAGCAGGAAACTCATCCCCAGGCAGTGCCCCAGCACGCGGAAGGCGTTCTCGAACTTCTGCTGCCCCAGGAAAATGGAGGCGGACGCCGCGCTGCCCAGCCCCACCAGGGTGCCCGCCGCGCCAATGAGGTTCATGAGCGGGAAGATGAGCGCAATGGCTGCTATGGCGTAGGCATTGCAGCACTGGCCCACATAGATGGAATCCACGATGTTGAAGACGGCCATGGCCGCCATGCCGATGATGGCCGGCAGCGAGTACTGGAGCAGGAGCCGCCCCACCGGGTGCGTCTCCAAGGCTATCAACTTGGCATCCTTCTCCATTGCGCCGCGCCTTATACGCGCACATGCGCAGAATGTCAAGCCGTAAGGTTTTTTATGCCACCTAACAAAAAATTGCGGCCATGCGGCAATTGTCAATGACCTGAATTTTATTCTTGCGTTGCGGGGGCGCGCTTGTTAGAATTTCCGCGAAAAAGGCATCCCTTTATTCCATGACAATGAAGACGATATCCGCATTTGCCCTGGCGCTGTCCCTGGCGGCCATTCCCGTGCTGCAGCCCGCATGCGCCCAGGATGAGAGCTTTGACAACGGCAAGGCATCCGCCAAGGATGCCGCGAAAGAAGAAGCCGCCGCCAAGAAGGGCGTGCGCCTGATGGTGTGCTCACCCTCCGGGGAGAAGCTGCCCAGCCCGCTCTACTGCCAGATTGGCAAGAAGTTTGTGAGTGTGGTGGTGGCCGCGCGTACGCCCTCCCGCCCCATACCGGCGGTGGACGGCAAGATCCGCTTCTGGAAGAGCGACCCCTCATCCGCCCTGGCCGGGGCCAAGAGCGAAGCGGAAAAGGAGGCCCAGCTGCCGCCCCCGGACCTGGTGCTCAACGATGTGCCCTCCGGCTCCAAGATGATCGGCTTTGTGATTCCCTCCAAGGATTCCAAGGTGCTGCAGGGGCTCTTCTTCAAGGAGAAGGACTTCCCCAAGAAGGGCGTGCACCTCATCAACCTCTCCCCCTACCCCATCCGCATGACCACCTCTGAAAAGGGAGACTTCCAGGATGCCAAGAACACCGTGCTCTCCCCCTACCGCAAGAGCGACGGCATCAACCCGAAGAACTCCTGGTCCGTCTCCGGAGATGACGGCAAGACCATGGCCTTTGCCCTGGCGTACAAGGCCGGCAACATGCCGGAATACAAGCGTATCAAGACCTCCTCCATGGTGGTGAGCGAGCGCCAGTCCCAGATTACCGTGGTGGTGAAAGACCCCGTGCGCGACACCCCCAAGCTGCTTTCCTTCCAGATTATCGATTCCGAGAATTAACCCACCCCTTTCACATTCATGCCCCTTGAACGCCACACAGACGACGAACTCGGCAAGCGCATCGCCCGCATCGGCGACCAATTCGCCATCAGCGGGGATTTCCTCTACGGAGAGGAATTGCGCAACGGCCACATCAACACCACCTACCGCGCATGCTACCAGACGGAGGACGGCCATGAGGACCGCTACATCCTGCAGCGCATCAACGACTACGTCTTCAAGGACCCGGCGCAGGTGATGCGCAACGTGGAGAAGGTGACGCGCCACATCTCCTGGAAACTGCTGCGGCGGCGCCGCAACGCCGCCGGGCAGACGCTCATGCTCTACCCGGCCCGCGGCGGCCGCAACTACATCAACCTTCCGGAAGAGGGCGGCACCTGGCGCTGCTACAACAACATTGAGGACACCCACACCTACGACGTGGTGGAGAACACCCGCCAGGCCTACCAGGCCGGATTCGCCTTCGGTTCCTTCCAGGACCTCATCTGCGACATGAACCCGGAGGACATCAAAGAGTCCATCCCGGATTTCCACAACACCCCCAAGCGCTATGAGAACTTGGAGGCCAGCATCAAGGCCAACCCCAAGGGCAGGCTCGCCAACTGCGCCGCAGAGGTGGAGCTCGTGCGCTCCTGGGCCCCCAGGTTCAGCCGCCTCACGGATATGCAGGCCAAGGGCGAAATCCCCACCCGAATCACCCACAACGACACCAAGATCAACAACGTGATGCTGGATTCCGAAACGGATGCAGCCGTGTGCGTGATTGACCTGGACACCGTGATGCCGGGGCTGGTGCTGTATGATTTCGGCGACATGGTTCGCACGGCCACCTGCGTGGCGGAGGAAGATGAGGAGGACCTTTCCAAGGTGGAGATGCAGCTGCCGTTCTTCGAATCCCTGGCAGAAGGCTACCTGGATGCCGCGCACAAGTTCCTGGTGCCGGCAGAGGTGGACAACCTGGCCTTCGCCGGCTGGCTCATCACCGTGGAAATCGGCATGCGCTTCCTTACGGACTACCTGGACGGCGACCTGTATTTCCGCACGGACAAGCCGGAGCACAACCTCATCCGCGCACGCAACCAGTTCAAGCTGGCGCAGAGCATTGAGCGGCACCTGCCGGAGATGCAGAAGTACATTGCCCGCCTGATGCGCGCCTACTCCAAGAAGTGATGCAGAGCGGACGCAAAGCGCTTCTTGCCCTGGCGTGGCTTGCCGCCGCCGCCCTGGCCGTGCCTGCGTCTGCCAAGCCGCACACGCTCACGGAAGCGCAGGGAGACTTCCCCAACTCCAAGGCCGTGGGGCACAACCTGTGCCTGGTGATAGACGGTGTACGCGTGGCCGTGTTTGCCACGGAGAAAGATGCCATCATCGGCGTGCTGGCCTACCCCAACCCGCCGAAGGATCCCAAGCTCGCAGAGAAACTGATCCAGGCCCTGGAGCTGGAAGACACCACCGTCAAATTCTTCGGTGACAAGAAGCGCCCGGCCGCCTTCATCCTCTGCAAGGGCGCGGTGGAGGGACATGCCCGCTCACACGGCGGCGCCTTTGATAAAACGCTCGGAGACAGTCTGGCCTTTGTTGCCGCAAGTGGCGGTTTCTCCCCGGACAAGGTGACGGACGACGCCTTCCTGTGGAAGATGGGCGGCGCGAACATCCAGATTGCCTTCCCCATCACGGACGGCAAGATTCAGGTGCTGGAAGCCATGGGCCCCGCTGCCCGCAGCATGAACTCCCACAAGGCGGAAAAGCTGGCGGACAAGCTGGGCATGGGCCAAGGCGGCAAGGAGATTGACCGCAACACCAGCAAGATGATTGCCCAATTCATCGGCTGCGAGGACATTTTCTACAGCGACCGCACCATGGACAAGGATTTCTGGAAAAACGTCCATGAGAACAAGCAGGAGAAGGACGACAAGAACAAAAAAATCCACATGAGCGTGGTGCGCACGGAAAACAAGCGCATTCTGCTGGGCAATGAGGAGCTGCTGCGCAACGACGACCCCGGAAGAGACGATTTCGACACCCTCTGGCCCACCGAGGAATCAACCTGGCCCGGTGCCTTGGCCGCAGTGGAACAGCCCAAGGAGGCGGTGAGGGAGAAAAAGAGGCCCAAGCCCAAGAAAACGCAGCCTGTGGCCGTGGTGGAGAAGGATGAGGAAGAGCCGCAAAAGGCCGCTGTGGA
Source organism: Akkermansia sp. (assembly GCA_045616565.1). Lineage (GTDB taxonomy): Bacteria > Verrucomicrobiota > Verrucomicrobiia > Verrucomicrobiales > Akkermansiaceae > Akkermansia. The sequence goes on along the minus strand of JAZLHB010000097.1, from coordinate 61,621 downwards.
GGAAACGGAGCGAGAGCTCACCCCATCCGAGGCCATGGATGCCTACCTGCAATACCTGCAGGAACTGTAAGGATTGGTGCTGTTTTGAAAAATTAGGCCCACCAAGGACAGCGTCAATGGCTTTTTCCGTCCTGCTTGGACGAATTTCCCAACTCCAAAAGGAATTTGTCGAAATCGGACAGGAACTGCCGGTCTTGGATAATGCGGAATTTTTCGAATTCGCTCTCAGCATGCAGCCGTGCGATTTCTGCGCTAACCTTGCCGGCATCCTTTAATTCGCCATACTCGAACATATTGATGAATGCGCTCAAGCGAGTTTCCCAATCATGCATGGTGAGCGGGATGTGGCGCATGGCCATGGTTTCCGCATAATCCAGATAGGAGGTGACCAGGCGGTTCAGCTGCCCCAGCTCTTCTTGTGTCAGGTAGTTTTTCGCCACGGCCACATCCGTCTTGATGATTTTCCCGTCCGGCGCATCGCGCCAGGTGGTCAACCCCATGTGTTCTCTAGTGGCATCAGCTCGGCATGCAATGAGTTCTGCCGCAGTGTGGCCATGCACTGCGTAGTGCATTTTGTTTTGCACGGTGGCATAAAAGCGCTTGGTGGCCTCGGCGGTGCTGTCGTAATCGATAGCGGTGGCGTATATATCCGTGATTTTCTGGTAAAATCGGCGCTCACTGGCGCGGATTTCGCGGACTCGCGCCAACTGCTCCTCAAAGTAGCGGTCGGAGAGCAGAGTGCCGTTTTTCAGTCGCTCGTCATCCATCACCCAGCCCTTGATGGTGTATGTGTGAGCAATGCCGTTCACCCATTTCCGGAATTGGACCGCGCTCTCGGAATTCACCTTGAATCCCACTGCAATAGCCATTTGTAGAGCGTAGTGCTGGGCAAGATACTGCTTCCCGTCTGCGGCAGTTATCCGAAATTTTCGGATAACTGGACCGCGCTCCAGCTCGGAATCCTTGAAGATTTTCAGGATGTGGTAGTTTATGGTGCGGACATCCACCCCGTAGAGCTCGGCCATCATCTTCTGTGTAAGCCAGATGTTTTCATCCTCATACCGCACCTCCATATTCTCCCTGATGCCGCCCACAGAGGCCACATAGGTCAAATACTCGGCGGTTGAACTGGGCACGAGTTCATTCTGTTTGCGTTTTGCCATTCTTCCCTTGTGATTCGCTGGATATTCCACTCTATCACGCACAGCATGGAAATCCAAGTTAAAAAGTCGGCGGGGCGTCACATGTGTCCCAATAAATGAATTCTTGTTTTTCAGCGATTTGATGGGCAATCGTTAGGGAAATCGCCCAAAATTGCCCCCCTCTTTGAATTTTATCAGTAAAGACGGCCAGAGATGTGCAACCGGAGACGTCATCCACCCCGCAGAGCGGGGTTGCTTCGGTCACGCCTCAGCGTGACGAACGGCGGGGTGGCTCCGCTATCCCATTGCACGTCTCGGCGCCTTCGCCACGCGCCTTGCGTTTTATCCTCCCCACCACACGAATTCGTAGTTTTACAAAAATCATTGGGACACATGTGGCGGGGTGTGGGATGCGTGCGAAGGCCAAATCACTGCTTGGAGGAGCGGTAGTCCGGGCGGTTGGCTAAAATGGCCTTGGCTTCTCCCAACAGGAAGAAGGAGCCGCAAATCAGCGTGCCGGGGGAAAGGTTTTGCATGGCTTCCTCCAGCGTGGCCGGCGTGGAGACAGGCGCGGCGCTGAGCGAGCGCACCTTCTCCGCCAGCTCCTGCTGCGGCATGATGCGCGGGGATTGAACCGGGGGCAGCACCCACTCCCCCACCAGCGGGGAAAGCAGCGTGACGACCTCATCCAGCGCCTTGTCTGCGGAGCCGGCATAGATGCAGCGCGCCTTGGCGCCGGGAAATTCCCTGCGCCAGGTTTCCGCAAGCACGCGGATGGCGGGAGGGTTGTGCGCGCCGTCCATAATGACACCGGGCAGGATTTCCTCAAAGCGGCCGGGCCATTTCACCTCTGCCAGGCCGCGCGCCTCCTCCTCTGCGGAACACAGGAAGTGCGGCAGCGCATGCAGTGCGGCCAGCGCCAGCGCGGCGTTCATCTTCTGGTAGCTGCCGCGCAGGCCCAGCGGCAGCTCGCATGGTGTGTTGATGATGCGGTATTCCGTGTCCATGCGCTGCGCGGCCTCGTGAATGGCGCGCAGGGCCTCCGGCTGCTGCGGCGCGCACACGGCGGGGCGGTGCCAGGAAAGGATGGCGGCTTTCTCCCCGGCAATCTCGTAGAGCGTGTTGCCCAGGTACTGCATGTGGTCCATACCCACGGGGGTGATGACGGCCACATCCTTGGGCACGGCGTTGGTGGCGTCCAGCCGCCCGCCCAGCCCGGTTTCCAGGATGATGATATCCACCTCCCGCTCCGCAAAGTACAGCATGGCCACCGCCAGCACAATCTCAAAGAAGGTGGGCGGCGTTTCCCAATCCGCGATGGTCTCCTTCACTTGGCCGATGAGCCGCGCGGCATCCGCATCCGGTATATCCGCGCCGTTCACGCGGATGCGCTCATTGAAGGCCACGAGGTGCGGCGAGGTGAAGAGCCCCGTGGCGTATCCGGCGGCGCGCGCCACGGATTCCGCGAAGGCGCAGGTGGAGCCCTTGCCGTTGGTGCCGGCCACGTGAACGACCCGTGCGTGCGGCGTGCTCACGCCGCAGGCCTCCAGCAGGCGGCGCATGCCCCCCAGCCCCAGCTTGATGCCGAAGGCCTGCGTGGCGTACAGCCAGTCCAGCGCCTCTGCCAAATCCGCAAACACTGCCTTAGTAGCGGTAGAACTCGCTCTTGAACGGCCCCTGCACGGGTACGCCCAGGTAATCCGCCTGCTTCTGCGTGAGCGTGGTGAGGTGCACGCCGAGCTTCTGCAGGTGCAGGCGCGCCACTTCCTCATCCAGCACCTTGGGCAGCACCTGCACGCCGGGCTTGGCGGTGGCGCGGTCCTTCCACAGGGCCATCTGCGCCAGCACCTGGTTGGTGAAGCTGTTGCTCATCACAAAGGATGCGTGGCCCGTGGCGCAGCCCAGGTTCACCAGGCGCCCCTCTGCCAGCAGGTACAGGCTGTGGCCGTCCGGGAAGGTGTACATATCCACCTGCGGTTTGATGTTGGTGCACTTGATGCCCTCCCGCCCCTGCAGGCGCGCCACCTGGATTTCGTTGTCGAAGTGGCCGATGTTGCAGACGATGGCCTGGTCTTTGATTTTCTCCATGTGCTCCAGGGTGATGATATCGCAGTTGCCGGTGGTGGTCACATAGATGTCTCCCCAGCCGAGGGTGTCCTCCACGGTGAGCACGCGGTAGCCCTCCATGGCGGCCTGCAGCGCGCAGATGGGATCCACCTCTGTCACCACCACTTGGGCGCCGAGCCCGCGCAGCGCCTGCGCGCAGCCCTTGCCCACGTCTCCGTAGCCGCACACCACGGCCACCTTGCCCGCCACCATCACATCCGTGGCGCGCTTGATGCCGTCCGTCAGGCTTTCGCGGCAGCCGTACAGGTTGTCGAACTTGCTCTTGGTGACGGAGTCGTTCACGTTGATGGCGGGAACGAGCAGGCGGCCGTCGCGCTCCATCTGGTAGAGGCGGTGCACGCCGGTGGTGGTTTCCTCGGACACGCCGGCAAGCTCCGGCATCCAGCGGTGGAACACGCCCGGCTGCTCCTTGGCAATGCGCTTGAGCAGGGCCTTGATGACGCCTTCCTCCGCAGACTCGGCGGGGCTGTCCACCCACGTGTCGCCCTCTTCCATCTCATAGCCCTTGTGCAGCAGGAGCGTGGCATCGCCGCCGTCGTCCACAATAAGCTGCGGCCCCAGGCCGTCCTTGTGGCAGAGCGCGTTCCAGGTGCACTCCCAGTATTCCTCCAGGGTTTCGCCCTTCCAGGCGAACACGGGCACTCCCGCAGCGGCGATGGCGGCGGCGGCGTGGTCCTGGGTGGAGAAGATGTTGCAGCTGGCCCAGCGCACCTCCGCGCCCAGCGCCACCAGCGTTTCAATGAGGATGGCGGTCTGGATGGTCATGTGCAGCGAGCCCGTGATGCGCACGCCCGCCAGCGGCTGCTGCGGGCCGTACTTTTCCCGGCAGGCCATGAGGCCCGGCATCTCGAACTCCGACATGGTGATTTCCTTGCGCCCCCAGTCCTTCAGGGAGATATCAGCCACCTTGTATGTTGCTTGCTCTGTCATGTTGCCGCCAGTCTAGCGCATTTGCCCCACCGGGTCAAGGGCTATGGTGCCGCATGCCTGCGGAATGCCCGCCACGCCTGCGTTTGCGGGCTTTTCTGCGGCACGGGTTCCACCACGCGTGAAAATAAAATCGCGGCGCGGTGATTTTTTTGGTTGACTGCGGGGGGGATTTCTGCTCTAATGTGCAGCGTAAGCATTAAACGTCCTACTTTCATGAAAGCAATCACTCTCATTCTTTCCGTTGTATGCGCTGTCAGCTTCAGCTCCTGCTGCTGCCAGTCCCAGCCCATGCCCAAGCTTCGTCCGCTGCCCGGCAACTGCGATACGCCCGCCCCGCAGCAGTATGTCCCCGTCAAGGTGTGGCAGACCAAGGGCAAGTGCAAGTAAACCTTTGTCTTCATTCTTATCGGGACCACCGGCCTTGCAGCCGGTGGTCTTTTTTTTGTGCCGGGACCCCGCCGCCCGCGCCCACAGCAAAAAAATTTGCCCATTTCAGAAAAACATGCTTGCAAAAGCGGGAGGATTTGGTTAAATGAAGAGCGTCAATTCTGAAAACCTAACCAATCGTACGAACTTATGAAAAACATGATTTCTCGATTCGCCGTCCGTGCATTCACCTTCGGAATGCTTGCCGCCGCTACGATCGCATCCTCCGCCTGGGCTCAGGAAGAGACAGCGAAAGTCACCAAGAAAACCATGCTCGACAAGTGGGTGATGGATGGTGGCTGGACCATGATTCCCCTGGTGCTGCTGCTGGGTCTGACCATCTTCCTCATCGTGTACTGCTACCAGCTGCTCAAGGATGAGAAGTTCTGCCCGGAGGCCCTCCGCACGCAGCTCATCGGTTTCATGGGCGAGTGCCGTGTGCAGTCCGCCATCAAGCTCGCCACGGAAAGCCCCACCTACCTGGGCCGCCTGGTGGCTTACGCCCTGCCCAACATTGATGCCAACCGCACCGAGGACCTGGGCAAGGACAGCATCGAGGACGCCATCGCAGACTTCACCGCCAACGAGCGTCCGCAGACGATGAAGTACGTGGACATCCTGGCACTGGCCGGCTCCATCGCTCCCTCCATCGGCCTGTTCGGTACGGTGCAGGGCATGATTGAGGCATTCGCCGTGCTGGCCACCACCGGCCAGGCCGACCCGAGCGACCTTGCAGGATCCATCTCCGTGGCACTGCTCACCACCTTCTGGGGTCTGATCATCTCCATTATCGCCATTCCCGCGTTCTTCATGTTCAAGAAGAAGGCCCAGGCGCTGGAGGCTTCCTGCATCAACGCCGTGGAAGAGATGGTCAACACCTCCATCAACGTCATCAACGCCGAAGCCCAGCTCGCCCGTATCCCGGAGGGCCTGGATGTGGAAGGCGAGGAGGCGGCCATTGAGGGCGGCGCTGAGGAAGTGCAGGCTTAAGGCCTGTTTCGAGTGAGGCCCGCCGCCGCACGCCGGCGGCGGGAGAACACAAGCCAATTCTACTATCATGGGTAAGAAAAGCGCTAGAGACCAAGATGAAATCAAGGGAGAGGTCAACATGTCTCCCATGATTGACTGCTGCTTCCTGCTGCTCATCTTCTTCGTGGTGAACGCCACCCAGATCACCGTCTCCAAGGACCCCAGCGTCAAGATGCCCAGCGCCATCACATGCAATGACATGAAGGACGCCAAGGGCTGCATCGTCATCAACATCTTCAAGGACTACGACAAGATGGATGCCAAGGCCCAGGAGAAGTTCCGCAAGAACTACAAGGGCAAGTCCGGCGTCATCTGGGGCGTTTCCGACAACACCAAGAACGTGGGCTACACCGAGGACGAGGGCAACCTCCTCACCGAGTATGTGACCAAGGAGAAGGAACGCTACAAGGCCAAGAAGATGGAGGACAAGGACATCAAGATATACCTGCGCGGCGACAAGGACGCCCCGTGGGAGCGCACCTGCAAGGCCATCCGCTGCGCGGCGGCCGCCGGTGTGTCCAACCTGGTGTTCGGCACGCTTCCCGCCAAGTAAAGAACCCGCAATAGACAAGCGACTATGGCAAGACACAAGCAAATCAAGACAGAGGCGCAGGAAGATCCGGAGATGAACATCTCCTCCATGATTGACTGCTGCTTCCTGCTGCTGATCTACTTCTTGGTGGCCACCTCCCTGGTGAGCGAGAAGAAGCTCGATATGAGCATCCCCGCCCAGGAAACCACCAGCAGCACGCCGCCCCCGCTGGAACCCGGCCGCATCAAGGTAACGGCCGACGGCTCCGTGATCTGGAACGGCGATATGACCGTGGGCGGCCCGTACGATCCCACCGCCAAGCCCAAGACCGCCGCTTTCCGCGAGCAGCGCAAGATGGACACCCTCGTGGAGTCCCTGAAGGCGCTGAACGACCAGGCCAAGGCAGCGGACACCACCCCCATCGTGATGGTGATGGGTGATGCCAAGGCTCCGCAGCAGCGTATCGTGGACGTGATGGCAGCACTCGCCGAGGCGGACATCCACACCGTTGGATTGAACACCACCGCCGGAGAGGAATAAAGCAACCCGAAACCTCAACAACTATAAGGGGAGGGGAGCCAGGCGGCAGCACACCGCAGCTCCCCTCCTTTATTCGCGAAAGACTTCAACAACATTATCCCCACTATGATGAACAACCACATTACCGCAACTTCCGTGCTGGCGGCACTGGCCCTTTCCGTGCCCGTCGTCTGCCAGGCACAGGACCCCGTTTCCTCCCTCAAGCAGGTGCAGGATCTTGCCTCCGCCGGCAAGGTGCAGGATGCCGTGGACTTGTGTGACAAGATTATCACCAAGTTCAGCGACTCCAGCTCCACCATAGCCAAGCAGTTCCGCTGGGTGCTCCCGTTCTATGTATGGGAGAAGGCGGACACGCTCTACAAGGCCGGCGACTATGAAGGCGCCGCCAAGATGTACAAGGAATACGCAGAGAACAAGCTTTTCTCTGAAAAGGCCTTTATGGATTCCGTGAAGGTCAACGCCGAGAAGCAGTACGAGCTTTTCGAGGCACGCAAGACTTTCAGCATCCTCCAGCAGGGCTACTGCCTGTACATGCTCGGCAGCGGCACGGAAGAGAAGGAGGGAGACAAGAACAAGCTGGTGGAGTCCATCCCCTTGCTGGAGTCTTACTACGGCATGCTGCAGAAGAACAAGGTGAGCGCGCTGGAAAAGAAGATGAAGCTGGACGGCCGCGTCTGCTTCATGCTGGTGCAGGCATACATGCTGCAGCCCACGCCGGATTTCAAGAAGGCCGGAGAATACCTGGAGAAGGCCCGCAGCGCCAAGGGCAAGCTGCCGGATGACTTGGCCATGACCGGACTCAACACCGTGGCCCGCATTGCCATGGAGCACCCGGAAACCGCCGGCTGGGTCTACAAGATCATTTCCACCAGCCCCGCCAGCTACAACATGGAGCCCGCCCGCGCCGCACGCTATGCAGACAAGTTCCTCAACAACGGCATCAAGGCTACCATGGCCGCAGACAAGGCCATGAAGGCAAATGACGTGGCAACCGCCGCGGAGGCCGCCCATTCCGCCAACTGCCTCTTCAGCTTGGTGCCGGATATGGTCAGCATCCGCACCGCACTGTCCGCGCAGGTCAAGGCATTCGGCAAGAGCGCCAAGCCCTTCACGGATTCCGGAACCGGCGCGCGCATGGTGCCGGAGCATCCCAAGAAGCTTGCGGAAACCTACAAGAAGCTGGATGCCGAACACCGCGACCTGGACGGCTACGCCGTGCTCACCACCGCCAACATGGCCCTCACCATGCAGTCCAACCGCCTGGCCAAGGCCGGCTACCAGATCCTGGTGGACCGCTACAAAAAGCAGGTGCAGACCGACAAGGACAACAAGACGGTGGAGATGCTCGGCAACAACTACTTCCAGCTGGCTCAGCTCTGCTACGCCACGGGCGACCAGGAAGCCGGAGACAACTACATCCAGAAGGTGCCGGGCGACGACAATGAGATCGGCGGCGACAAGGCCAAGAACATCGCTGTCAACAAAATGGGCCGCCTGCTCAAGGACAAGGACTGGCAGGGCGTCATCCCCGCTTCCGAGGAGGTCTTGAAGCTCTTCAAGGATGAGCCTACCAACCAGTACTACGTGTCTGCCCAGTTCGCCATCATCGCCGCGCTCCACAACCTCAAGAACTACGAGGAGGTGGTGACCAAGGCGGAGGAGCTGCTCAAGAGCGGCAGCCTGGAGGCCAGCGGCAAGGGCACCCTCAAGCCGGACAAGGCCAAGTACTACAACATGACGACCTTCTACTACCTCATGGACAGCCACATGAAGCTCGCCAGCACCGACGGCAAGCACCTGGATTCTGCCCTGGAGGTGTTCAAGCGCTACAAGCAGCGCCACCCGGAGTACGACCTGAAGGAGAACTCCCTCTCCCCCAACATGCACTACGCCGCCGTGGAATGCCTGACCCGCCTGGCACGCCAGGCAGAGGAAGCGGAGGCTGTCAAGCTCAACGCCCAGGCGCTCGACCACTGCAAGACCATCGTGCAGCACTGGCCGGACGGCGAATTCGCCCCCAATGCGGACCTGCAGGCCGCGGCCATCCTGGTGGCAGACACGGACCAATCCGTGAAGCCGGAGGCCATCAAGATCCTGGAGCGCTGCGCGGAGAACGCCAAGAAGCGCATGGATGAAAAGGGCAAGAAGGAAGACATCGTCTTTGCCAACGCCCTCTTCTGGCTGGATTCCTACGGCCCGGAAATCCCCTTGGAGGGTGAGGATGCAGACGCCACTGCCAAGCGCGTGCAGGGCTACAACCAGCGCTACTGGAGCGAGGCGGACTACGAAGGCTGCGTGTACTCGCTGCCGGCCGCCTGCCTGCGCGTGAGCCGCGCCGCAGATGCGGAAGCCTACAAGACCGCGCTGGATGGCCTGCGCAACATCATTGTGCGTGAGGCCAACTGCGCCTTCAAGGCCGGCAAGTCCAACCCCGAGCTGGAAAAGGCCATCAACACGTACATCGACAAGTACATGGCCGGCGCCGCCAAGTACAAGGAGGCCATCCCCGAGAAGGACACCGCTGCCCTGCTCAAGGACTTCTCCGGAATCGACCCGGCGGACAAGTACACCAACGCCATCCTGCGCATGGCCCTCATCAGCGCCAAGAACCAGGAACTGGCCAACATCAAGAACGATCCCGCCAAGCATGACGCCCTCGCAGCGGAGGTGGAGCGCGATTTCCGCGACATGACCAACACCTTCAAGCCGGACGACCTCACCAGCTACATTGCCGTTCAGGTGGGTGACTACCTGGTCAACTACGTTGCCCGCTTCGACGACCCGTCCACCAAGCAGAACGAGATTAACATGGCCATCTCCTACTACGACTCGGTGATCAACCGCCGGCGCGACCGCGTGGCGGAGGCCACCCTCGGCAAGGCCCGCGCACTCGGCTTCTCCAAGAACGCGGACCAGCAGAAGCAGGCTATCGCCCTCTACGAGCAGTCCTCCTCCGGGCCTGTGACCACCCAGACCATCCCCGCCATGGAGGGCCTGGCACAGCTCTACTCCCGCGCAGGAAACTATGAGAAGGCCAGGGATGCCGCCGCGCTCTACCTCAAGAACACCCGCGGCAACAACAAGGAGCGCCTGCAGATGATGATGCTGCTCGGCAAGGCGTACGACCAGTGCGGAGACCCCAAGAACGCACTGCTCACCTACATGAACGTGTTCAACCAGAACCGCAACCAGATTGGCTTCTCCGCGCCCGCTTGCGTGGCTTCCATGGAAATCCTCTGGAAGCGCAACACCCCGAGCTCCGGTGACCGTCTCAAGGGCGACTTCAAGGCCTCCGACCGCTGGACCGCCTGGAACACCGGCCAGAACTACGTCAACCTCATCAAGCGCTCCAAGCTGGAGGACAAGATGACCGCCGGCGACCGCGACGCCTACAACAAGGTTGTCGCCAAGGTCGCTGAATACGGCGCAGACCTGGCCGTGCAGAGGGAGGACAAGGAAAACAAGGACTTCCAGCGCAAACTCGACAACAATTAATAACCCCTACCATATCTCAAGACTATGAAGACCTACAAGACGATTGGATTTGCGCTCGCCGCAGCGGCCGGCTCCATGCTCGCCTATGCCCAGCAACCCGGTGCCGCCAAGGTGACCGCCGTGGTGCAGAACAGCGCGCAGAAGCTCGGCGCCGTGGAGCTCGTCGGCGCACAGGGTGAGAACTACCTCTACAAGCAGAAGGGCACGGATACCATCCTTTCCCAGCCCGCGGCCGGCTGCAAGGTGTTCTACATGATGACGCCGCCGGACCTGGCCGCCGCGCTCACGGAGTACCGCTCCGATGAGCTGGCCAGTGCCCGCAAGAAGCTGGCGGACTGCCGCATGAAGTACATTGCCTACGCCGGGCTGCCCGGCAACCCCGCCACCACCGCCGCCATGGCGGAGCTCAACTGCGCCGTGCGCATGATGGACTGGGGGGCCCTGCCCGCCCTCACCGGAGCGTTCCCCGGTGCCACCAAGCTCACCTCTGCAGACAAGCTGCGCTACCAGGCCGCCAAGATTATGGCCGGCGTGAAGGAGGGTGACCAGGCCGCTCTCGCCGCGCTCAAGACCGAGGTGGGCGATTTCATCAAGGGCAAGGTCAGCGCCATGGATTCAGAGACCTACGCCTGGCTGCGCTATGCGCTGGGCATCGTGTACTCCGCCAAGCTGACCGAAGCCGAGCTGCAGAAGGAAATCTCCGAGGAGAACAAGGCGGACGCCAGCAAGGCGGTGGACAACTTCTGCCAGTGTGTGGTGAGCGTGCACGGCAACATCTGGCCCATGCAGGAGGACGCCCTCATCCGCAGTCTCCACATCCTGGCCGCCATGCCCGGTGTGCCGGAGCAGATTGCCAAGAACAGCAGGGTGCTCAGCGCCTCCGCCTGGAACGGCGCCTCCGCCGATTTCCGCGATGCCGTGTCTCTCGCATTCATGATGAAGAACGTGTACGACATGGGCGGCAAGGACCCGCTGATCGACAAGCTGGCGGAAAGCTACTACAACACCGCCAAGGACCGCGCTGCCGATGCGGAGAAGGAAGGCGACAAGCCGGCGGAGGACAAGCCTGCAGAGGAACCCGCCAAGTAACCCGCCGCGTTTCCGTTCATTATCCGGCGGAGCCCCGCCCCCGCGGGGTTCCGCCCTTTTTCTGCGAACAAGCATACTTCTTGAAAAGATTATGATAGACATGTTAGTACGGCTCTACGACCTGCCGGATGGCGCTCCCCTGCGCGCCGCACTGGCCGAGAAAGGCGTGCTCCTGCGCCTCTGCAACCCGTATGAGCGCCACTGCCTCATTGATTTTGTGCAGCGCAACTTCAGCCCCAAGTGGGTGAGCGAATGCAAGGTGGCCATGGGCCACCAGCCCATCGGCTGCTTCATTGCCACGCGCAACAAGGAAATCATCGGTTTCGTCTGCTACGACACCACCGCCCGCGGCTTCATCGGCCCCATGGGCGTGGGGGAAAAGGCCCGCGGGCTCGGCGTGGGAAAGGCCCTCATGGTCACCGCGCTGGAGCAGCTGCGCAACATGGGGTTCGCATACGGCATCCTCGGCGGCGCAGGCCCCGTGGAGCTCTACAAGAAGTGGGTGGACGCCATGGAAATCCCCAAGTCCTCCCCGGGCATCTATGCAGACCTCCTGCCGGACACCCCGCCCGCCGAATGATTTTTTTTTCGCAAGCCCCGCACTTTACCTTGACATGCGGGGCAATTCCTGATAATTTTAGCGTAGACTCTATCTTTCCATGAAACGAATTCTTCTCATCCCCGCCTGCGCCATGCTTGCCATGGGCCTCTTCACCTCCTGCCAAAAGGAGACGGAATCCGCGCAGCAGCTCGCTGAAGACCTTACAGCAGAGCTTCAGAAAGTGACGGATTACACCACTGCAGAAGCTGCCGCACCCCGCGTGAAGGTGCTCAACAAGCGCTTCCAGGATGCCTCCGCGCAGGTGCTCAGCCTCAACTACAATCCGCTGGCTGACAGCGTGAAGCCCTTGGAGGAGGGCGGCCCCGCAGACTATGTGGCGGCTGTTACCGCCCTGGCCAAGGAAATTGGCCGCGTGCGCGCCAGCAAGCCCGTCACCACCTCTGATGGCGATATCGACGACACCCGCCTGCTGCAGACCGTGGGCGCCAATGCCGGCGTGGGCGCGGACGGCAAGCCTTCCGAGACCCTCAAGAAGGGCAACGAGTACATGAAGAACCCCACTTCCCGCCAGAACAACAACCCGCCCGCCTTTGCAGAGTGCTACGGCTCGGATGCCCTGGTGGCCGCCCTGTCCTATGTGGCAGACGTGGAGGAGCGCGGTGCCTACTGGGATTCGGAGGAGCTCGTGGAAGTGCCCGCCGAGCAGGCTCCCGCCGCTGAGGAGGATGACGCCTCCGCCGCCGAGCCCGCCGCTGCGGATGATGCAGACAGCACCCCGGATATCAAGGAGGAGCCCGCTGCCGATGACGATGTGCCGCCCGCCGCAACGGACGAGGAGCCCGCTGCCGACGAAGAGCCCGCCGGTGACGATGCCGCCGATGAAGGCGACTCCGACGAGGGCGGCGAGGACATCGACGTGTAAGCGCGGAATCCGCAATCCCCTTTTCTACCAAGGCCGCAGGTTTCCGGAGAACGGAGCCTGCGGCTTTTTTCGTGAACGCCATGCCGCGCCTGCATTTCACCTGCGCCTACAACGGAGAGCCCTTCCAAGGCTGGCAGAGCCAGCCCGGCGGCAACACCGTGCAAGATATCATCGAGGCCGCGTTTGAGAACGTGCTGCACGCATCCCTGCGCATTTCCTCCGCAGGGCGCACAGATGCCGGCGTGCACGCGCGCAACCAGCATTTCCATGTGGATGTGCCGGAGGACTGCTCCCTCACCCCGCAGAACTGGCTGGCCGCCATCAACGCCAACGTGCCCGCCGCCATCCGCATCCTGGATGTGCTGCCCGCAGAACCGGGGTTTCACGCGCGCTTCTCCGCCACCGCCAAAACGTACGAATACATCATCAACCGCGCACCCGTCTGCTCCCCCTTCCTGGCTGGCCGCGTGTGGCACCGCCCCCAGCCCATGGATGAAGCGCTCATGGCGCAGGCGGTGCAGTGCTATGTGGGCGGGCATGATTTCCGCCGCTTCGCCGCCAACCGCGGCAACGAGCCCCAGGACCCGCCCGCAGATTTCTACCTGCGCACCATCTATTCCGCCACCTGCGAACGCAAGGGAGACCTGCTGCGCATCCGCCTGCGCGGAAACGGCTTCATGTACCGCATGGTGCGCCTCCTCATCGGCACCGCCCACCAAGTGGCCCTGGGCCGCGCCTCCCTGCAGGAGCTCCACTCCATGCTCGCCGAGCCCCTGGGAGAGAAAACACGCTACGGCGCCCCCGCCGCAGGCCTTTACCTGGACAGCGTGGAATACGCCGAATAGGCTTCGGGCGTGGTTGCCGACAATCCTTACGGAACGGCAATGCTTTTCTCCACGGCTCGCGTATCGCGTCGGTCGTACCCCAAAAGGGCTGCCCGGATTGCTCCGGGCAGCCCCAACCGAACTCAATTGAGATTACGACTTCTTTTTTTGAGTTGGGAATCTTTCTTTGCCTCACTTCCGGCGGCGGCGGGCGGCGAGCGCAGCCAGTGCCAGCAGGCTCAGCGTGCCCGTCGTCGGCTCAGGTACCTGACTGCCCTTGACAAGGCCGAAGGCATCACCGTGAGCGTACACCGTGTAAATGCCCTCAACACCGCCAACACGGCTGAACAAGTCGTCGTAGTTCATACCGGTCTGGGCTCCGGCGTAGTCAAGCTGCGTTCCTTCTGCGGCAACGATGAGGTCGAGGTACTGACCTTCAGCCAGTTGATTGAGTGCTGCAATGGTAACGTCATCCAAGTTGACCAGCTGATTTTCGGAGAAGTCGAAGGTCAGCATGCTGCCCAGTGTGAGCGCGTTCATGTCGCCGCCGGCAACATGGCCGCCGTTCACATCCAGCTTGGCACCGCCAACCAGCGTCAGGTTCGCAAGCAGCGTGGCGCTGCCGCCAGTCAGAGTGTCGGTTACGGTAATTGTACCCTCGGTCAGATCCCCATCAATCAACTCCACCGTCTTACCGGCGGCAATTGTGAGGTCCACCACGCTGAGCGTATTGGTAGTCTGACCAGCCAGGGTGATATAACCGTCAGCGGCAGTAAGCGTCACCCCGTCAGCCACATTACCGAGCAGGAGAAGGCCTTCGGCGTTATTGTTGACGATTTCACCAACGACCAAGCTGTTGCTGACAACAACTTCCTCCGTGCCGACCACTGTCATCGTCTCGGCGGTCACCTGGGCCGCAGTCTCATCTATGCTGTAGGTGATATCCGCATCTTCTCCGGCGTTGGTGTTGGTCACCTTCACGCCGCCTTCCTCAGAGCTGAAGACAACATCTCCAGCGGTGATGCCGTCCGTCATTGTAGCCGTCTTGCCGGCTTCAATCTGCATGATGGAGTAGTCCTTGAGACCGGAAACAACGGCATCATTGACAACTGTCAAGTACATGACATCGGCGCCCTCGACGAAATTGACTGTACCGCCATCAGCTCCAATGAATGCCATTGCATTATCCACATTGAGAACACCGGTGTCGGACACGTAGGCGTACATGCAGAATTTACCATGATCAGTCGCATACGCCGTAATGGCAGACGTAGCGACCTCTCCGTTGGTCTGGTAGTAGTTCATGTAATCCGTGGTGCCTCCTGCGGCAACGGCTGTGCCATCCGCCTGGATGGTGTACTCCACGCTATCCTGGGTCACCTTGTGGCCAGCGGGAGTCAGAGTAGCCTCCGTTCCGTTGTTGACAATGGTGATGTAATCACCGGAGGTAGTCTCGAAACCATTGCCGCTGTCAGTCTTGTCGTTCACATCGATAAGACCGGAAGAACCCTTGTTCACCGTAAGGCCTGATGCGGTGATATCACCACCGAAGACCAGCGTGCCGTTGTTGGTGATGGCGTTGGAAAGGGAACCGCCGTTGATGGTCAGCGTTGCATCGGAAGCGATTGTTACGCTCGTGGTAGCACCCTGAGCAGGAGCAGCCACCGACAGGGAAGCCACCGTATTGGTGCTGTTGGAGAACGTGATTGCGCCACCGCTGGCGTTAAGCGTAATGTTGCGAATCTTGTTTCCTGTGCCGGCTGCTACGCTCACGGCACCGCCGTTCTCAATCACCAAATCAGCGCACTTGCTGTCACTGGTGTTCCACTGGACACCGCCATTCAGCTCCAAGCTTGCACCGGAGCCCACAGTCATCAGGCCGCGATTGGTATTGTGGGGATCTATTGTTCCTGCTGTGGCTGCGTCATTCACAACCAACTTCACGCCTTGCAAGGAAATCTTTGCATCAACATTGTCAAATCCCAAGGTGGTGGTGGTAAGAGTCTTGGCTCCGCCATCCTGCGTGGAATTGATGCTGAGAGTCTTCAAGGCACCGATAGTTACCATCTGGGTCACATTAAGTGCGCCGTTCACGGTAATGGTGGCATCTCTGTTGTCTCTCACCTTCAGGTTGCCAATCGTTGCCGTAACACCGGTATCCACCAGCAAAGAACCCGGACCGATTTCCATCGAACCGAGTTTCGCGCCATCGGCGAGTTTAACAGTAGCGCTGCTGTTGATGATGTTAACGGTTCCCGCAAAACCACCTTCAACGCTTCCAATCGTATATGTAGCAGCCTGGCGGCTGGATTCGGCGCCGTTGGTTCCCTTGATGTTCAATGTCCCGCTACCGGCCAATTTCTTGATGTCGAACTGGGCGTTCCACTCATTCTGAATGGTCAGCGTGCCATTGATGTTTGTCGTCCCATCCAACACCAAGGCAGCGCCATCTTGGCCCATGTCATAAACGCTGATAACACCGGTTTTGTCCTTAGCCACCCCCAGATTCTGCAGGTTATCCTGCTTGTTGTTGAAAGAAATGATGCCGTTGTCCAACTGAATGGAAGAGAAGCTGTGAATGGATGCCTCTTGGCCCTCTGCGTTTCCGAGAGACAACGTGTGCCCCTTAATGAGCAGAGTACCGCCTATTGTAGAAGAATCGGCGGTCGTGCCGATAGTTACATCAGCACCAAGCTCAAGAGTGCCGTTGTTTGCCACGGAACTGTTTTTCATCAGAGCCTTTGCCGCATCTGCATTGGTAATCTTGAGCGTTGCATCTTCTCCAATAATCAGGGCATTGGCACCTGCTGCAGACACTACTCCGCTAACCTCCATAATACCGGCACCTGTGGCGGTGAGACTTGCTCCATCAGCAATGGTAAGCGTACCTGTTGTCAGGGTGTTATTGTTCAGGTCCAGCGTATAGCCTGCTCCAGTCACCGTCACAGAACCGATGGTGGTGGTAATATCAAGAGTCACCTCGGTCTCGCTTCCGGTAGAATCGAAGGTCACGGTGTTGACATCACTGGCTACATATGTGGTCGGCGCTCCATTGGCCTCCCAGTTCTCGATCGTGGCGTCCCACACTGCGCTTACTGTACCCTTCCACACATAATTAATCGAGGCGGGAGGCTCTTCAGTAGACAGTCCCATGAGAGTCAAAATCGCACTCTGCTCTGTGAGTTTCTCATTCGTGATAGAAACATTGCCGTATGTAACACCAGAGCCGACATAAAGGTTCATCGGGGTCTTTGAGGCGTTCATGTTGCCGGCATAGGAGCTAGCCGCCGTCCATTGCTGCACTCCGTTCACCCAAACAGTAGGAGTCTCGCTTTGCGTAGCGCTCGACACGGCAATGGTAAAGTTCACCATGTCATAATCACCTAGGGTCAAGGTCCCGGAAGTCATATTGTCCTTCCAAGTCAAATCGGTAAAATCGTTATTCACCTTGCCTCGACCGAATTTGAGGGTTTGTGCTGACGCATCCCAATAGATGCCATTTGCTCCATAATCATTACTTTGAGTCCCTGTGCCGCCGTACGCGAAGATGAGGCGGTTGCTCTGCAAAGATTCTTTCGACACCCAAATGGACACGGTGTAGTCCGTGGCGCGGAAGTCTTGGGCCCCATTGGAGATGTTGACCGTGTCTGAGAGGGTAGACATCAGATTGGCGGAGGCGGTGCCTGCCGTCATGTTCTTGGTGACGTACCAACCGTCATCGAATATGGTTTGTCCGCGCGTAAGCACGGGGGGCGTGCCAGCGCCGAACGTCTGCGTGCCGGTTTCTGCGGCGAAGGCTGTTGTAGCCAGCGCAAACGTGGAAATAGCGGCGATAAGGGCCGCTCTGAGTGTTGTATTGAGTCTAAGTCTCATGACTGTTTGATTGTTTGGATTGGAATTGTTTTTGTTGTTCGCGTGCTTGACGAAATTCTGTGCATGGTGCGTAGTCCACCCACGCACAGGAGCATTCTACAGTATTCGGAATACTGTAGGCAAGCAAAAAATGAAAAAAAGTTGAAAATTCAAGGATGAAAGCCCTTGCGTGCTAAACGCACGCGTGTGAAAATCCCTTCCTTGCTGATTCGTTAGCAGTTGGATTTTATGGCATTGTGAGAAAATTGGCGCCTACAGTATTCCGAATCCTGTAGGCAAAGCGGTACCAACCGGAACGTGCGTGGGGAACGCAAAGCGCATCTTGGGGAGGTTCCGAACCCGTCTTTGCGTTCCGCTGAGCCGAGACAGGCATCCCAAATTCAATGGCGGCACATATGCAAGAAGCACATGTGCCGCCGAAAATTTTGGGTCTGCAAGCGGGGATATGGCTGCCGCCTTATCGGCGCAGGACGTAGCGGGATGAGGTCATGGACATGGCCTCTGCGGCGGGCATGGATTTTTTCTCATGGCCTGCGCCCCAGGAATCTGTGTAGATGATGGTCTTCTCCGCCTTGTTGTACCCGATGATGAGGCGCATGTGGCCGCCGCGGCCCTGGGGCAGGGGGACGGATTCCTTGTAGATGCCGAGGGTGACGCACCAGAGCACGGGGATGCCGGTGTTGATCTGCTTGCTGATATCACCCATCCACTTGCTGACATCCGCGCCCCTGCCGGCACGGGCCTTGAGCAGCACATCTGGGTCTGCCAGTTCAAAGAAGTTGGAGCCCTGCTGCTCGGAGATGGCCTCCTTGCCCATGGCCTTGGCGGCCTTGTTGTACTTGGCGATGAGATCGAGGATGAAGGTGGTGTAGTCCTTGTTCTTCTTGGACTCCAGGTTGACGATGCGGATGGGGAATTTCTTGCAGATCTGCTTCATGGATTCCTCCATGTTGTCTGTGCGGGTACCCTGGTCACCGGAACTGCCGCAGATGGCTGCGAGGGCGTGCTGGTCCACGCCGTCCATGCCGTAGTAGGCGAAGACGCGGGAGATGGAGGCGGGCACGCAGTAGCCTTTGTCACCCTGGTCCACCATGGGCACATTCTCAATCCACACATCACCGTTCTCCTCATGATGCACGTTTTTGCGGATTTCGCTGTGGGTGACGGCGTCACGCGCGCCGCCGGTCTCGATTGCGGAGGCATCCGGGCCCAGGTTCATGCGGATGAATTCCGCGGTGAAGGGAGCGCCGGGCTTCTTCTTGTTCTTGGAGGAGCCGCCGGTGGAGCCGCTGTCCAGGTGAATGGCGCCGCCTTCCCACTCCCAGTCCCAGGCGCGGGTCTTGATACCTGTTTCCTTCTCTGAAACCTTGGCGGGCTTGCCGGGCACGCCCACCACCTGCTCCACGGAATCCACGGAGCTCTGCACGCGGGAATCGAAAGCCTTCTGGTCAATGGCGCCGTCGTCCCCCTTGTTATAGATGATGATGTGGATGCTGCCGAGGTGGTCACCATTCCATTTGAAGACCATTTCAGCGGGAGCGATTTTGCCGATGGTGAGCGCGCCGCGCGCTTGCACGCGCACGGTGTTGTCATCCACAGGGGAATACCGCACGCCCTGCAGGTACTTTTGGTTGAGCTCCTGCTTGTCCAGCTGCCAGAGCTCACCGCTCTTCACAGGCTCCGCCAAATCAGTGGCCGCCATGCACACCATGGCGGAGGCTGCGGCCATTCCAATACCGTATACCCAGTTCATCATGCTCAGAGAATACCCCACATCCACCCGCCATGGCAAGAAAATAAAGCGCCCCCGCACCTGAAAAAAGGTGCGGGGGCGGAATGTTCCAGCCTTGCAGGCGGATTAGAACCTGTAGTTCACGCCGGCATGGCCGCCCACGAATGTGCGGTCTGCGGAGAACTCGAAGTTCACGCCCGCCGTGCCGGAGATGTGCTGGCCGAAGGGCACCACCACATCTGCGCCGAGCTCACCGTAGAACGGCGCACGCTTCATGCTGCGTGTCTTCCAGGTGTCCGCGTATCCCGCAAAGTGGTTCTTGGCGGTGGCGCGGTGCTCGCTGAACTCGCCGTGCGCGGCCAGGTTCACGGAGACCACGCCCGCCTGGCGGTTGAAGGACGTGAAGGTGTGAGAGTATGCCACACCCAGCGCGGCATCCGTCTGCACAAAGTCCTCGTAGTCCGTCACCACGCTGGCATCCCCCTGCCCCTTCTCGTTGAGCGTGTCGATGCGCTGCAGCGCCACGTCCACGGTCAGGTACGGGGTGATGGTGCTCACCTGGTTGATGGCGAAGTTGCGGCTGAGCTGGTAACCGAAGTTCCAGGACATGCCGTCCGCGCTGCCGGTGCTCTGGCCGTGGTAGGTGTGGCCGGCGGCGGCAATGCGCGTGCCGCGCTTCACATCCGTGCTGTAGGAGGTGAGACCCATGCTGAAGCGGTGGGTGTACTTGCCGGTGCGGCCCACGGCGTACAGGTCACCGCTGATGGCGTCTGCATCCGCGCGGGTGCCGACCGTGCGGGCAATGGACTTCTGGTAGCCCAGGCTCAGGCCCACGGCCCAGTTGCAGTTCACGGCGTAGTCGCCGCCCACCAGGGCGCCCTGGTAGCTGTGGGAGTAGGCGTGCATGTTCTCATCACCGCCAATGTGGTCGTAACCGCCGATGTAGGCAGCCCAGACGTTGCCCTTGGTCTTGCGGTCCTTGTTGCACACGGGCGCGCTCATGTGGTCGCGCAGGGCGCTGAGGTGGTGGCGGGAGGCATCCATCATCATGTTGGGCACAATGAGGTTGGCCGCGCCGGAGAGGCTCAGCAGGCCCTCGCGGGCATCTGCACCGCTGCGGGTGTAGTCCAGGGCGTCCAGCACATGGTCCAGCTGGCTTGCAGAGCCGGCCAGCTTACCGGGGCGGTGGTCCGCCGCCGCATCGAGCGGCAGGATAACGTCGCGCACGGCTGCCGCGTTTGTGTTGCGGTCGTCAATGGCCTTGTAGTTCTCGCTCACCACCAGGTCCACGCCGTGGGCGGTGTGCTCCAGGTGCATGTTGCGGGTCTGCAGGGCGCGTGCGGTCCTCTTGGAGCCGGCATCCGGCTGCACCATGTCGTAGAGTACATCCTCGTTGAAGCCGCTCACCACGCTGCCGCCCGCAATGGTGAAGCGGGAGCCGTCTGCAAGAGCCTCAAGCGGTGTATCGGAGTGGGCGCGCACGCGTGCCCCGTTGGCGTTGATGCCGT
This sequence comes from Akkermansia sp., assembly GCA_045616565.1. GTDB lineage: Bacteria > Verrucomicrobiota > Verrucomicrobiia > Verrucomicrobiales > Akkermansiaceae > Akkermansia. The sequence goes on along the minus strand of JAZLHB010000097.1, from coordinate 40,890 downwards.
TGGACACGGTGATGGTGTCTGCCAGCAGGGCACCGGTGGTGTCATCCGTGGTGGCAAACAGCTCATAGGTGGTGCCCGCCGTCAGGTTGAGGCTGGTGGCGGTGGTGCGGTTGCCCTTGTCCACGGCGTTCATCTGGATGAAGGAACCATCCGTGGTCACCACGTTGCCCAGGTTGGCGTCCTGGCCGCCGATCCTCGTTGCCAGGGAGCTGCCCTTCTGCATGGAGAGGACAGCCTTGTCACCCACTCCCTTGCTGCCGATGTAGAGCGTCTGCTCGTTGTCGCGCACCATGTTGATCCTGCCGTTGAAGCCCGGGGAATCATGGCTGATCACCAGGTTCTCATCATTGGCGGTCACGGTGCCGGTGCCGGCGAGCGCACCGTTGAACACGCCCACCGTGCCCTGGTACAGCTGCACGTCCGCGCCCTCGGCCACGTTGATGACACCCTCTTTGCCTTCCTCTGTGGGAAGCACGTTGAGCATGGTGTCGGAGATTTCCACGCGGTTCTTGAGCACGATGTCGCCGCCCATGGTGGTGATGTCGGTGTCGTGGTTGTTCGTGAGCTCGGCCCTGTCGAAGATGATGTCACCGGTGGCGCGCACCGTGGCGTTGTCCACCTCGGCCAGCGCGGCGGCCAGGCCCTGGATGGTCACGTTGCCCGTGGCGCTCACCTTGGCGCCATCTGCAATGCGGATGGCATCGCCTTCCTCGGTTGCGACAATCTCGATATCACCGTTCGCCATCAGGTGGGCGTCCGCCCCGCTGATGTCGTGGGAACCGGTCACCTTCCAGTCGGCGGCAATGTCGTTGGTCGGGTCCTCGTAGTCCTTCACGCCCGCTTCCACAATGCCGTGGATGGTCACATCTGCGGCATCCATCTTCACGTTGCCGGTGTGGAGGGTGCTGTCCTTGCTTACCTTCAGGGTATCCACATCCAGCACGGTCTCGAGCGGCTCGCCCTCCACAGTCGCGCTGTTCAGGTTGATGGTCACCACGGAAGCATTCTTCTCAAACAACGTGCCAATGGAGAGTTCGTTCGCTGTCAGCGAAGTGCCTACATCATAGGTGCTGTCCAGCACGAACACCAGGCCTCTGTCCTCACCCGTGGCCGTGACGTTGCCGCGCACGGTCGCTTCGGTAGCAACAATGCCGATGTTGCCGTTGTCTGCCGTCTGGTTGCCGCCGTGCAGCTTGTAGGAGGTTTCGCCGGTTTCCTCGTCCACGATTTCCTCGATATAGCCCACGGTCAGATCGGCGCCGAAGGTGAGGATGCTGTCCCCGGCCTCCTGGTCACCGTCAACCGTCACCACGGGTGTGGTGCCGTCTTCACCAACGGTGATAACTATCGAGCCCTCGGTGGACGTCTGGTCTCCCAGCACGGACACCTCGGAATCAACAATCTTGATGTCCTGCAGGGCAGTCTGGTTGCTCGCCTGAACCACCTCGCCGTTCGGATCCATTGCGCCCACCGTCAGATCGCTGCCGCCGGTAACGGAGATGCTGCCGGCCGTTGCCTCCTGGTGGCCCAGGATGTCAACCGTGGAGTTGTCGATGGTGATGTCTCCCGTCTCTGCGGTCTGGTTGCCGCCGTTGAGCTCGTAGGTAATTTCACCTGTCTCCTCGTCCTCGATTGTCTTGATGGTGCCCACCGTCAGCGTGGAATCGGTCACGGAAATATCCGTGCCGGCCTCCTGATTGCCCCCAATGATTACCTCGGACAGTGTCATGTCTTCCGCCCCGGTAGAGCTGATGGCAATCGCGCCGGCTGTGGCGGTCTGATCACCTCCCACAGACATGATGGAATCGATTACAGTGATATCCTCAGCCGCCGTCTGGTCACCATTGACAAGCGTCATGGTATCGGTTGCGGCAATGCTTCCTCCGGCCGTCTGGTCGCCCTTGACTGCCGTCAAGGCCGTTGTCAGGGTGATATCGGTGCCGGCCTTCTGGTCACCGCCAACATACACCAAGGACGGCACCCCTTCCGGATCTGCAGAGATGACAATCTCTCCCTCCGTGGCTTCTTGGTTACCCAGCACGGCCACCTTGGAATCCAAAATCTTGATGTCCTGCTGGGCAGTCTGGTTGCTCGCCTGAACCACCTCGCCGTTCGGATCCATTGCGCCCACCGTCAGATCGCTGCCACCGGTAACGGAGATGCTGCCGGTCGTTGCATCCTGGTGGCCCAGGATGTCAACCGTGGAGTTGTCGATGGTGATGTCTCCCGTCTCTGCGGTCTGGTTGCCGCCCGCGAGCTTGTAGGTGATTTCACCTGTTTTTTCGTCCTTGACTTCTTCGATGGTGCCCACCTCCAGTGTGGAATCCGTGACGATGATGTCCGTGTGGGCGGTCTGATCGCCACCAATGGTCACCTCGGACGGCGTAGTGCCGTCAGCGCCGGTGGATTGGATGGCTATGCGGCCCTGCTCGGCAATCTGGTTGCCCAGCACGTGCACTATCGAATCCACAATCTCGATGTCCTGATTGGCCGTCTGGTTGCTAGCCTGCACAATCTCGCCATCGGAATCTATTGCGCCCACCATGAGCTCGCTGTTGAATACGCCGATGGAACCTGCCGTTGCCTCCTGGTGGCCCAGAATGTCCACCGTGGAGTTGGTGATGCTGATGTCGCCCGTGTCTGCGGTCTGGTCACCGCCGTTGAGCCAGGAGTACTTGTTACCCCATATATCCGTGAATTCCCTGACGACACCCACGGTGAGCGTGGCGTCAGCCACGGAGATGCCGTTGCCGGCCAGCTGGTCGCCATCCACGGTCACCGTGGCAGAATCCGCCGTGGGGTCGGTCACGCTGATGGCAATCTTGCCGGTCTCGGCCGTCTGGTCGCCCAGCACATGCACATCGGAATCGGTGATTCTGATATCATTCTTGGCGGTCATGCTGCCCTCGTAGCCGATGCCGTCTTCATCCTCCGTGCCCACAAGCATGCCGTTGACATTCTTGACAGTGATGGAGTCTGCCGATTCGATGTTGTGGCCCACGTTCACCTTGTCCTTGTCCGTGAAGTTGGTGATGGAAATGCTGCCCTCGGTGGTGCGCATGTCTTCCGTCACGGTCACAAAGGAGTCGAAGGAGCCCTTCTCTGTGCCGTCCAGCTTCAGTTCTTTCTCGGCGATAAGGTTTTGGGTTGTCACCTGAATGCCGGTGTGCTCCTCGTCCGTCGGGTCGTAGGTCAGGCTGTACACGTTGATGGCGCCCTCCTCGGCTGTCAGAACCGCTCCGTTGGCGCTGATGACCTGATGGGAGATGATGTCGCCCATCTCGCTGGTCACATTTGTATTGATAATCTGGAGTTTCTTGTCGGAGCCCTCAGCAGCGTTGGCGGCAATCACCACATCGTCCGCAGCGGTGATGCTGGAGTCGAGGAGAGTGGCCTCGCTGGCCTCTTCAATGGTCAACTCACCGTTCATGGCATCAATGGTGAGTTTCTCGTTGTCGGAAAGCTGGTGGATGGTGATGTCGTCTCCCGCTGTGATGGAGTTGCCCTTGGCCGCTCCATCATCGCTGTCCTTGCTGCGGCCCAGCGTGCCCGCAACGTGAATGTCACCGCTGTTGGTGATCAAGCTGTTGTTGTCGCCCGAGATGTCTTTGGCGACCCAAATGCCGGCGGCATCCTGGTTGCGGACAAAGAGCTCGTTGCCCTTGCCGGTAATCGATCCTTTCACATAAATGGCGCTGCTGTTGGGATCCACCTCATGGTCATACACGGCATTGCCGAGCGCGACCAATTCGTTGTTGTCGCTGATAATGTCGCCCAGCACGTAGATGGCATCGGCCTTGATGTTGTTGGAGTCCTCCCCGTAGCCGAAGTAGTTGCCGTTGCCGTGCATCACCATCTGCGGATCGTCATCCGTTCCCTCGTTCACCAACTCGCCGATGCCGCCCAGGGTGATGGTGCAGCCGTTGTCCACGATGTACTGGGTTCCCTCGCTCGCCACAAGGGCAACCTTCAGGTTCTCGCCGGGCAGCGCGCACACATAGCCGGTGTTGCCGCCCACGGTGGAGTTGATGTTGCTGGCGTTCAGATGGGCGCCGCTGGACACATCCACGCCGCCAGCTGCAGACACGGTACCCGTTGCCGTCACGTTCGCGTTGGAGCCGGAAAGGCGCAGCTCGCCGGAACTGTCGATGGGATCCCCGCCGGCTACCCAAAGAGGGTTCTTGGTGACCGTGATGTTCCCGGCGGTCAGGCTGGAATTGTTAACATTGATTTCACCTGCCGCAACCTTGTCGGCGTTCAGATAGGCACCCTTGGATACGTTCACGGCGCCCACGGCAGACACGGTGCCCGTTGCCGTCACGTTCGCGTTGGATCCGGAGATGCTCAGCGCGCCGGAGCTCTTGATGGAATCATCGCCCTGTACCCAAAGATCGTTCTGGGAGACGGAGATGTTTCCTGTGGTCAGGCTGGATCCGGTGAGATTGATTTCGCCGGCGGTGACCTTGTTGCCCGCAGTCACGCGGCTGGCGCCGTTGATGTTGATGGCGCCGTTAGCTGTGATGGACGCGGTCACCTCCATCACAGCCTCATTTTGCACGTTGATGTTGCCGTTGCTCCAAGAGGTAGAATAGTATCCCGCTCCCTCGCCAATGTATTGGCGCGAATGGATATCATACTCCGGATCGCGCCCCTGGTCAGCTTTCAGGGTGTGAAACTCATACTTGCCACTGGAGCCTACCGTTGCCACAAGGCGGGTGTAGTAGTCCACAGAGATAGCGGAATGCGTAAAATGCGCTGTTCCAAGGACGGGGTTCAGCCCGCTGAACGTGAAATCGACGTAGCCGAGCGCATCTGCCTCCAAATATGTGTCAGTTACAGAGTTGCGAGCATCGGAACCCACGTTGAAATCATCGTTGTATGCAGCCTGGGCGTTGTACGCCACAGAAGAAACAGCGAACAAGGCGGCTATAAGCGCCTTTCTCAATGTTGCAGGTATATGTGTTTTCATATAGAAATGTGTATGTGTATGTGTATCAAGTTGACCTGAATCAGGTCCCCCACACTATACCACCTGCCTGAAGGCCATGCAATCCTTTTTTTAGGTTTTCTTAAATATTTTAGACGCGCCCGCATGTGCACAATCGGCCCCTCCTTATGCATCGGCACAGTGAAGGAGCCCCCGTGTGGCGCGCGGTCTGCGCGGCGTGTGCAATCTTCTTGACTTCCGCCGCCCGGGGTGCTACAAGGGAGGCATGTCACCAAGCATTCTCATGACCACCGGAAACATATTCAAATACGGTTGCACGCTGGCACTGCTGGCGGCGTGCATACCGGCCGTGGCGGCGCAGGACGCGGCTGCACCCGCATGCACCGCCCAGACGGCCGCCGCACCCGTCTGCAGGGGAGAAATCACCAAACCCGCAGAGCTGATGAAGCCCGTGAAGGTGCAGGAGGGCCTGTACGCCCTGCGCTGCCAGGGTGTGGTGCCCGGCGCCGTGGAACCGTATCCCGCTGCCGCCGTCGGTCGCGCGGGCGGCTGCTCCAGCGTAGTGAACGGCAATCTCATGGGCCGCAACCTGGATTTCGTCCTGAACAACACGCCCTACGCCCTGGTGTGGACGGAGCGCGGGGAAGACCACTACGCCAGCCTGGGCATGGCGTTCTACTCCCCCGGTGTGATGCCGGCCATAAACGGGGAAGAACCCGGGGACTTTGCGGACCCGGTCAAGATGAAGGATCCGGCCGTTATCGCCACGGTGCCCAGTCTCATGCTGGACGGGGTGAACGAGAAGGGCGTGGCATGCTCCACCCTGATGGCGGACGCGATGGACGGCAAAATGACGGACCGCGGCACCAATCCCGGCGCCCCGGAGCTGGGCTATTTCCAGGCATGCCGCTATGTGCTGGACCATGCGGCCACTGCACGGGAGGGCGCAGAACTTCTCAAAAAAGTCAACCTGGTCAACAAGATACCGGGAGTCCTGCTGCACTGGATGATCAGCGACGGCAAGGAAACCCTGGTGGTGGAAATGCACGATGACCAAGTGCACGTGACGGACAAGCACCGTGTGGTCACCAACTACCTGCTCACGAAACCCGAATACACCCTGCACCCGTACGGCATTGAGCGCGCGGACTACTTGGTGAAGCACCTTGCCGAGGCAACCACCGCCGACAAGATGCAGGAGCTGATGGGCCGCGTGCGGTACTCCAAGTCATACCGCAGCGATACCGAACCTTTCTGGTGGAGCGAGCACTACGGCATGCACGAGGACAAGGATTTCAACCTTTACACGCCGCATGACAACCCGGATTTCCAAGCCTACCTGAAGACCTTGCTGGAAGCCGCCAAAACGGCCACCCCTGCAAACAATCCCTATGGTCTCTGGGATACCAGCTACAACGCCGTGTACGACACCGCCCAAAAGACTGTGCGTGTCACCATGCACGAAAAGTTCGGGGAATATTTCAAGGCGCGGCTGTAAGGACCGGAGAGGGATTTAAATTCCCCGCGCCGGCGGCACCGGGGAATTTCCATAGCGCATCCTTGACGCGGCGGGAGCGGGCTGGTATGATGGGGGCAATATGAGAGAACACCCGTTTTTGGAAGATACGCTGGATGTGGCGTGGAGCCAGCTGACCCCGGAGAGGGCGCGCACAGACATCCGCCTGGCGATTGAGCATGCCCGGGCCGCCGTGGAGAACATCTGCAAGGTGACGGAGCCCACCTACGAAAACACCTTTGCCGCGCTGGAGGCATCCGGGGAGGAGCTCATGCGCGGCTGGCTCCGCCTGAACCACCTGCGCTCGGTGATGGATTCCCCCGCTATCCGCGAGGTCATTACAGAACTCATGCCGGAAGTGGTGGCGTACTCCAGCAGCGTTTCGCTCAACCCGCGCCTCTATGCCGTGCTGAAAGAGGCCTCCGAACAACCTTGGATTGAAGAGATTTCTCCTGTGAAACAGCGTTTCATCAGTGAAACATTGGCAGATTTCCGAGAGAGCGGCGCGGAATTGGACGATGAGCAGAAGCTGCGGTTCGCGGAGCTCTCCACAGAGCTGGCCCAGGCGTCCCAGCAGTTCGGCGAGCGCGTGCTGGACGCCACCAACGCCTGGGAATACGTGACGGCGGACGAGGCGGAGCTCTCCGGCCTGCCGGAATCCGCGCGCGAGAATGCGCGGCATGACGCCCTGGCCAAGGGCTACGGCACGGAAGAGGCCCCGCAGTGGCGCTTCACCCTGCAGTTCACCTCTGTGCAGCCCGTGCTCACCTTTGCAGACAGCGCCGCCCTGCGCGAACGCGTGTGGCGCGCCAAGAACGCCATCGGCACCGGGGAATACGACACCGCACCGCTCATCCAGAGCATTCTGGAGCTGCGCGCGGAAAAGGCGCAGATGCTCGGCTACAACTGCATGGCGGACTATGTGACCAGCCGGCGCATGGCAGGCAGCGGCAAGGCCGCCCTGCGCTTCATCGACGACCTGCACGACGAGGTGAAGGAAGCCTTTGTGGCGGAGCAGGAAGCCATCCGCAAATATGCAGAGGAGCAGACCGGCAGGGAAATCCCCGCCATGAACCCGTGGGATGTCTCCTACTGGAGCGAGAAGCGCCGCAAGGCCCTGTACGACTTCGACACGGAGAGCCTGCGCCCGTACTACTCCATGCAGAACGTGCTGGAGGGCATGTTCTCCATCTACGCCGGGCTGTACGGCATCCGCTTCACGCAGCGCCCCACCGTGTGCCTGCAAGAGGGGGAAAGCCCCGCTCCCGGGCAGGTGGAGGTGTGGCACCCGGAAGTGCTGTTCTTTGAGGTGCACGATGAGAAGACGGGCGAGCACCTGGGCTCCTTCTACACGGATTGGCACCCGCGCGATTCCAAGCGCGCCGGCGCGTGGATGGAGCCGCTCTCCACCGGCCTGCCCGCGCAGGACGGCCACCCGCGCATTCCGCACCTGGCCTTCATGTGCGGCAACCTCAGCAAGCCCGTGGGCGGCAAACCCGCCCTGCTCTCCCACATGGAGGTGGAAACCGTCTTCCACGAATTCGGCCACCTCATGCACCAAATCCTCAGCAACGTGGAGGTCCGCTCGCTCGGCGGCTGCAACACCGCCTGGGACTTTGTGGAGCTGCCCAGCCAAATCAACGAGAACTGGACCTGGGAGGCGGAGGCCATCGACCGCTACGCCAGCCACTGGGAAACCGGGGAGCTCATGCCTGCAGAACTCAAGGAGAAGATGCTTGCCGCCCGCAACTACGGCGCCGCCTCCTTCTTCATGCGCCAGCTCTGCTTCGGCAAGCTGGACCTGGAGCTCCACACCCACACCGAGCGCTACCTGGGCTCCGACCTGGAGGAGGCAGACCGCGAGATACTCGATGATTACCGCGTGCCCACCACGGAAACCGGGTACACCATGCTGCGCGCCTTCTCCCACATCTTCGATGGCGGGTACGAGGCCGGATACTACTCCTACAAGTGGGCGGAGGTGCTGGAGGCAGACGCCTTCTCCCGCTTTGCCCATGAAGGTATCTTCAACCCGCAAACCGGGCGTGATTTCCGCCGCTGCATCCTCTCCCAAGGCAACTCCCAGCCTGCAGCGGAACTCTTCCGCGCCTTCATGCACCGAGACCCGGACAGCTCCGCCCTGCTGAAGCGCTGCGGCATCCGCTAACCCCAAAACGCCATGGACCAGGACATACCGGAATTCTCCACCGTGGAATCCATCTATGTGCGCGGGCGCAACTGCCTGCTGCTGCAGGCGGATTTCTCCCCGCTCTTTGTGGACTACTACCTGCACCTGCAGAAAAACGGCCTGCGCAACGAGCGGCAGGAGGATTTCACCCTCAAGCAACTCCTGGCCTTCTTCTCCCTGCACCTCACCGCCCGCCCCTGGCAGGAATACCACGCCTGGACCTTCAACGTGCGCTCCCCGCGCCTCGCCAACTACTTCGTCTCCGGCGCCGCAACGGATGAATCCGTCGTGGGCCGCGCCTTCCGCGAAAACGTGCGCGAGCCCGAACGGGATATGCTCTACGCCCAAATCATCCGCCAGGGCAAGGAGCCCCAAACCTCCGTCATCACCCTGGAAGGAACGCGCGCAGAGGACTGGGTGGAATCCTTCTACCGCCAGAGCGAGCAGCGCGCCGCGCGCGCCTTCGACCTCGGCAACGACCGCTACGCCCTGCTCACCGCCCAGCCGGATGCCGACCACGACTGGCTCTCCGAGCTCACCCCGGACCACCTGGCCGCCATCACGGAAACGGAGCAGACCAAGCGCCTGGAGACCCGCCGCTTCCAGTTCCGCTGCGGCTGCACCGTGAACAAGCTCCTGCCTGTCATCCGCAGTCTCAAGAAGGACTTTGCAGACGAAATCTCCGAGCAGGGCTACATTGTGGCCTCCTGCCCCCGCTGCGGAGCCAATTACAAAATCACCGCAGAGATGATACGGTGACGCCAGACCCAGAGACGTCATCCACCCCGCAAAGCGGGGTTCGGAACCGAGATGCAACACCGTGGTTCAATCCCACAGCTCTGCCGTGGGCTAAATAATGTTGAGCCTCTTGGGAGGGTCGAAATGAGCGCGCCATGGGCGCGGCCTACATAATGCCCCGCCTTGCGGGGCATGCGCTGGCGCGTGTATGAAGCACCCTTTCATATAGCAAGGCTCATTACTGTTGCTGCCTTGCGAGCGCGAGAGCGTCTCCCTGCGCATGCAGGGTGATGATGAATCCGCGTGCGAGGCGCGCGCTAGCTTTGTGCCCCACCGAACAGGGGGGCACTCACAGAAATTCGCCCCAGGCGAACGCCTGGGGGTAACCCACGGTGGCACGTCTCGGCACGGGAACCCCGCCTCGTCCCGCCGCCGCGTAGCGGAGGTGGACGAATGGCGGGGCGGCTCCGCTATCCCGCTCACCTATCTCCAGGCACCTTTCCTGCCAATCCATAAGGGATGGCAAAACGCCACTTACGCCTTGGGCGTTTCCTCCCCGTCGTCCTCATCCTCATCATCCTGCTCCGCCTGGCGGTTGAGCTCCTTGACGTGCTCGAGGATGCGCTTGCGGGCCGCGCGGCGGCGGGCATAGCCAATCAGGGTGAACAGGATAATCAGGCCCACCAGGCCGGCGCCAATCTGCATGAGGCGCTCCCGGTCTATGCCGTGCTCTTCCAGCCAATCCATGACGGATACCTTCTCGCTCACGAGCACGCCATCATCGGCGCCGTCGTCGGCATCATCCTCCTCATCGGCATCCAGGGGCTCCATGGGATCGGGCTTGGCGGGTTCCTGCACAGAGGGCTTGGGATTCTCCACCTTGGGTTCGGGAGCGGCCTTGGAGTTCTTGTTGGGGGTGCGCAGGCGGCGCTCCTCCTCCTGCTTGATGAGCTTCACGGCGCTGCCGCCGGCAGTGCTGCCCAGGGCGGTCACGCGGGAGGAATCAGAGGCGTCCTCCATCTTGCGGCGGTTCTCCTCCGGGTGCGCGGCGGTCATCATGAGCCGCACGCACTTCTTCTTCTTGTTGTACTCCTGGAAGATGTAGAAACCATTGTTGGCCTTGGCCACGCGGGCGTTCTTCACGCCGTACTTGTCCTGCTTGTTCTTGGCGAGCTTCTTCCACTTGATGTCGCTGTCGCCCAGGATGGACTCGGTGTCATCGTCCGCGCGGTCGCGGTCCACGCCGCCCTTGTACTCCACCAGCACAAAGATGAGCTTGCCGTTGCCCGTGTCGAAATCCAGGCTCACGCGGCACTGGTTGCCGACCATCCAGGTGCGGCGCACCGCCATGTCCTGCAGCACGCGGTACTTGTAGTCCTTGGTGAGCTCCGCATCCGCCTGCACGCGGGTGAGGTTGGTGCGGATATCCTTAATCTGCAAAGCCTGCGCCGTTCCCGCAAGGAGCAGCAGGAGCGCGGCGGCCATCATGCGCACAGCGTGTTTCATGCCGGCAACTGTACCACGCCGCACGCCGCCGTACAAGCTAATTTTTCCGCGCGCAACGGGAATTGAACTTGACACAAGCGCCCTGCACAGGCACAATCCCCTGCGTCTCGGAGAGATGGCTGAGTTGGTCTAAGGCACTCGACTCGAAATCGAGCGTGGCAGAGATGTCACCGAGGGTTCGAATCCCTCTCTCTCCGCTCATTGCAACCGCAAAGGCAGGAATGGCACAGGACGCGGCACAACGGACACTGGGGATCATCGCCGGAGCGGGAGATTACCCGCGCATGGTGATGGAAGGCGCACGCCGCGCCGGGGTGCGCGTGGTCTGCATGGCCCTGAAGGGTGCCGCAGAGAGACGCTTGCGCGGGCTGGCCGATGCCTACGCCGAATTCCGCGTGGGCGCGCTGGAGGAGGGAATGCGCTTTGCCCGGGCGCAGGGCGTGACGGAGCTGATGCTTTGCGGCCAGGTGAAACCCGCCTGCATCTACACGTTTTGGCCGGATGCCACGGTGCGGCGCCTGCTGGCGGGGCTGGACCGGCGCAACGCGCACACCATGTTCGGCGCGCTGTGCAATTATTTCGCGGAGCAAGGCATCACCGTGCTGCCCTCCACCACCTTTATGGAGGAGTACCTGCCCGCCGCCGGCCTGCTGGCCGGCCCCGCGCCCACGCCGGAGCAGGGCGTGGAAGCCGCGGAGGGCATGCGCCTGGCGCGCGAGATTGCACGCCTGGATATTGGCCAGAGCATCATCATGCACGGCTCCCGCGCCGTGTGCGTGGAGGCTTTCAAGGGCACGAACGAATGCATTGCCAGCGGCGGCAACAGGGATTTCCCCACCACGCTCTGCAAGGTTACCAAACCAGGGCACGACATGCGCTTTGATGTACCCTGCATCGGCGCCGCCACGCTGCGCAACTGCGTGGCCGCCGGGGTGAAACAAGTGGTTTTCGAGGCCGGGCGCACCATTCTTTTCGACAGGGAGGAAGTGCTGCGCCTTTGCAGTGGGAACGGTATCACGCTGCGGGCCGTGGAGCTCCCGCCCGGCGTGCCCCAGCCGCTCCACGCTGTGCAGGACGACGAGGCCCACGCGCACATGATGGCGCAGGAGGTGGCCCGCCTGGGCATTGGCCGCTGCGCCGTGGTGTGCGATGGTGTGGTGATTGCGGTGGAGGATGCGGACGGCCCGGAGAAGTGCATCCGCCGTGCGGGCGAGTATATGCGGCACCTGCGGATGGCACGCCTGTTCAACTGGCTGCTGCGCATTGTCACCGGCAAACCCGCTGCCCCGCCCGCGCCCCTGGTATTGGCTACGGCGGAGGGTTGTTCCCTCTCCCCCGCCCAGCTCCGCGCCGCCAAGGCGGCGGGTATCCGCGTGCGCGGGTAGGTTGAAGAACCAGCGGCGGTCGTACGCAGAAAGGCGCACCCGGCATGCCGGATGCGCCTTGTGATTTTCCTGTGGTGCTTCCTCTTACAGCAGGGAGAAGGCCACGTTCAAGCCGGCGGTCACAATGGAGACCATGCTCATGAGCTTGATGAGGATGTTCAGGGAGGGGCCGGAGGTGTCCTTGAAGGGATCGCCCACGGTGTCGCCCACCACGGAAGCGTCGTGCACAGGCGTGTGCTTGCCGCAGAAGGAGGCGTCGCCCGTCTCAATGAACTTCTTGGCGTTGTCCCAGGCGCCGCCGGAGTTGGCCATGAACACGGCCAGCACAAAGCCGCCCGCCAGGCCGCCCGCAAGCAGGCCGAACACGCCGGGCACGCCCAGCAGCAGGCCCGTGGCAATCGGAACAATCACCGCAATCATGGAGGGCACAATCATCTCGCGCTGGGCTCCCTGGGTGGAGATGCCCACGCAGCGTGCGTAGTCCGCCTTCTTGCGGCCCTCAAACACATCCTTGTCGCTCAGCTGGCGGCGCACTTCCTCCACCATGCTCTTGGCGGCACGGCCCACGGCGTTCATGGTGAGGCCGCAGAACAGGAAGGAAAGCATGGCGCCCACAAAGATGCCCAGCAGCACCTTCGGGTTCATGAGCGTCACATCGAACTTGGCCATGAACTGGGCAATGTTCATCTTGGCCAGCTCTGCGCTGTTGATAAGATCCGTGCTGAAGAAGCTGGGGGAGAAGGTCTCACCGAAGCGCAGCGCGGCAATCTTGATTTCCACGATGTAGGAGGCCAGAAGGGCCAGCGCGGTGAGCGCGGCGGAGCCGATGGCGAAGCCCTTGCCGGTGGCGGCGGTGGTGTTGCCCAGGGCATCCAGGGCATCCGTGCGGGAGCGCACGCTCTCGCCCAGCTCGCTCATCTCTGCGTTGCCGCCGGCGTTGTCGGAGATGGGGCCGTAGGCGTCCGTGGCCAGGGTGAGCCCCAGGGTGGAGAGCATACCCACGGCGGCAATGCCGATGCCGTACAGGCCCATGCTCATGTTCTCACCGGTGAACATGAATTCACCCGCAGCGCAAAGGTAGGCGCCGATGGTGCCGAGCACGATGAAGATGACCGGCCAGCAGGTGGAGATCATGCCCACGCCGATGCCGGAGATAATGACCGTGGCGGGGCCGGTGGTGGCGTTCTCCGCAATGAACTTCACGGGCTTGTATTCAAAGGAGGTGTAGTACTCCGTCACCTTGCCGATGAGGATGCCCACCACCAGGCCGATGACGATGGAGCCCCAGAGGCCCAGCCAGTTGTCGATACCCAGCGCGTAGAGCACGCCGGCGGCGGCCAGCGCAATGAGCACGCCGGAGAAGTTGATGCCGCGGTTGAGCGCGGCCATGAGCTGGCTCTGCGTGGCCCCCTGCTTGGTGCGCACAATGAAGATGCCCAGCACGGAGAGGATGGCGCCCACGGCGCCGATGATCATCGGGGCCATCACCATCTTCAGGCCCTCGTCGTACGTGCCGTTCACGCCGGCCACGGCGGCGGCGCCCAGTGCGGCGGATGCCAGGATGGAGCCGGCGTAGGACTCGTACAGGTCCGCGCCCATGCCTGCCACGTCGCCCACGTTGTCGCCCACGTTGTCAGCGATGGTGGCGGGGTTGCGGGGATCATCCTCGTTGAAGTGGTATTCGGTCTTGCCCACCAGGTCGGCGCCCACATCCGCAGCCTTGGTGTAGATGCCGCCGCCCACGCGGGCGAACAGGGCCTGCAGGGAAGCACCCATGCCGAAGGTCAGCATGATGGTGGTGATTTCCACCAGCTTGTTGATGCCCTCCGCTTCAATGAGCCCCGTGTTGTCCAAAATCAGGTACCAGCCGGAGATATCCAGCAGGCCGAAGCCAACCACCGTGAGACCCAGCACCGCGCCGGAGCGGAATGCCAGCTTCAGGCCCTTGTTCAGGCCGTCCTGCTCGTCTCGGCAGGCCTGTGCCACGCGGCCGGAGGCATAGGTGGCCGTCTTCATGCCGATGAAGCCGGCCAGGCCGGAGAAGAAGCCGCCGGTAAGGAAGGCCACGGGCACAATGTTGTTCTGCATGTCGAACGCGGCCATCACGCAGAAGATGATGGCGATGATGACGAACACCAGGGCCACAACCTTGTACTGCTGCTTGAGATAGGCCATGGCGCCCTCGCGCACATAGCCCGCAATCTCCTTCATGCGGTCGGTTCCTTCATCTGCCTTCTTCATGTTGAAGAAGAACACCGCCGCAAACGCCAGCGCAACAATCGAGGCGAGCGGCACAAGCCAGAATAATGTCTCGGGATTCATTTTTCTTGTATGGTTTGGGTGCTTCGCAAAAAGCGCGCGATTCTAACATGTTTGAGATGGAATGGCAACTCAAATTTCCAAAACGCCCGCAAAAAAAACGCGCACGCCGCCGGATTTTGGTTCGGCGCACCAAACATTATCCTTGATTTTTGCCGCCGGGGGCGTATAGTTGTCCGCGCAGGGGTGTCACCCCTCCCCGCTTTACACGCTATGTCCCAAGACAATCTCAAGGAAATCGAGCAGAACTACATGTGCGACCCCGATGCAGACGGAGGATTCGTCTACACCACGGTGGAAGCCGCCATCAACTGGGTGCACAAGTACTCGCTGTGGCCCATGCCCATGGGCACATCCTGCTGCGCCATCGAGTACATGGCAGCCTCCTGCTCCCGCTACGACATCTCCCGCTTCGGTTCCGAAGTGAACCGCTACGCGCCGCGCCAGGCAGACTTCATGTTCATCTGCGGCACCATCACCTACAAGATGGCCATGCTGGTGCGCCGCATCTGGGACCAGATGCCCGCGCCCAAGTGGTGCATTGCCTGCGGCGCCTGCGCCTGCTCCGGCGGCATGTTCCGCAGCTATTCCGTGCTGCAGGGCGTGGACAAGATTGTGCCGGTGGACGTGTACATCTCCGGCTGCCCGCCACGCCCGGAGGCCCTGCTGCAGGGGCTCATCACCCTGCAGGACAAGATTATGGCAACGGACCACCCGCTCAAGGAATTCTTCAAGACGCACGACCTGCGCGAGGCCCAGAACGCCGCCTCCGTGCCCGCGGACGTCATCCTCGACTAACCCCCATTGCACGCCATGCCAAAACCCACCCTTACCGAACTTCAGACGGCTGCGGCCGACAAGATATGCGCACGCTTCCCGCAAGTGGGGCGCAAGGAATTCCGCGGCGACACCACGCTGACCGTGCAGCCGAACGACCTGATGCCCGTGATGACCTACGCCAAGGAAGCCTGCGGGTTCGACATGCTCGTATGCGTGTCCTCCGTGGACAACATGGGCCGGGAGCCGCGCTTCGAGGTGAACTACACCATCACCCAGGCGGAAACCGGGGCCAACATGCTGGTGCGCTGCCCCGTGGGCGAGGAACGCCCGGCGGTGCCGAGCATGGTTCCCGTGTGGACCTCCGCCGACTGGCTGGAGCGCGAGCAGTACGACCTGATGGGCATTGAGTTCACCGGGCACCCGGACCTGCGCCGCATCATGATGTGGGAGGGCTACCCCTACCACCCGCTGCGCAAGGATTTCCCTGTGCAGGGCAAGGAGTTCGAGCAGGCCGGCATGGCTTTCACCCAGGTGGCTCCCACCGCCGGCGGCCCCTTTGTCACCGCTCCCGGCAACACCGCCGCTGCGCGTGAACCCCATCCCCGCGCGTAAGCAATCAACCCTTTCAACCGGCTCGGCGGTTCCCTTCCGCCGGGCCTTTTTTCTTGCCATGCAGCTATCACCGGATTTAGACCCCGTAGCCCGCGCCCAGGCCTGGGTGGGGGATGCCGTGCTCGCCCTCTACGTGCGCGAGTGGATTCTCTCCTTCAAGAACGAGATAGACGGCGACTTCTTTGTGGAGGTCACCAGCAACAATTTCCTGCGCCTCACCGGCAACGCCACCGGGGTGGAGGCCCAAATAGGCCGCATCTACAAGGAGGACGGCCTGGCCGCCGCCTACGCCTGGATTGACGAGCACCTGCGCCCCAAGATGGAGCAGCGCCTCCATGCGCGCCGCTCCGTGCACCCCCACCACAAACGGTAGGTTTTGCCCCGGGAATGCAACATGTGAAACCCCGGCGCGCCTGGAGCACGCCGGGGTTTCCGTTTGAACTCTCAAACTTTGAACGGCCCAAGCCTCACTTGCCTTTCGGCTTTTCCGGCTTGGGCTTCAGGGGCACTACATGGTAGGGCTCCGGCTTGGTGCGCTGGAAGGCGGGATTCATGGAGGCAATCTGCTCGTTGCTCACGTTGAAGGTGAAGGTGCCGCCGCGCGCGGAATCCTTGGCATCCAGGATGTGGTCGAACACGCAGACCGGGTGGTTGCCCGGGGTTTCCGGCATCACAAAGAGGCCGATGCCCAGCGCGGGGTGCTCCATGCCGGCGTTGTCCTTGATGGTGTAGGAGATGGTGTTCTGGCCGCGGCGCAGGCCGCCCGCTATGGTGTCCGCGCGGCGCTCGTCGTAGAACTCGTGCAGGGAGACGCCGTTGATGAGCATCTCAATCTCACGCCCGGGGGCGTCCACAAACACCTTGCCGATGAGCTGCGGCGCGCCGCAGCGCGGCGGGATGACGGGCAGCTTGTCGTACGGGTGGAAGCCGTCCTGCTCCTGCAGCACGCTCAGGTCGCGCGCATGCAGGCGCTTCTTGACATCCGGCAGCTTGGAGAGGTTGAAGAAGCGGGTCTGGTCCAGCTTCCACTTGCCGCCCTCGTTCACCAGCAGGATGACCATGGCGTTTTCCGCAAGCTGCCCCTTGGCACCCAGCTGGAGCTTGCCGACGAAGGTGCAGGCCATGGTGCGGTTGCCGCACCCGGCAATGGATCCCACATAGGTGAAATGCTCCAGCTGCGGGGGCGGGGGCTGCTTGCTGAAGAAGTCCTGCGGGAAATGCTTGCGTTCAGAGACAATCATGTTGCGGATCTTGTTCTGGCGGGAAGCGGTGGTGGCACTGGCCCAAGCCTGCTCGTTGCTGCGCATCATGCCGATTCGCCAAGTGTTGTACGCCGTCTCGGCGATTTCCTTGGCCATCTGCTGGTTGGGCTTCACATAGGCGGGCGTGGCGGCTTCCTGCGGCGGCAGGGTGATGCCGCGCGGCGCGGGAATGGGTGCCGGCTTTCCGGGTGCGGCCTGCTGCGCCCACGCGCCACCTATGGCCGCCAGGGCTCCTATTACTGGAAAAATTGCTCTCATGGCTTGTCCTATGCTACATCAGACTTGCCTTTATGGCAAGAAAAATGCATACTAGGCCGTAACAAATGCCGGAGCAACCCACAGTACCGGGGCAGGAAGAGCCAGATTTCATCCAGCAGGTCTTGCAGGAGGCGCCTTCTTTCACCTGGAAGCGCTTTTTGGACGGCACGGAACTGCGCTGCCTCATGATAGCGCCGGACGATCACACGCCCTCCGCCGCCGCGCCGGCGGTGGTGTTCCTCTTCGGCGGCATGTGGGCGCTGGAATACTCCACGGAATTCATCTCCTGGGCCGTGCACCTCTCGGACCGCGGCATCGTCTGCCTCATCCCGGAATACCGCACCCGCGCGCGGTATGATGTGAAGGCGGGCGATATCATCGGCGACGGGCTCGACATCTGGAAGTGGGTGCACCACAACGCCGGAAACCTGGGTATCGACCGCGGCAGCATCACCCTGGCCGGAACGGATGCCGGCGGCCTGATGGCACTCAACGCAGCCATGCAGCCCCTGGTCTACAAGAAGAAGTGGTGGGAATTCAGCAAGCGGGATGTGCCGCCGCTGCAGCCTGCCTGCGTGGCCATCTTCCGCGGCATCGTGGATGTTACGGCTCCGGAGGCGCGCGTGCTCAACGTGCCGGCGGAGGTGCCGGACCCGCAGAGCGTGAACCCCTGCGCCCTGCTCCGCAGCCACCTGCCCGCCCTTTTCTGCGCCCACGGCATGATGGATCCCCTGCTGGATTTCGAGATGCGCCGCTGGTTCTGCGGGCAGTGGGAGGCCAAGGGCAACATTGCGGAATGCCTGCTTTGCCCCAACGGAGACCACACCCTCACCCACTTCGAGGTCAACCCCACCGTCTTTGAACAAGTCCTCCTCGCCTGGGAGGCCTTCATGGTGGATATCGGCATCTGGCCCAAGTCGGAGGTCAAGATTGACGCCCTCATGGGCTGAGCGCGCATGCGCCAAGCGTGCGCCGCCCTGGATAATGCTCAACTAAGGCAAATGATGGGCGTTTGATTTCAGGACGCGGAACACGGCGGAGCCGCGCTATGTGCAAGGTGCAACTGAAAACGTTGATTCATGTAGGGCCGCCAACGCAATCGTGCTTCAAATGGCCAGTTCATCCTATCCGTGGAAGAGAAGCCTCATCACTTCTTTTACCTTGGTCTCGTCCCACATCGGGAGCCTATCAGTTCCAAGCCGGGTTTGCAAATCTATGGTGCATGCAATTTGCCATACCCTTTGCACATGCAGCATACAACAAATCCCTAAAAACAGCTTTTTCTATCACACATAAGGCGGCAGCGGCATTTTTATCCTTTTGTTCTCTTCATTTGCTTTTTTACACTCCTCCCTCCACGCTTCCTGCTTCTTGTAGTGCTGCCTTCCTTCTGTCTCTGAATGATAGATCATTCCGATATCGTCTTCGGGATGCAAGTTGCTTCTCTTGACATCTTTCATGCTTTCCAAGATGTCGTACAATTCGCACATTGTATTGAACATGGCATCGTGCACCTCCTTGTCAGTCATGTACCAGATGGCCACGGAAGAGCCTCTTAAAACAGACAACTCCATCATCGGTGCAGCTTCCTCTGCGTAGTAATTCGCCAAGTCATCATCTTCGATAATGGGATGATGGCCCGTGTATTCACCACGGGCAATCACCTGGTGTATGAGTTCCATCATCCGCTCTCGTTTGCCCTGGGGCATGTCTTCATAGGCGAGATAATGTTCCTCTCTCTCTTTCCGATTGTAATAGCGAGCGACAAGGCGTCCATAAGCGTCACACCATACCGTTCTGGCCTGGCCATCGCCTTTCCTTATATAGAAGGCGTAGCCATCGTCTTTTATCATACGGAGGTCTATGGGCTTCCAGTTGGAGCAGGAAACCCACAGCAGGGATAGTATGATGCATGCTAGGCAGTTTTTGATGTGGATTCCGATGTTGGACATGGTTGGTTACCTTTCTATGTTGATGTTTTGCGAGGTCGCCCTACCCGCCGCACCTGCGGAATGATGGCGTTCTCTACTACATATAAGCAACCAGAAGGCAAAATGTACAACAAAAAATGCTTTTTTTCAAAAAAATCGCGGCGTGTTTGTAATGTGCGAAATTCCAATGCGTAAGAAAGGAAGAAAATTTCGGGCGTCTTGGCACGAGGCAACCATTAGGTCCCATCCGGTCCCCTTCTTTGAATTTTGTCAGTAAAGGCGGTCCGAGATGTGCAACCGGAGACGTCATCCTCCCCGCAGAGCGGGGTTCTGTGCCGAGTAGATAGAACGGTGGTTGCCCCCAGCGCTTCCGCACTGGGCTAACTTTGAGTCGCCATTGGAATGGCTCTGCATCTTGCGCCCCCTTCCGGCCCGATTCAACGTAAAGCCCCGCTTTGCGGGGCATACTCTGGCGCGTGTGTGAAGCATCCCTTATATGGCGTGGTTTGGTACTGTTGCAGCCATGCGGACGCGGAAGCGTGCGCTGGAGCATCCCCCCCCCTGAGTAAGAGGGAAGAGGCCTACTTTTTTGATTTCCTTCATCATACGCCAGCTATTTAAACTTCACTCCAACCTGCCGAGTTTTCTTCATCGTCCAAGCGAGAATTTCCGGGCAAAAAAAACTTCCGTTCCCGTGGGGGGAAGGAAGGTTTGGGCGGGTGTGTGTGCGAACCCGCGATGCGGAGCGGGTGGTGCTCCGCATGAAAGGTAGTCGGCTGGCTTAGCGCTGCACGGTTTCAGCCTGGGTCTCCGGGGTGGGAGGCAGGGTGTTACCGGCGGCGGTGAAAGCCGTGCAAGCAAGCAGGATGGCGATTGTCTTCATTTTTGTATGTTCTAGGTTGAGTGGTTAAACTCGGCGGGCGAATAATACTCCTATTTTTTCAGGTGTCAACCCCAGAGGCGACTTTTTTTTCATTTTTTTGCAAAAAAGCTGCCAATGGGGGAACGCCCTTCAACGGAATAGGCGCATCAGGGCACCGAATTGTTCAATAAAAATTGCCGCTGTCATAAAAAGGGCGGCGTGAGCGCGCCTACTTGGCCTCTGTCACGCCTATGCGGTCGATGAGGTTCAACTGCTGCAGGAGGTCCTGCGGGGAGAGGGAGCCGCGCAGCAGGCGCCGGTAGGCGGAGATGATTTCCGCCGCCTTGTCGGCGGATTCCTGCAGCAGCTCGATGCGGAAGCGTGAAAGGCCGCAGAGGATGATGGAGTGGAGGTGGCGCGCGGCGCTCTGGGCCTGCCCGTTGAAGAGGGTGTTGCGGCACCCCTCGTCGCTGGTGAGGTAGTGCATGGCATGGGTGCGGTCCATCACGCGGACGCGGTGGTGTTCGCAGGGCTGGCCGCAGTCCTTGAAGCTGCGACCCTGTGAGAGGAAGGAGCAGAACACGCAGTGCTCGCAGTGGAACATGGGCATGTGCTGGTGCAGGGTGAGCTCCAGCCAGGGGCCGCAGCCGGCGGCCAGCAAATCCGCGAGCTGCTGTGCATTGAGATCATACGAAGCGGTGGAGTGCAGCATGCCGAATTCCCGCCAGAGCTGCACAGCGGCGGGATTTGCGGTGTTGAGGGAGAAATCCCCGGCCATGGGAATGCCCCTTTCCTTGAAGAAGCGGGCGGCGCCGATGTTGCGCACCAGGACGCCGTGCGGCTGCGCGGCGAGGATGAACTTGAAGAAGCCGCCCTCATGCGGTTTCATGATACGCAGGGTGGCAATCCAGCATTCCGTGCCGGGGTGCTCCGCGCGCAGTAGCTCTGCGGTGGGCTGCAGGAGCTTGAGGTCTTTGAAATCCAAGTAGACGCGCTTGATGCCCGCCGCAGCGGCGGCCTGCGCCTGTTCCGGCGTGCGGCAGAGCACGGAGAGCTGGGCGTCTTTTGCGTTTGCGGCGCGCAGGGGCGGGAAATCCGCCACCCAGGGTGCGGGCGGTGCTGCGGGAGCGGTATCTACCTGCGGCACGCGCGCCACGAGCTCGCGGCGCATGCGGTTGAGCTCGGAAACAGGCAGGATGCTTCCTTCCGCGATGTCGAATGAGCATTGGCCTAGGGAGAAACCCGTGCCGCCCAGGCGCGAGAACTGCGCGAGGATGCCCTCTTGCGTGAGCGGGCGCTTTTCCGCGCGCTGCAGGGGCTGCGCGCTTTCCACGGTAATGCTGCGGCAGGTGGCGGAAAGCGGCGTGCCGATGCGCCCGGTGAAGCGGATATCCAGCGCGGTGCCGCCGGTTTCTGCGGCGTTGCGTGCAAAGTTGCACCAGGTGCCGTGCAGTGTTTTCTCCAGCGCGGGGTCGGCGGTTTTCCAAAGGAGGTTGCCGGGGCGCACGCGCTGCCAGTCAATGCGGCTGCCCTTGCCGTGAAAGTAAAGGCGCGCCCCCTCCGCCTTCCAGATGCGGCCGCCCTGTTCCTCGTTGCGGTCCTCTCCGGCATCAATGACGAATCCGTCACCGGGAGCCACGGGCAGGGCGGGCGGGCCTTCCAGCTCCACCCAGCCGAAGCCGCAGCGGGAGATGCGCCCGGCAAGCGCGCCGCGCTTCTTGCCGAAGCGGCCGTGCGTGAGCAGCGGGTGGTTGGTGCCGTCCAGCCACCCGGTGGAGAAGCCGCGCGAGAAGGCCATCTGCAGTGCGTACAAATCCGCCGCATGCAGCTTGGGCGGCACCCCGCGCTCCTTGAGCGCGGCATCAATGGCGCGGCGGTAGGCGCGCGTGGCGGCAGCCACATACTCCGGGGATTTCAGGCGCCCCTCCACCTTGAAGCTGTGCACGCCCGCCGCGAGCATCTGCGGGATGCGGTCCAGCGAGCAGAGATCCTGCGGGGAGAAGAGGTAGCGGCGCTCGCCTAAGTCGCGCATGCGTCCGTCCACCTCCAGGCGGTAGGGCATGCGGCAGGCCTGTGCGCACTCTCCGCGGTTGGCGCTGCGCTGGCCCAGGCTCTCACTGGTGAGGCACTGGCCGGAGTACGCCACGCAGAGCGCGCCGTGGCAGAACACCTCGATGGGTTTCGGCGTGGCCTTGGCGCAGGCTTCAATCTCCCGCAGGGAGAGCTCGCGCGCCAGCACAATCTGCTGCGGGTCGAACAGCTCGTCCACCATCTTCACCGCCTCCGGGCTGGTGAGGGTCATCTGCGTGGAGAGGTGCAGTTCCAGGTGGCGGATGTTCCCGGCGCGGCGCTGCTGCGCCACATAGGCGGCCAGGCCCATATCCTGCACGATGACACCATCCACGCGTGCCTGTTCCAGCGCGTGGATGTAGGCGGCGGCATCCGCCATCTCATCCGGGAAGATGAGTACGTTGAGGGTAACGTATCCGCGCACGCCGTGCGCATGCAGGAAAGGCATGAGCGCGGTCAGGTCCGCCACGGTGAAGTTGTCCGCCCGCATGCGCGCGTTGAAGCGGTCCAGCCCGAAATAGACGGCATCCGCGCCGTTGGCCACGGCGGCGCGCACGCAATCCCAGTTGCCCGCAGGGGCCAGCAGTTCAGGTTTCATCATGGCAGAGTGGGGAGAGAATGTCTTCGAGTTCCGCGTAGGATGCCACGCGGGAGAGCAGCGGGCGCAGGGGCTTGGTGCCGGGAATGCCCTTGGCGTATGCCAGCAGCCGGGAACGCATGGCGCGCATGGTGGGAAGCTCATCCCCGTAGTGGCGGCTTTCCACGGCCATGCGGGTATGGCGCAGCACAAAGGCGATACGCTCCGGCGGCGTGGGCGGCGGCGGGATGCTGCCGCCCTGCAGGTATGCCTTGGCCTGCCGGAATATCCACGGGGCAGCCATGGCGGCGCGGCCGATGGCTACGCCTGAAACGGCGGTGGTTTCCTTCACGCGGCGGATATCCTCCGGGGTGGCGAGGTCGCCGTTGCCGATGACGGGGATGGACGCCTGCCCGGCACAGGCATCGATGATGTCCCAATCCGCCTTGCCGGCATACTGCTGGCTGCGGGTGCGCCCGTGGATGGTGACGGCGCGCACGCCGGCGTCCTGCAAGCGCTGCACGGCTTCTGCGGCGCAGATGTGTTCCGCATCCCAGCCGATGCGGATTTTGGCAGTCACGGGGCAGTCTGCGTCCATTTCCGCCACGAGCGCCTGCGCGATGCGCTGCAGCAGCGGCAAATCCTTCAGCAGGGAGGACCCGCCGTTCTTGCCCACCACCTTGGGCACGGGGCAACCGGCGTTGATATCGATGAAATCCGGCTTCACGGCATCATAGATGATGCGTGCGGCGGCGGCCATGTGCTCCGGCACGGAGCCGAAGAGCTGGATGCCGAGCGGACGGTGGGCATCCTGGAATTCCACATAGCGGCGGTTGCGTTCCCAGCACTGCAGCACACCCTCTGCGGAAACGAACTCCGTCTCCATCACATCCGCCCCCTCCTCCTTGCACAGCGTGCGGAAGACGGGATCGGTCACGCCGGCCATGGGGGCCAGGCAAATGGGGAAGGAGGAGAACAAGGGCGATTAGGATTAGGATTGGGATTGTCTTATCTGTAGGTGGCGCAGCGGTTGAGCCAGCCCGGCAGCCAGCGGCGTTCGCCGCGCCCTGCGGGAGAGTTGTTGACACGGCGCGTGAGCACCACACCCGCCGCGCGGGAGAATTCCGCCGTGGCGGCGCGCCCCTGCGGGTTGCCGCGCATTTCCTCCAGCACCTGGAGCAAGCCCCAGCCGCAGCCGTTGTAGCGTTCGGAGGCCTTCACGCCCTCACCCTTGAAGTTCACATAGTCCACCAGGCAGTACATGCCCTGCGTGGTGGCAGCCAGCGCGTTGTAGTGCGCCACCACGGCCTGCGGGTTGGAGCTCATGCGGGCCATGGTGCCCAGCGCCGCGCGGGAGCGGGCCATGATGAAGCGCGTTTGCAGCTCCACATGCCGCGCCAGCCACTGGCGCATCTGGTCTGCGCGGCCGCTGCGGTCCGCCAGGAAAGCGGCCTTGTTCGGCCAGGGCGCGGGGCCGTTGAAGAAGCTTGGCACCTGCACGCCGCAGCGGCGCGCATAGGCAACGAATTTCGGGAAGCTCTCATCAAACCCTTCCTGCACACCGGCGGGGTACCAGATAAAGTGGCCGATGCCCAGCGAGGGGAAGGCTTCCCCCGCGTTCCACGACACGAGCCCCGGCACGGTTCCGGCGCATTCGTTCGCCCAAATCTTGCGGCCGAGCCAGGCGGTGTCCACATTGGCGCTTGCCGCCGCGCCGCGCACGGGCTGCGGGCCGGGCTCCGCCACGCAGGAGCCCAGGGCCAGAGCCACCAGGGGTAACATCAGGTATGCCTTCATACCCCGCCAGTCTATATCCATCTGCTCCGAATTTCAAGGAGAATGCGCGTGCCGGCGCGCCTGCGGCAACGATTTGGAGAGTTTTTCCAACATCCGCCTTGCCCACACGCCCTCCGCAGGGTAGAATAGGGGCATCATGGAAAACGCAGACGAACTCCCCGGCTACACCCTCAACGACCCCCAGTCCCTCATCCGTTTCCTGCAGGATGCCTACCGCCAGCGCAAGGATGTGGTGATTCGCGCGGACGACTGCCGCTACCTGGCGGACACGCTGCAAGAACGCCTGGGTTCTTCCGACTATTCCGGCGCCACGCTGCTGTAGGACGCTCCCAAACCACCATGCAGCGAAACCCGCGCCTGCACGGAGCAGGGCGGGTTCGCTTTTTCCCCCGGTTGAAGCAGCCGCGCGCGGCTTACATATCGCTGTCGCCGGTCGTGGGCTGGGTATCGCCGTGCGTGCCGCCCTTCTTGGCATCCTTGCCACTCTTGCAGCAGTCGTTCCACATGCCCTTGTACTTGGCTGCCATCTCCGGGCTCTTGTCCACGCCCTTGCCGTCCGTGTACATCTGGCAAAGCGCGCGGCAAGCGCCGGCATGGCCGTCCTGCGCAGCCTTCTCCAGCGCGGGGCGCACCTTGGCGTACATCTCCTGCGCCTTGTCGCTGTCGCGCGGCACAGAGATGCCGTTGTCCGTCATGTACGCCATGGTGTACTGCGCAATCGGGTTGCCGTTGGCTGCCTCCCAGGTCACCGTGTCGATGTTCAGCCACTTGGAGTCACCGCAGCAGATGCCGGTTTCCGACATGGAGCAGATGGGCGTGTTGTCAGCGGCGGCGGGTGCGCCGTTGATGGTTTCAGCCGCCATGAGATTCAGCCCCAGCAGGGCTGCCATTGTTGTTGTCATCACTATGTTCTTCATAGGCACACCATCCTGAACCTACCAAAACCCGCATGCAACCTAACTTTCCAACCGTTTGACCCCGCGCGGAATTTTATTAACTTTTGCGTAACAACAACCTTTTTTTGCACTTTTTTTCATTTTTTTTGCAAAATTTCAGAAATTATGGTTGACGTACTGGGGGAATGAGGGTAAAATCTCCCCGCTTTGCGTTTCTTACCGCAAGAGACGCCCTCGAGTTTAACGCTTCTGTAGCTCAGTGGTAGAGCGCATCCTTGGTAAGGATGAGGTCGCGGGTTCAAGTCCCGCCAGAAGCTTATGCTCATGCAAGAATAAGCAGCAATACAAACAATACTCAATCAAACACTGTTATGGCTAAAGAAGCATTCCAGCGCACCAAGCCCCACGTGAACGTGGGAACGATCGGTCACGTCGACCATGGCAAGACCACCCTCACCGCTGCAATTACCAAGGTTCTTGCAGACCAGGGTAAGGCAGAGTTCAAGGCTTACGACCAGATCGACGGCGCCCCCGAAGAGCGCGAGCGCGGCATCACCATCTCCACCGCACACGTGGAGTACGAGACCGACGCCCGCCACTACGCCCACGTCGACTGCCCCGGGCACGCCGACTACGTGAAGAACATGATCACCGGTGCCGCCCAGATGGACGGTGCAATCCTGGTGGTTTCCGCCGCTGACGGCCCCATGCCGCAGACGCGTGAGCACATTCTGCTTGCCCGCCAGGTGGGCGTGCCGAAGATTGTTGTGTTCATGAACAAGATGGACCTCGCTGATCCGGAGCTCGCCGAGCTCGTGGAGATGGAGATCCGCGACCTTCTTTCCTCCTACGAGTTCCCGGGCGACGAGATTCCGATCGTCAAGGGTTCCGCCGCGAAGGCCCTGGAGGGCGACGCCGACAACGTGAAGGCCATCATGGACCTCATGGACCAGGTTGACGCCTACATCCCGACCCCGCAGCGTCCGACGGACCTGCCCTTCCTGATGCCCGTGGAGGACGTGTTCTCCATCTCCGGCCGCGGCACGGTGGCTACCGGCCGTATCGAGCGCGGTATCATCAAGAAGATGGAAGAAGTGGAAATCGTGGGTATCAAGCCCACCGTCAAGACCTCTGTGACGGACATCGAAATGTTCCGCAAGCTCCTTGACCAGGGTGAAGCCGGTGATAACGTGGGCGTTCTGCTCCGCGGTATCAAGAAGGAGGACATCGTGCGCGGCCAGGTGATTGCCAAGCCGGGTTCCGTGACCCCCCACACCAAGTTCCAGGCTACCGTGTACGTCCTCTCCAAGGAGGAAGGCGGCCGCCACACCCCGTTCTTCAACAACTATCGCCCGCAGTTCTACTTCCGCACGACGGACGTGACCGGCACGGTCACCCTGCCCGCCGGCACGGAAATGGTGATGCCCGGCGATAACGTGACGTTCGGTGTCGAGCTCATCACCCCCGTTGCCATGGAGAAGGGCATGCGCTTCGCTATCCGCGAAGGCGGCCGCACCGTTGGCGCCGGCACGGTGGCCGAGATCGAGGCCTAACCCGCCACGTCATCTCAAACCCAGGTCCGCCTGAGCCATCACGGTGACGGCGGCCACGGCTGGGGGAGATGTCCGGCTCTGCCGCGGCATCTCCCCTGTCCAGCCGAAAGACAAAATCCCCTAGGGTACTAGCTCAATTGGTAGAGCAGCGGTCTCCAAAACCGCGTGTTGGGAGTTCGAGTCTCTCGTACCCTGTTCCTAACCGGAAGCAATCCCCGCAAAGCAAACCATGAACAAGAAGAAGGAAGGCCTCATAAAGAGGATGTTTGGTTACATCTCCCTCGTCAAGACGGAGCTCAAAAAATGTTCATGGCCGTGGGAGAGCGACCCCAAGATCACGGGTTTCAAGAAGTACCGCGAGCTCTCCGGTTCCACGATGGTGGTGCTGATTGCCATGGTACTGCTGGGTGCCTATGTGGCGTTCTTCGACTACGTTCTTGCCGCCGTGGTCAACAAGATTATCGTGATCCTTTCCTGATTACCCGTCAACCCCTTTCCTGACCATGTCACGCCCGTACGACCGCAAGACAGGAACCGCCCGCGTTATCCCGGAGGCCAAGGACCAGTGGTATGTGCTCCACGTCCTCTCCAACAAGGAGCGCCGCGCGGTGGAAAACCTCAACCGCCTCTTCAAGGAGGATGAACAGGTAGGCGCACTGCTGCAGAGCCCTCCCCTGGTGCCCACCGAGAAGGTGGAGGATGTGCGCAACGGCAAGAAGTACGTGGTGGAGCGCAAGCTCTTCCCCGGCTATGTCTACCTCAACTTCGCCCTGCGCCATGCAGACGGCACCCTGGACAACGACGCCTGGTACAAGATTCAGGCGGTGGATGCCGTGATCAGCTTTGCCTGCGGCCGCAACAAGGAGCCCCTGCCCATGCCGCTCAAGGACGTGCAGGAGCTCATGGCCGAGATTGAGCGCCGCAGCGGTGTGGCCCGCCCCAAGGTGGCATTCGAGGTGGGCGAGGAGGTCATTGTGCTGGATGGCGCGTTCCAAGGCGAGCACGGCCTGGTGGAGATGGTGGATGCAGAGCACGGCCGCCTGCGTGTGGGCGTGACCATGTTCGGCCGCTCCAACCCGCTGGACCTGGACTACACCCAGGTGCGCAAGCTCACGGAGGACGAGGATTCCACCCTGTAAAGGAGAAACTTTCCCGCCGCAGGAAGCCGGCTCCCCGGCAATGCGGCAAACCCCAAAAAAAATACCATGGCTAAAGAAGTAGTTAAAGTAATCAAGCTGCAGATTCCTGCAGGCCAGGCGAATCCCTCGCCCCCTGTCGGTCCTGCCCTTGGTCAGGCCGGTGTCAACATCATGGGCTTCTGCAAAGAGTTCAACGCCAAGACTCAGAAGCAGGCCGGCGATGTTCTCCCCGTCGTGATCACCGTATACAAGGACAAGTCCTTCGACTTCATCACCAAGCAGCCGCCGGCAGCCCTCCTTCTCAAGAAGGCCGCCAACGTCAAGTCCGGCTCCGGTGAGCCCAACAAGACCAAGGTGGCCAAGATCACCAAGGAGAAGTTGATGGAGGTTGTCAACACCAAGATGCCGGACCTCAACACGAAGGACCCGGAGGCCGCCTGCCGCATTCTTGCCGGCCAGGCCCGCCAGATGGGTATCGAAGTTGAAGGCATGTAACCCTTCCGCAGGAGGGAAATCCCATTATTAACCCGAACGTACTGCAAAACAATATGTCTACTAAACGCTCCAAGCGCTATATTCAGGCAGCCAAGCTTGTCGAAACCGGCAAGACCTACGCTGTGGAAGAGGCTGTGGAACTGATGAAGAGCTTCCCCGCTCCCAAGTTCGATTCCACTGTCACTCTCTCATTCCACCTCACGGTGGATCCCCGCAAATCCGACCAGATGGTCCGCGGCTCTGTCGCTCTCCCCAATGGTACGGGTAAGAACGTCCGCGTCATCGTCTTCGCCCAGGGTGAGGCCGCTCAGGCTGCCCTTGAAGCCGGCGCAGAGAAGGTGGGTCTTGAAGACCTTATCAAGGAGGTCCAGGACGGATTCCTTGATTTCGACAGCGCAATCGCCACCCCGGATGCCATGGCCCAGGTGCGCAAGATTGCCCGTGTGCTCGGCCCGCGCGGCCTGATGCCCAACCCCAAGACCGGCACCGTGACGGAGGATACCGCCAAGGCCGTGCGCGAGGTGAAGGCCGGCCGAGTGGACTTCAAGGTCGACAAGAACGCCAACATCTCCGCCGCAGTGGGCAAGCTCTCCTTTGAGCCCGCCAAGCTGGCCGAAAACGCCCGCGCCCTCATCGGCGCCGTGGTGAAGGCCCGCCCCTCCGGTGCCAAGGGTGCCTACATTGCCAGCGTGACCATCACCAGCTCCATGAACCCGGGCCTGGCCATCAGCCAGACCGAGTTCTCCAAGCAGCAGTAACAACCCGAACCTGATACGAATATGAGCTCAGAAAAGAAAATGAACGCTGACAAGGCTGTCATCATCGATGCCCTGCAGGCCAAGGTGAACGCTTCTCCCTTCCTCATCGTTATCGATTACACCGGCATCACCGTGCCGGAGTTCACGGACCTGCGCGCCAAGCTGGCCGCTGCCGGGGCTTCCTGCATGGTTGCCAAGAACTCCTACATGACCAAGGCGCTCTCCGAGGCCGGTCTGCCGGACATCTCCTCCTCCCTGAAGGGCCAGACGGCCTATGTGATGGGCGAGAACGACGTCTGCGCCGCCGCCAAGGTGATCAACACCTTCGCCAAGGCCTCCAAGAAGGCTCCGTACAAAGCGGGCATTCTGGACGGAGCGGAGCTTGAGCCCGCCAAGATCCAGGCGCTGGGCGACCTGCCCTCCCGCGAGGTGCTGCTGGCCACGCTGCTTGGCACCATCAACGGTGCCGGCTCCGCCCTGGCCCGTGTCATCCAGGCCTATGTGGACAAGGAGGGTGGTTCCCAGGAAACCGCAGAATAAGGAAAAACAACTTGAACAGATGGCGGCGGTGTGGTACCACCGCCCCGCCGCCTGAAACAAAATTAGGCTCTCTGTCGGCTCTCCGGCCGGTGAGAACTGAAATGGGCAGGAAGCCCCTGCCCGCGACAAGAACCAATTAACCAAAATAAATACAATGGCTGATATCAATACAATCGCAGAAGAACTCGGCAAGCTTACCATCCTGGAGGCTGCTGAACTTGTTAAGTTGCTCGAAGAGAAGTGGGGCGTTTCCGCCGCCGCTCCTGTGGCTGCCGCTGCCGCTCCCGGCGCTGCTCCCGCAGAGGCTGCCGAGGAGAAGACCTCCTTCGACGTTGAGCTGACCGATGGCGGCGCCAACAAGATCGCTGTCATTAAGGCGGTCCGCACCGTCAAGCCCGGTCTGGGTCTGGCTGATGCCAAGAAGCTCGTTGAGGGCGCTCCCGCCATCATCCTTGAAGGCGCCAGCAAGGAGGACGCCGACAAGGCCAAGGCCGAGCTCGAAAAGGCCGGCGCAAAGGTCACCATCAAGTAACCTTTCGTTTTCGCGAACGCAGGGGGGAATTTCGGTTCCTCCCTGCCTTCGCGTCTTTCCGTCTTATGGGTCAAACCATAAGGTTCCATCATCACAAACAACTCAAAATCAAGGCGTTATAAAATCAGTTCTCGCGCGCGCCTTCGCGTGAGCCCGCCCCGGGGGAAGCCGCTTCCCCGCCAAGACTTTCCCCGGGTCGGTTTCACCAAACGGGAACCGGCTCCGCACCCGGCACAGGGTGCAAATCAAACATCATCTCGCCAACTCTATGTCCAAGCCCAAGCAAGAGCGAATCAGTTTCGGCAAGATCAAGGAGGTCATCGAACCGCCGAACTTGATTGAAATCCAAACGAAGTCCTACGAGGAATTCCTCCAACGTTTCACCGAGCCTCGCAAGAGGCTCAAGACGGGCCTTCAGGCCGTTCTCTCGGAACACTTCCCGATAGAAAGCTACGACGGGCAGATCAAGCTGAAGTACGACTCCTACGAGGTGGCTCCGCCCAAGAGCTCCGACTTTGCGGCCATCCGCGCCGGAGAAACCTACAGCGCCGCCATCTACATCAAGTTCCAGCTGGACGTCAACAACGGCGAGTACACCACGGAGGAGAACGTGTACATGGGAGAAATCCCCATGATTACGGACCGCGGCACCTTTGTCATCAACGGTGCGGAACGCGTCATCGTGGCCCAGCTGCACCGCTCCCCGGGTCTCTGCTTTGAGAAGACACACCATGCCAACGGCAAGGACATCTTCTCCTTCCGCATCATCCCTGACCGCGGTTCCTGGCTGGAAGTGCAGTTCGACACGAGCGACCTGATGTACGTGTTCCTGGACCGCCGCCGCCGCCGCCGCAAGTTCCTGGCCACCACGTTCCTGCGCTATCTGGGCTATGAAACGGACCGCCAGATTGTGGAGCAGTTCTACACCATCCAGAAGCTCAAGCTCTCCAGCGTTTCCGGAGACGAGCTGGAGTACCTGGTGCCCTTTGAGGACGTGACCTACGGCTCCGACAAGGACGAGCGCAAGGCCACCATCATTTCCAAGGCGTACGAGCCGCTCAGCACCGCCACCATCCGCAAGATGCAGGAGCTCGGCATCAAGCAGATCGAGGTCATCGACCAGCGCGAGGACGAAATCCTTGTGAAGACCCTCAAGAAGGACCTGGCCTACGACCGCGAATCCGCGCTGAAGGAAATCTTCCGCAAGTTCCGCCCGGGCGACCCGCCCACCGTGCAGCAGGCCACCACCGCGCTGGACCGCCTCTTCAAGGACCCCAAGCGCTACGACCTCACCCGCGTGGGCCGCTACAAGATCAACCAGAAGCTCGGCCTGGACGTGCCGGAGGACCAGCGCCTCATCCAGCCCATCGACTTCCTGTCCGCGCTCAAGTACCTGCTGCGCCTCCGCCATGGTGAAGGCCAGGTGGACGACATCGACCACCTGGGCAACCGCCGCGTGCGCGCCGTGGGCGAGCTCATCTCCAACCAGTGCCGCGTGGGCCTGGCCCGCACGGAGCGCCTGGTGAAGGAGCGCATGACCCTGTGCGACACCAGCAAGAACGACATCACGCCCAGCAAGCTCATCAACCCGAAGGCGCTCAGCGCCGTGGTGCGTGATTTCTTCGGCCGCAGCCAGCTCTCCCAGTTCATGGACCAGATCAATCCGCTGGCCGAGCTCACGCACAAGCGCCGCCTCTCCGCACTGGGCCCGGGCGGCCTCAACCGCGACCGCGCCGGATTCGAGGTGCGAGACGTGCATCCCTCCCACTACGGCCGCATCTGCCCCATCGAGACCCCGGAAGGCCCCAACATCGGCCTCATCAACTCCCTCTGCACCTACGCCCGCATTGACGAGTACGGCTTCATCGAGACTCCCTTCCGCCGCATCAAGCACATCGAAAAGAAGGGCAAGAAGCCGGAAACCATCGTCACCAACGAGGTGGAGTACCTTACCGCCGACAAGGAGGAGTACCACCTGATTGCCCAGGCCAACAACGAGCTGGACGAGGACAACGGCAAGGGTCACTTCGTGAAGTCCCGCGTCACCGCGCGCGAGCACGGTGAATTCGTGGAGGTGGATCCCTCCCGCGTGGAATACATGGATGTCTCCCCCAAGCAGATTATCTCCATTGCCGCCGGGCTTATTCCCTTCCTGGAGCACGATGACGCCAACCGTGCACTCATGGGTGCCAACATGCAGCGCCAGGGTGTGCCGCTGATGGTGAACCAGGCTCCGCTGGTGGGCACCGGCATTGAGGCCAAGTGCGCCCGTGACTCCGGCTCCGTGGTTGTGGCCAAGGCTCCCGGCATTGTGGCTTCCGCCACCGCCGAGTATGTGGTCACCACGCCGGACGGCGAGCTGCCCGTCTCCCCCAACACCTGGCTCAGCGAGCCGGAAAGCGTGAAGACGGACCCCGACAAGGGCATCTACGTCTACCAGCTGCGCAAGTTCATGCGCTCCAACGCCTCCACCTGCATCAACCAGAAGCCCATTGTCACCCGCGGCCAGAAAATCAAGGCCGGCGACGTGCTGGCGGACGGTCCCTGCACGGACGGCGGTGAGCTTGCGCTCGGCCGCAACGTGCTGGTGGCCTACATGTCCTGGTACGGCTACAACTTCGAGGACGCCATCATCATCTCCGAGCGCCTGGTGCAGGAAGATGCCTACACCTCCATCCACATCGAGGAATTCGAGGAGAAGGCACGCGACACCAAGCTCGGCCCGGAGGAAATCACCCGCGATATCCCCAACGTGGGCGACGACGCCCTCAAGAACCTCGGCAGCGACGGCGTGGTCCGCATTGGTGCAGAGGTGAAGCCCGGCGATATCCTGGTGGGCAAGATCACGCCCAAGAGCGAGACCGACCTTGCCCCGGAGGAACGCCTGCTGCGCGCCATCTTCGGTGAGAAGGCGGCGGATGTGAAGGACACCTCCCTGCGCGTGCCGCCGGGAACCACCGGCGTGGTCATGGATGTGCGCGTGGTGCGCTCCTCCGCTCCCGGCACGCCCCCCGTGGACGTGGAGAAGGAGAGCCAGAAGCAGCGCAAGAAGCTGGACACGGAATACCAGAAGAACCGCGACAACCTCATCGAGCAGCTCACCAGCAAGCTCTCCGACCGCCTGCTGGGCGAGAAGATTCCGCTGGAGGTCACCCGCGCCGGCACGAATGAAATCATCATTCCCGCCAACCGCAAGATCACCAAGACCCTCCTGCGCAAGCTCGCTGTCCATCACGACCAGATCGAGATGAACGAGAGCCCCGTGCGCAACCAGATCTTTGAAATCATCAACAGCTTCGAGGCACGCTTCGCCGACCTCGACGAGGAACGCGACCGCAGGCTCGACCAGATTGAGGCCGGCGCGGAGATGGATCCCGGCGTTGTCACGGAGGTGAAGGTCTACATCGCCACCAAGCGCAAGCTTGGCGTGGGTGACAAGATGGCAGGCCGCCACGGTAACAAGGGCGTCTGCTCCCGCGTGCTCCCGGTGGAGGATATGCCCTACCTGGAGGACGGCACCCCGGTTGACATCATCCTCAACCCCCTGGGCGTGCCTTCCCGAATGAACGTGGGGCAGGTGCTGGAAGCCCACTTGGGCGTGGCCGCCAAGGCCCTCGGCTTCAAGGTGGCCACCCCGGTGTTCGACGGCATCGAGGAAAAGAAGATTTGGGAATACATGAGCCAGGCCAAGAAGGTGGACGGCTTCTCCTGGGTGGGCGACGGCCAGGACGGCACCACCGCCGGCAAGAGCCGCCTCATCGACGGTCTCACGGGTGAATACTTCCACTACCCCGTGGTGGTGGGCTACACCTACATGCTCAAGCTCAACCACCTGGTGGCGGACAAGGTGCACGCCCGCGCCGTGGGTACCTACTCCCTCGTTACCCAGCAGCCGCTGGGCGGCAAGGCGCAGCACGGCGGCCAGCGCTTCGGCGAAATGGAAGTGTGGGCCATGGAGGCATACGGTGCCGCATACACGCTGCAAGAGCTGCTCACCGTCAAGTCCGACGATGTGCAGGGACGCACGCGCATCTATGAGAACATTGTGAAGGGTGACAACTCGCTGGAGGCCGGCACGCCGGAATCCTTCAACGTGCTCATCAAGGAAATGCAGGCCCTCTGCCTCAACGTGCAGCCCACGGAGCAGAAGGACCGAGAGAATGCACCGCGCAGCGTGGACGACTACTTTGCCCTGCTTGCCGGCGACGGTATGGACGACGACCTGGTCACCGAGGCCATGGAAGGCGCCGATATCTTCGCGAACGACGATGCGGACGATGATGCGGACGAAACGGACGACACTTCCGTGACGGACGACGAGGAAGAAGATTCCGAGATGTAAACCAGAACCCCGAACCCCTACAAACGTTATGTCTTATATCGACCTTAACAACGAGAAGCCCAAGAACTTCGACCAGGTTTGCATCACCGTGGCCAGCCCGGAGGATATCCTCAAGTGGTCCAGCGGTGAGGTCAAGAACCCGGAAACCATCAACTACCGCACGTTCAAGCCGGAGAAGGGCGGTCTCTTCTGCGAGCGCATCTTCGGACCCACGCGCGATATGGAATGCTCCTGCGGCCGCTACAAGCGCGCCAAGAACAAGGGCATGATCTGCGACCGCTGCGGCGTGGAGGTCACCTCCTCCCGCGTCCGCCGCGTCCGCATGGGCCACATCACCCTCGCGGTGCCGGTGACCCACATCTGGTTCTACAAGTGCATGCCCAGCCGCATCGGCCTCATGCTCGACCTCACCTCCCGCGATTTGGAGCGCGTCATCTACTATGACGACTACATCGTCATCGACCCGCGCGGCATCAACGGCGTGGAGCGCGGCACCATCCTCTCCGAGGAGGAATACGAGGAACTGGTGGACGACTACGGCGAGGACGACGCCCCGGAAGTGGGCATGGGTGCGGAGGCCATCCAGAAGCTGCTGGCCACCACGGACCTGGACGCCCTCATCGACCAGCTCAAGCAGGAGATGGAGAAGACCAACTCCAAGCAGACCAAGCGCAAGATTGCCAAGCGCCTGCAGCTTGCCCAGGGCTTCAAGAGCAGCGGCACCCGCCCGGAGTGGATGGTGCTCACCGTGCTGCCCGTCATCCCCCCGGACCTGCGCCCGCTCGTTCCGCTGCCCGGCGGCCGTTTCGCCACCAGCGATTTGAACGACCTGTACCGCCGCGTCATCAACCGCAACAACCGCCTCAAGGAGCTCGCCGCCCTCCAGACCCCGGAGGTTATCAAGCGCAATGAGATGCGCATGCTCCAGGAAGCGGTGGACGCCCTGTTCGACAACGGCCGCCACGGCCGCCACGTGACCGGCGCGGGCAACCGCCCGCTCAAGTCCCTCTCCGACATGCTGAAGGGCAAGAGCGGCCGTTTCCGCCAGAACCTGCTGGGCAAGCGCGTGGACTACTCCGGCCGTTCCGTGATTGTGATCGGCCCGCACCTGAAGATGAACCAGTGCGGCCTGCCCAAGAAGATGGCGCTGAACCTGTTTGAGCCCTTCATCATCCACCGCCTCAAGGAACTTGGCTACGTGCACACCGTGCGCTCCGCCAAGAAGATGATTGACCGCAAGGAGGCCGTGGTTTGGGATATCCTGGAAGAGGTGACCAAGGGACACCCCGTGTTCCTGAACCGTGCCCCAACGCTGCACCGCCTCTCCATCCAGGCTTTCGAGCCCGTGCTTATCGAGGGTTCCGCCATCCGCCTGCACCCGCTGGTCTGCACCGGCTACAACGCAGACTTCGACGGCGACCAGATGGCCGTGCACGTGCCGCTGAGCGTGGAGGCCCAGCTGGAGGCGCGCCTGCTCATGCTTGCGCCCAACAACGTGTTCTCCCCGGCATCCGGCAAGCCCATCTGCACGCCCACGCAGGATATCATTCTGGGTTCCTACTATCTCACCCACACCCGCGCCAAGGAGGTGAAGGAAAAGCAGGACAACCAGCACCTGCTGCCGCTCTTCGAGTCCATCTCCGAAGTGGAGTTCGCCATTGCCTCCCGCAAGATCGGCTACCACGAGTGGATTCGCCTCAAGAACCCGGACTACGGCAAGACCGGCGCCGCCTTCGACAAGCTCTCCTACAACCAGGAGAACGTGGACCGCAAGACCATCGTCACCACGGCCGGCCGCGTGCGATTCAACGAGATTTGGCCGGAGGAAATCGGCTACATCAACCGCAACGTCGGCAAGAAGCAGCTTGGTGATATCATCTGGCGCTGCTACCAGACCTGCGGCCAGAAGAAGACCGTGGAAACCCTGGACTCCCTGAAGTCCCTCGGCTACAAGGAGGCCACGCGCTCCGGCTGCTCCATCGGTATCGTGGATATGGTGGTGCCGGAGAACAAGGACGGGCTTATCGAAGCCGCGTACGACGAGGTTGCCAAGGTGACCGAGCAGTACGAGGAGGGTCTTATCACCAACGGCGAGCGCTATGAAAAGGTGGTGAACATCTGGTCCACCACCACGGATGCCATTCAGAAGGAGCTCTACACCAAGCTGGAGTACAACGGCGGTTCCGCCGTGGCCAGCCCGCTCTACATGATGGTGGATTCCGGAGCCCGAGGCAACAAGGCCCAGATTAAGCAGCTCTCCGGTATGCGCGGCCTCATGGCCAAGCCCTCCGGCGAGATTATCGAGCGCCCCATCACCTCCAACTTCCGTGAGGGTCTTTCCGAGCTGGAGTACTTCATCTCCACCCACGGCGCCCGAAAGGGTCTGGCCGATACCGCTCTGAAGACCGCAGACTCCGGTTACATGACCCGCAAGCTCGTGGACGTGGCCCAGGATGTCATCGTGCGCGCAGAGGACTGCGGCACGGAGCACGGCATCACCATGACCGCCATCTACGACGGCGAGGACGAGATTGCCTCCCTGGCCACCCGTATCTACGGCCGCGTGGCTTGCGACAACATCGTGGACCCGACCTCCAAGGAAACCATCGTTGCCAAGAACGAGATCATCACCGACGAGGCTGCCAAGCGCATCGAGAAGGTGGGTATCGAGAAGGTGCGCGTGCGCTCCGTGCTCACATGCGAGCTCTCCAAGGGCTGCTGCGCCAAGTGCTACGGCCTGAACCTGGCCACCGGCAAGTCCGTGAAGGTGGGTGAGGCCGTGGGCATCATCGCCGCACAGTCCATCGGCGAGCCCGGCACCCAGCTCACCATGCGTACCTTCCACGTGGGCGGTACCGCCACCGCTGCCGCCAACCGTCCGGAATACGTTGCCAAGAGCTCCGGCCGCCTCATCTATGACGAGAACCTGCGCGACCGCTGCGTGGAGGACGAGAACGGCGACATGATCGTGCTTTGCAAGAACGGCGGCGTCAAGATCTACGATGAGGAGGGCAAGGAGCTTGAATCCTACCAGCTCACCATGGGTGCCGCCCTGCATGTGAAGGACGGCGCACAGGTTGCCGCAGACACCGTGGTGGCCGAGTGGGATCCCTTCGCCATTCCCGTGATTGCGGAAGTGGCCGGCAAGGTGGAGTTCAAGGACATGATCTCCGGCATCACCTGCCGCGTGGAGAACGGCGAGTCCGGCAAGGGCCAGACCGTCATCATCGACCACCGCCAGGACCTCGCTCCCCGCGTCATCATCCACACCGGAAAGGGTGACAAGGACAAGCCCCGCGTCTACTCCATCCCCACCGGCGCGTATCTCGCCGTTTCCAACAAGCAGCAGATTGCAGCCGGTACCGTGCTGGCCAAGACGCCCCGCAAGGTGCAGAAGACGAACGATATTACCGGTGGTCTGCCCCGCGTGGCAGAGCTCTTTGAGGCCCGCAAGCCCAAGGAGATTTGCACGCTCGCGCAGATTGACGGCATCGTGGGTATCGAGGACGCCATGATCCGCGGCAAGAAGGTGGTCACCATCTACCGTGATGCAGAGGCCAAGGAGGCCGCCGCCAAGAAGTCCCGCAAGACCACCAAGCTGGAGGAGCGCGACGACAAGGACGGCACCGTCTCCGTGAAGCACCTCGTGCCCATGGACCGCCACATCATCGTGCATGACGGCGACTACGTGCATGCCGGCGAACCTCTTTCCGACGGTTCCGAGGCGTCTGACGAGATTCTGCGCATCTGCGGCAAGGAAGCCCTGCAGGAGCACCTGGTCAACAAGGTGCAGCAGGTGTACCGTGTGCAGGGTGTGGAAATCAACGACAAGCATGTGGAAATCATCGTTTCCCAGATGCTGCGCAAGGTGCGCGTGAAGGACCCGGGTGACACCGGCCTGCTCTGGGGCGACGAGGTGGACCGCACCACGCTCATCCGCATCAACGAGGAAACCGTGGCCCAGAACGGCCGCCCGGCGGACTCCGAGCCCATCCTGCTCGGCATCACCAAGGCCTCCCTGAAGACGGATTCCTTCATCTCCGCCGCATCCTTCCAGGACACCACGCGCGTGCTCACGGAAGCTGCCACGCTCGGCAAGGTGGATATGCTGGAAGGCTTCAAGGAGAACGTCATCCTCGGTCACCTCATCCCCGCCGGCACCGGCTTCGCCAAGTACCGCGAAATCGCGGTGGAGGCCGCACCGGGTGCCGTTCCCATCCCCCGCGCCGGGTATGAGGACGATGAGGACGAGATGCCTATCTCCGACGACACCATCTCCGTGGGATCCGAAGACTAAGGACACCCGCCGATGAACTTCAAGGCCCGCCCGGCTTCCGAGCCGCGCGGGCCTTCTTGCAGTTACCTCCCGTTCAATATCGGGAACATGCGGGGCAGGGTGTGAGGCGTTTGCACACGCGGTTGCCAGGTGGCCGCAATTTGTTGCGGGTCTCGCAGCCCGGAATCCCAGGCCGCGCTCTCTGCAGCCATGGCGGCAGCAAGCGCCGCCGGGGTGTCTTCTGCCGCAACCGTGCCGGAGTTCTCAGATGTGTACCACATGACGGTGATGAGCATGACAGGCCTGTAGGGGCACACCACGGTGCAGCCGCAGCACAGGGCCTCTGCAGAGGCTATGTGTGAGCTTTCCGACCGGGATGGGCAGA
The DNA here is from genome assembly GCA_045616565.1 of Akkermansia sp. GTDB lineage: Bacteria > Verrucomicrobiota > Verrucomicrobiia > Verrucomicrobiales > Akkermansiaceae > Akkermansia. The sequence goes on along the minus strand of JAZLHB010000097.1, from coordinate 1,225 downwards.
TAATGAAGCGAGCCCGGTTGTATGCCTTTTCCAGCTGCAACGGTACCGCTGTACCCGCCAGGGTGATGTGGGCGCGAACCTCCGGCGGAAGATTCGCATGCCAGTCGCGCAGATACTTTGTGGCCACACCGTAAATTTCGGTGCGGCAGTACAGCTGCGGCGGGGTGTTGGCGTAGTATTCCTCCAGCGCGGCAGCCAGCATCTCCGGTCTCTTGGGCCCCGCATTCTCCCAATTGCCCACGGCCAGCATCAACCGTTCCTTGCGTGTACCGGGCTGAAACCGGAATACGCTGGAAACGGGGCAGGGGATGCCTTGGCATTTGTTTGCTATAGGCTCCCCATAGTACGGATCTTGCCGGAAGGCTTGAATAACGGGTGGGCCGGTGGTAATTGCATCCGCATAACCCAGGTGGCGTGCGCGCAGGCGGTTCACAAGGCAATCCTTCAGGCGGTTGAAAAGGCGTTTCAACGCGCCGCCGGGGCGTTTCAAGTGCTCGTGCAGTTCACTGTTCGCATCATAGTGGATAACCAGGCGGATTCCCGCGCGGTGAATGGCCCCGGCCACGCGCGTGTAGCGCGGGTCTCCCCAGGAGTACAGCACCACGCCGTCCAGCTCCTGTGCCCTCCACCAGGCGGCGGAGCGCAGCTGCCGCATGGGCACGCGAATGAGCGGAGCATCGGTTAAATCATCCTCATAGTGCGGCAGGGGCATCACCACGCGGCTTTCTGCGCCCAGCGCTTGCAGGCTTTTGCATATCAGCCCGGTGTCGCGCGTGAAGAAAGAGCCGTTCGCATGGAACGCGAACGGCGTGCAGGTGAATATTCTGGGGTGCTGCGCGCTCATCTGCCTTTTTGACCAGCATACCACGGCACGGTATGCTGTCAAGTCTGTTGCGTCCTCTTTCAATCCGCCCATATTACCAAACTATGCTTGCCTTTTCGCGTTTTTTCCCTATAATCCCCCAAACACGTTTTTCTTCATTTTATGAACCTTGCCATCATTGGAACCGGATATGTAGGTCTCACCACCGGAACCTGTTTCGCGGAAGTGGGCCACAACGTTATCTGCGTGGACAACAACCAGCAAAAGGTGGAATGCCTGCGCCAAGGCAAGATGCCCATCTACGAGCCGGAGCTGGAAGACATGATTGTCTCCAACGTCTCCGCCGGGCGCCTCTCCTTCACCACGGACCTGAACGAGGCCGTGGCCAAGAGCGATATCATC
>JAZLHB010000096.1:0-10929 GCA_045616565.1 Akkermansia sp. | reverse complement strand
CCGGAACGGGGGGTGCTACCAAAAATTCGCCGCGGGTGTCAACCCGTGGGTACCGAGGGGCCTAACGCTTGCCTCGGCGTAGCCCGTAGGGCGAAGACGGGTCTCCGCCGGGGAACCCCGCCTTGTCACGCCATTGGCGGGCCGGAAGGCGGGCCGGCTCCGCTATCCGGTTGCACGTTTCGGAACCTCCAAGATGCGCCTTGCTTTTTATCCACCCCTCCACACGAATTCATAGTTTTCCAAAAATCATTGGGACACATGTGCCCCGGCGGTCTGCACTGATAAAATTTCCCGTTTCTTTGAATAAAAGACGCTGCGCCGCGCGCCTTGTTACGGAGGCTGCCGTGCGCATCCTCCCCACAAGAAAAGCAATCACCATGAAAACCACATGCATCTCCCTGTTGGCCCTGCTGCCCGCAGTCTCCATTGCCGCCCCGCTGCCCACAGGCGTTCCCGTGTATGGAACCCAAGCCCCGGCTGCCGCTCCGGCAGAACCCATCACCCTTTCCGCCCCCACAACCGCAACCTCTCCCGCCATGCAACCCGCCGTGCCCGCCCCGGAGACAATGGAGGTCCCGTACACGGAGCAGCGCGCGCCTTTTGTGGATGAACCCTCCCGCGGCATTTCCCTGCAAGCTCTGTACGGCTTCAGCGGCTCCCCGAACAGCGAATTCGCCACGGATGTCTTCGGTATCGCATTCCAGGGCACTTGGTTCTTCACGCCGCACCAAGCGTTCACTTTTGATATCTCCTTTGCCGGCGGGACCGGCCACGAGCGCCTGGCGGCCATGGACGACACCCACCACGCCTGGATGGAGCGCTACCGCTTCTCCCGCAGCCGCCTCTCCTTCATGCCGGGGTATGAGATTCGCGTGCCGCTCAACCATGCCCACAATGCCTATTTCTATGCCGGGGCCAAGGCTGGCCTGGATATCTCCATGCTCAGCGTGACGGACAACGACCGCTACTACTACGACCACGGCCGCTATTACGAGGATTTCCGCACCTCCGCCACGGTGGGGTTCGCCTATGCTGGAGCGGCGGGGTTCTCCTTCCGTTTCAGCCGCAACGGCTATCTGGAAGTCGGCTACCAGTATTTCGGCAGCACTGCGGAACCGGATGTCACCTACCGCTCCCGCCACCACCATGCCCGCACCAAGCTGCAGGCCCGCTCCTTGCGCTGGCATGAGGTGCACCTGGGCGTGGGTATCAGCTTCTGAAGCCCATACGCATGCACATGATTTCCCTGCGTCCTGCATCACTCCTGCTCTGCCTTTCCGCCAGCGCGGCGGCAGCGCAGGATGCAGCGCAGGCTCCCGCGCCCACCAGCGCCTTCTTCCCGCTGTTCCGCAAGGGCATCACCTTTGAAAAGCCGGAGTTCAAGAACGATATCTCCGCGCGCTTTGTGTATGCGTTCAGCGCAGCACCCTCCAGCGAGTTCGCGCTGGATGTCATCGGCGGGGAGTTCCGGTACGCCCGCCAAGTCTCCAAAATCCACGCCTTCACCGCATCCCTGGGATACGCCTTGAGCGCCACGGATGCCCACTATGCCACCATGCGGCAGGGTGGTGAGGAGTGGCGGGAACGCTACCGTTTCACGCGCTCGCGCGCCAACCTCCTGCTCGGCTACCGCTGCACCCTGCCGCTCGTTGAGCGCGTCTCTTTCTTTGCAGAGGCCGCCGCCGGGGTGGATATCTCCGCCTTCGCTGTCAACAACAAGGGAAACAGGGAGGAAAGCAGTCATCCCGTCATCGGCAGCTTCTATGAGGAAGAGGACAACACCCACCGCAGCCTGGGCTTTGCCTATGCCGGCAGCGCCGGCTTCTCCTTTAGCCTTCACCCCCAGATTACCCTGGATGTAGGCTACCGCTACTACGGCAGCACCACGGAACCCCACATACGCTGCCGCTCCTGTGATACGGATGCCTCCACCAAATTGAGCGGCCGCACCATGCGCTGGCATGAAATTTTCGCCGGTGCCACCTTCCGCTTCTGAGCGCCTTCAAGTATGCGCGCCTCTAGCTGTGCACGTGTGCTCCAAAGGATTTTGGAAAGCGCATCCTTGGTTGCCGGAATATGGAGAAGCGCGTTATAAGTTATGGTATATGTAGTCTGAAGCCGATAGAATAGGATAATCCGGTTCCCAAGTACGGTATGAGACCTGCAATGCCTACTTCTCTGCATATTTTCAACTCATGCGGATTTTTTCTGTCGCATAGAAAGGTACAAAAGAACAATAACAAAATACACTTGACTGAGCCAGATAAAGGCATATGGCTACTGCGAGCACCCCATCATTTTCGTGATATCCTGTAATAACGCATTGTAGGGGGAAGTTAAGGTTAAAGCGCGGTAATGAACATCATGAGTCATTTTTGCGGGGCCAGCTGCACCCGGCTGCCCGCTTGGGTGAGCGTGTATTCCGTTCCTTCCCTGGTTTTGAGAAAAACCTGCATGCTTGCTTTGTCGGCGTGAACCGTGCTCATATCGAACACCAGCTTGTTGAGCTCCGCACCGCTGAGGTTTGTTGCCGAGAGGTCGATGGTGAGCTTGCCGAGCTTCATGTTGCCGCGCAATATCCCGGTGAGGTTGAAGGTCTTGTTTTTCATGTCGGCTTCCGTCAGTTTCAGCTGCACTTGGTCGAGCTCGATAACGGCCTTTCCCTTGGTCTCGATGGTGCTTGTGGAGTCGAGCGTCACATGGCTCACGGTGAATCCTCCCTTGGAGACGATATGCGCGCCTTTGATGGTGCCGCCTTTCCCCGCTCCGCAGACGGCGGCTGCGGAAACGTTCACATGCTGCAGCGTGGCGTACCCCGAACGGCTGCCTGCATGGCGCTGGATGGAGGTGGCGCGGCCGGACGAATCCTTGAATTCAACCTTGCCGCCGTTCTTGCCGTTGGTGTCAAAGACGTAGTAGCCCTTGATGTTGTTGTCCCGGTACAAGACATCCTTGCCGATGTATGTGGTGCCCTTTCCGGAGTCGAGTGCCGAATCCTGGAAGCAGATGGCCTTCCCGTCCCGCGCCCGCAGGTACAGGGCCCCCTCGTTGACAACGGCCGCCTGACCACCCGTACCTTTGAACACCACGGAGTCGTTGTCCGCTATGTTCAGGCTGCAGCCTGCGGCGTTGTAGATGTCGTTTGCGCCGCCGGTGGCCGTGTTCCCGCGGAACACCACCTCACCGTTTCCGCGGAGGGAGACGGTTCCGCCCTGGCTGTTGCAGATGGCTCCACCCTTGCCGCCAGCCGCGTTGTCGGTGATGACCACCTTGCCGCAGTTGAGGAATTCCAGGTAATTGGTGTTGTCTGCGGCGCCGCCCCGCTTCACTGCCGAGTTGCCGCAGAGGGCCACCTCCCCGTCATGGAAATAGGTTTTGCCTGCGGATTTGATTCCGGAGTCCGTGTAACGGGATACCTTCGCGCGTGAGAGGGACACCATGGCTCCCTCTGCCACCTTCATGCCCGTATGGGCGCTTTTTCCACCGTCCAGGCTTAGGGTTTTGTCCTTCTGCGCTGTCAGGACAACCGCCTCCCGCCCGCTCCCCACGGTGATTCCGCGCCCGCGAACAAACTTGTCGCCGGTGAGCAGAATGTTCTCCGTAACCGCGCCCTTTGCCGGCAAATCTGCGGCAGGGGCGGTTTTTTTCGCCGTTTTTTCCTTCGGCGTGTCGATATAGGTGAACGAGGTGAGCCAAACGGCTGCTTTCTCAACCGGGTCGGAGCCGTCCAGGCTCAAGCCGATGGGGTATTTCAGCGCGGATTGGTCGTCCGTGGATATCATGAGCCGCTCTCCGAACGAGATGTACACCCCGCCGTCAAAGGCGGCCGCGTCACTGTCGCCGGTTTCAATGCGCGCACGGAAGGGGCCGAAGGCTCCGTCATCCGAGTCTGACAAAATCAGCGCCGTGACCAGGCCGGCCGCGTCTGTTTCATATCCCCAGCAGGTGATGATGTGGGATGAGCGGATGTTGAGGGCAAGCGCGCGGCCCTGCTCGCTGAACGCTCCTTTGAGAAAATCGGACATCTCCGCCCAAAGGCGCTTGTTGTCGCCGCCGGGGACTCCGTCTGTGTTGCCCTTGAACGTGGCGGGGTCGCCGAAGCATGTGGGCTCCACGTACTGCCCGCTGGCCACGGCTGCGTTGAAGACCCCGTAGGTCGCGCTTCCCTCACCGCGGAACAATCCATTGTAGTAGCCCTTGAAGCCCGTCGGTGTTTCCAGCCCTTTGTTGGGAGTGCCCTTCATCCACCAGGCAATGAGATCGCCCGGGTAGCCGGAGAGGTACTTGTGGGTTGTTTGGTCGTTTATCCCGCATGCATACGCCTTCTTGTATATTTCCAGGTACAGGGTTCCCGTGGGTGAGCCGTGTTCGGTATTGGTGCCGTTGGGCACGGAAACGCCCGCATCCGCCAGCCCCTTGTAGGTGTCCTGCCAGTATTGGATGATGTTGGAGGCGCCCGCCGCCCAGCAAAACACGCCGTCCTGCTTGCTGGTGATGCCCCGGTCCTTGCTGAAGGCGGCCTTGCCTACATCGTAGCAGACTCCGTTGCCAATGACATCTGCTGTGGCTGTATGTGTGCAGAGCGGCGCCACCAGGGCGGAAAACAGGAGGGTGGGAAGACGGTGTTTCATGCGCGGGGATTTCTCGGCTTGGATTCTATCACACGGCGGAGGCGCGCTCAATGCGGAAATTGGCGCGCACGTTTCTCTTGCGGGGCGCTTGCAGTTGTGGTATAAGGGGAGCGCAATGGCACGCTCGGCGATAATCAGTGACATTCATGCAAACCTGCATGCCCTGGTGGCGGTGATGAACGATGTGCAGGCGGAGGCTTGCACGGATGTGGTGTGCCTGGGCGATGTGGTGGGCTACAACGCCTATCCCAAGGAGTGCCTGGACTACATCCGCAGCATCAACTGCCCGATAGTGAAGGGCAACCATGACGAGGAGGTGGCGCGGCAGGACGACACCCGCATGAACCCCGTGGCGCGCAAGGCCATGGAGTGGACCCGCTCCCGCCTGACGGAGGATGACTTGAACTGGCTCATGCGCCTGCAGTACCAGCGCATGGTGAACTCCAGCTACATGATAGTGCATTCCACGCTGGACAACCCGCGCGCGTGGAACTACATCATGAACGCCAATGATGCCGCCGCGAATTTCAGCCGCCAGTTCAAGCCGCTGTGCCTGCACGGGCACACGCACGTGCCGCGCGTGTTCACGTGGGACGGCGCGCGCTGCAGCGAGCACCCCGAATTCATTGCGGAGCTCTCCGCCAACGCCCGCACGGATATCCCCCTGCAGGAGGGATTGAAATATTTTATCAACCCCGGCTCCGTGGGCCAGCCGCGCGATGGCGACCCGCGCGCCAGCTACGGCATTTACGACAGCGACAGCCGGGTCGTCACCATCAAGCGCATCGAGTACGATGTGGCATCCGCCCAGCAGGCGGTGCTGGCCGCCGGGCTTCCGGAATATCTGGCGGAGCGCCTGGGCAAGGGCTGTTGATTTTTCACCGCTTCATCCGCCGCCATGAATATCCTGCGCAAGAGCCTGCCCGCCCTCGTCCTGCTGGTGCTGGGTGTGCTGCTGGCCTTTCAGCTGGTGCCGCAGGAGCTGGAGCAGATGAAGTACGAGGTTCCCGGCATGCCGGAAACCTACCCCATTGAGCAGAAGTGCCGCCCGGTCTTCCTGCTGCTGCTGTGCATGCTGCCCTTCATCGGCGCGGTGGCGTATTCCTTCATGGGCACCATGACCCGCTATGTGAGCCGCTGCTTCATCACCTACTTCCTGATGTGCACGCTCATCCTGCTGCTCATCTACATCATGGCGGATTTCACGGAGAACATCGAGCGCTTCCGCACGCGCTTCGACGACCCGGTGGTGCAATCCCTGAAGTTCTACGGCACGCAGCTTCCCATGCTGCTCTACCAGATACTGCCGTACACGCTGCTCATGGGCACGCTCTGGTGCCTGAGCAAGCTCTCCGGCTCGTGCGAGCTCACCGGCATGCTGCAATCCGGCCGCTCGCTGCTGCGCATCTGCCGCCCCATCTTCCTCTTCTCCTGCATTGTGGCGCTGGCATACGGCATCTTCGGCTTCCACTGGGCCCCCAACGGCTCCCTCTACCGCCAGGTCATGCTCAAGCAGGAGCGCGCGGCGGACGGCTCCGCCCCCTCCCTCGTCTACCGCAATGATTCCACCGCCCGCATCTGGCGCGTGGAGCACCCCCCCTTCATCAGCAACCCCGGCGAGCCCATGCGCGGCGTCATCATCGAGCAGTTCGCCCCGGAGAGCCGCGGCCGCCTGCTCACCCAGTACTACGCGGACTCCGCCACCTGGAACAAGGCGGATGCCACCTGGACCCTCCACAACGCCTATGTGCGCACGCTGGCGGAGCCGGGCGCGGAGCCGCAGGACGATGTGCACCGCGGCGAGCTCACCGTGGAATTCGCAGAGAAGCCCTACCAGATCATCAGCCCCAGCCAGAGCGACCGCATAGATTCCATGGGCACCTCCGCCCTGTACGAGCAGATCAAGCTGGGCGCGGATTCACAGGAGGGGCTCAACCGCAAGCGCACGGAATGGCATGTGCGCATTGCGCGCATTTTCTCTTGCCTGGTGCTGGTGCTGCTGGCCGTGCCGAGCGCGGTCACCTTCCAGCGGCGCAGCCCCATGAAGGGCATCGGCATTGCCATTGTGCTGGCGGCGCTGCTGCTGTTCCTGTACCGCGTGTTCCCGGCGCTGGGAGAATCCGGCTTGCTGCCGGCCTGGCTGAGCGCGTGGATTCCGAACATCCTGTACTTCGGCATTGCCGTGTACCTCATCCGTATCAACCTGGCCCACCGTTCCTGCAAGGAGTGGCTGGCCGCCAAGCTCTCCGGCAAGCCATGATTCCGTGGCCCAAGGGCATCATCTTTGATTTCGACGGCGTGCTGGTGGACACCGAATGGGCCATCTACCAATCCTGGGTGCGCCTTTTCGCCCGCGAGGGGCAGGAAATCTCCATTGCCGCCTATTCCCCCTGTCTTGGAGCCGGGTATTCCCATTGGAATCCGGCGGACCTCTTGGAAAAGCTTACCGGGCGCAGCTACGACTGGGAACACGAAAACGCCGCGCGCCAGCAATATATCGAGAGCGAACTTTCCCGCTCGGGGCTCATGCCCGGTGCCGCGCGCATGCTCAAGTGGTGCCACGCGCGCGGAATACGCACCGCCATTGCCTCATCCTCATCCCGCCGCTGGGTGGGCGGCTGGTTGGATCGCCTGGGGATAGCGGCTGATTTTGATGCGGTGTTCTGCCGCACGGACGGTTTCCCCGTGAAGCCGGACCCCGCACTCTTCCTTGCGGCCCAGGAGGCCCTGGGCTTCCCCAAGGAGCGCTGCCTTATTGTGGAGGATTCGGAAAACGGCACCATTGCCGCAGAAAGCGCAGGCATCCGCTGCGTGGCCATACCCAACCGCATGACCGCATCCTCAGACCTCTCCCGCGCCGCCCTTCACGCGGATTCGCTCACCGAGCTTCACCGCATGCTGGGCAAAATCACCCCGAACGACTGACGCGTGGTGGAGGTGGCGAGCCCCGTATTCCCCTGCGGGCTACGCCGAGGCAGGCGCGCGGGGCTGAGATTGACTGGCAGTCCGTGAAGCCGAAATCACGGATATTCCTTGTTTATTTGACTGCCATCCGGGTTAAAACCATGTGTGCGCAAATAGCCTTCCAGTTCTTCCTCTGTCCAAAATTTCTTGCGTTGCAACATCTCTCCCAAATGTTTGGTATCCATTTTTGCCGCAGACGGCGCGGGATGCCTATTTGTGTCTGCAAAGCTCGTCATATTGCAATTTACCCCAAGCTGCTCGTCTTTCAAAACCTTTTGCTTGTGCCTGAGAAGAGCCAAAATTTGCCAGGCGTTCCTGACTTTCGTGTTTTTATCCGCGAATTGAGGTGTTACAAACCATACGAGTGCGACTTTTTTTTCACGACATGCGGTTTGTAAACGATGCACAAAATCTATGAAATCTTTGTCGGGGTTGTACGCAGAAAGTGAGTCTCCAAGAACGGTTGTTCGGCGTTTATCTTCTCTAATAGCCATTATTCGAACTTCCATCCATCCTGATGCATGAATGACAGATTTCGGATATGCAAAATACGGGGTTTTCCCCGAACAAAACTCGCGAAGCGCGCCTGAAAACTCTCGCGTCTTTCCACAGCACAACATTCCTATATTCTTGCTGTTCAATGGTATGATGCCATCTTGAAAAGCTTTTATTCCTAAACGTTCGCGTACTGCGCTCATCCCTATGGATGTCGGAAGAGCATCAGACGATTTTACGCCATTAAAGCTTATCAGCAAGTAATCACCAGGTTTTGCATAACTTAGAGCCATGGCTGCATTGCAGGCTAGGCCGTATCCTGCGTGCTCCGCGTAATTAATGGCACGCAGAGAGAATTCTTCCAAGAGAATCTTCGGATCGTACCTTGTCCTCACTTCAGAGCCACCTGCAAGAATAATGCACGGTTTGGCTTCTTTTCGAACGTGCGAAGCCCAAACATCTGAGGCTTTGGCTGCATTCATGAACCAAACCTGTTCAGAGTATAGATGCCCAAAAAACCAGCTGACAAATGCTATAGACGCCAGCAAACTTGAAAGCAGGCATGCGTATTTGATTTTTAACATCAAAAAGAAAAGTAAATGAATTGATTGCTTGTCCCTGGATTGAAGATTATGGTTAACATAATCATCAAGCAAAGAACAGGAAGATTTAATAAATAATGATATGGATTGTCTTTTTGCTTCAATCCCATGTGTTCCAGCAAAATTACTAGAGAAGAAAAACAAAGGAATATTGTAAACGTATACCCATCGGATACGGTTGAAGACAAAACTTTAAATGGGTTGTATTTGACATATGATGAAATGCTTGCTAGAGTATGCACCTTGTCTGCTAGGGTTCCCCAATCCCTTTCGTAGAAAAACATCCAAGCAAACATGGCCCAAATCATGCTTAGCGCCCAACCTGCTAGCGCGGGCATATGACCACCCAATTTGCGGTAGAGCCGGTGGGCGACCATGCCTGCGCCGGCAAGGCCTCCCCATACTATGAAATTCCATCCAGCTCCGTGCCAGAATCCAGAGATGAGAAATACTATGAGAATGTTTAATGCCCAGAAGCGGGTTCTACTCCCGCCTAGTGGAAAATAGATGTAGTCGCGAAACCATCCTGTCAGAGAAATGTGCCACCGCCGCCAGTATTCAGTGATATTTGGCGCCGTATACGGGCTCCAAAAATTCATTTGCAATTTAATTCCCAGGCAGAGAGCGAGTCCGAATGCGGCTAGGCCATAACCGGCAAAATCAAAATAAATTCTCAGTCCAAATAATAGATTCTGCGTCCAGATGTACCACGCAGTTTTAGTTTCTATTATCGAACGTGCAATCATTTCAGCGTTATCAGCCATGCATGCTTTGAAAAACAAACCGATAATGATATATGAGATGCCTTGGTATCTTTTGGTGGGAGTGTTCCTTAGGCTGATTGTTCGTATCTGAGGCAGCAGCTCCTCCTTGCGTTCTATCGGACCAGCCACAATTTGAGGGAAAAATGCGCAGAAATTCAAATAGTCAAGAAACATCGGTTGATTGGCATTTCTTTTCAATGTGTCAATACAATAGCCAACGATTTGAAATGTATAGAATGAAATGCCAACTGGTATGATTATGTCCTTCAGTGTATTAAAATTACTGCTTGGTGACAGTGTTTCCAGTATGAAGTTCCCATACTTATAATATAACAATGGGGAAACAAGGCATATAATCATGGCGGGAAGCGACAGTTTTCGACACAACCCGTTTGTTTTTTTCAGTGCTTTGCAACCAACGTATCCTGAGATTATTACATAGACAAATACGCACAGTGAAATAATGCTGACGTAACCTAGAAGAAAAAGGCTTAATGTGGCGATCAGCAGCTTTTGAATGGTCGACACTTTTTCTGGATGCATGGGAAACTTGCATGCAATGGCGTTGAGCAACAGTGCTAGAAAGACAAATAGCCAGAGTTCCAGGTTGCAAAAGTCCATAACTGAATGCGCGTATCCATACGCATTATACCCATTCCAAATGGGTATGCAAGCATAAAATGTGTACTGAAACGGCTGTGCGAAAAAAAAGAAACCAAGGCGGATGGAAGCTGGATAACAGTTTGCAATACCCTAGACATGAACAGCGCAACAAGCAGAACATACCCATTTGGAAAGCGTAGTGTTGCAAAGTCGGGCGTCACGAGTGACAAAAGAAGATGCCCAGCATTATATGATTCCGATTGAACTGAACATTGGCCGCCCAAGCCGCAGGCATCCGCTGCGTGGCCATCCCCAACCGCATGACCGCATCCTCCGACCTCTCCCGCGCCGCCCTTCACGCGGATTCGCTCACAGAGCTTCACCGCATCCTCGGCAAAATCACCCCCAAAAACTGACGGACCGAAAACGAAACGCGTGTGGCGGAGGTCCGGAGCCGTGCTTGCGGTAGAACTCCGCCTCCCATGGCCAGGCATCTCTCGCGCACTTGAATGTGTCGGTGTCACCGTCAACGGTACGGACGACCCGCGCCTGAAGCGCAGTTGCGAAATCGGGGAGCCGGAGGGCTTGGCTTGCAGCACGGGCTGCGTGTCGCCGCGTACCGAAAACGCCGGGCGTTCCGAGAAGGGAATGCACAGCGCCGTCAGGCACGCAGCCAGCATCAGCGCGTCCAAGTCGCCGTCCTCCTGCCGGATGAAGTTGATTGCCTGGGCGGTGTCCTTGCTCACGCCGTGAAGTCGTAGATGGTGGAGGTCACCTCGAAGGTGGCCAGGTCCTCGTTCTTCAAGCCGATTTTGATGCCCGTGACTACGTTCGTGCCGGAGCCGGAGCTGGACAGCCCGTAGGCGGGCG
>JAZLHB010000095.1:0-16853 GCA_045616565.1 Akkermansia sp. | reverse complement strand
CGGTTGTTTCTACAATATGTCTCGGTGGCACGCCACCCCGTCAACTCCAAGGCTGGTATTATGTTCACAACCAATTCTAGCACACGAGTCTAGGGGGGCGTGCCGCTTTTCTGCTCCGCTACAAATCTGCCGGAGTGCCGTAATTGGCACGTACGGTGGTGTGAGAGGGGGGCGTAAGCCCCCCTACTCGATCGATTGCGCTTGAAAGCATCCGCAGGCAGAGGAGGGCAGGGGATGAAACGCGGCGAGCAGCGGGTGGTGCGGAATTTGCGGGGCATGGGCTCACATGTGCTTGGAACCGCCGTGTTGACGGCGGCATGCATTTTTGCTGATGCCTTGCAAGCGCGGGAGACGTGCCGGGAGATATCACTCCTGCTGGGGAGATGGGGGCAAAACGGGTTGAACGCGGCGCAGGAAATCCCCAAACAGGGGAACGCTATAGCTCAATTCGCCGAAAGCGGGGCTGTATATCATGCCTTCGCGGATGAGTTTGTCGCGAGTGGGGGCGAGAGCCTTCGGCGTTTTGCCCAGCAAGGCCGCCACCCCGGAGGAAGTGCATTTGAGCGCCGTGAATTCCGCCATGGCACGCATGTACCGGCGTTGATGATCGGTCAGGCGGTCATACCTGATGCGGAAGAAGTTTTCATCCAGGCGGGCTAGGACCTGCTGTGTGATGGCAGGCACCTCGCCAGCGGAGATGTTGGAGAATTGTTCCCGGTGGTGGGACCAGAGCTGGTATCCCCACTCCTGCAGGAAATAGGGATAGCCGCGGGTATGTTCAAAGACAGCTTGCGCCGCCTCCGGTGAAAGCGTAATCCCTGCCTGCGAGAATGGAATGGCGATGGCTGCCGCAGCATCCTCCCTGCCGAGCTTTCCAATTTCCGGATAGGCAAAAAGGCGCTCGGCATAGGTTTTGGCATCCCCCACCTTTTTGCGGATGTTGGGCAGCCCTGCCGCCACGAGTACAAGCGGAGCCTGCACTTGCTGCAGCAGGTGCAGGGCGACAATGAGCGCTTCCAGCTCCTCTGCGGCGACGAGTTGCAATTCATCAACAAAGAGGGCTACGCCGGTATTCTTTTCCGCTGCGGCATCCGCCACGGCGAGCAGAAGTTCCGGGAGGTCCATGGTCAGGTTGCCGGAATCCGCCCTGCCGGGCAAGGGTTCCAGCCCAATGCCGAAATCTCCCATGTCAATCTTGACAACGCCGATGAAATTGCGCAACACCTGTAGAGCGCGTTTGAGCTTCTGCCCGGCTTGCGCCATGAGGTCGAGATCATAAAGCACGGCCCGCATGCAGGGTGCCAGTGCCGCCGCAAAGGAGCGCCCGGCCTGCGCCTCCAAGAACACGGTCTTGTACCCTTGGCGTTCCGCAAGGTGACGCATGCGGTTGAGAAGCACCGTTTTTCCCACGCCGCGCAATCCGTTAAGCATCATGCTCTTTTCCGCCTTGCGGTTCAGCGTGCGCACAAACAGCGTGCGTGCCATCTCTATCACATCGGCGCGCCCGGCCATTTCCGGCGGCAGGGTTCCCGCCCCTGGGGTAAACGGATTGAGTGCATTGTCCATACACCTGCATTCTATCTGCTCGCGCGCCGTTTTTCAAGCGCTTTCTGCGGTCTGCCCCGCATGCACAGCCCCCGGCACCCTGTGACAAAACTACCAAAATCTAAGGGGTTGTGCTTAGTTTTTGGTAGATTTTCGCAATTCGTTATGACACAAATCCTTGCATCTCTCTGCGCCATGAAAGCTACCAAAATCTAAGGGGGTATGCCTAGTTTTTGGTAGATTTTCGCAATAAATTGATGGTGCGATGGTTATGCGCGTGCCGTTCTGGTGCGTTGCGATACAGGCCCCGTGCATGCGCGTGCTTGGAACAGGCGCTCGGGAAATAAAGGTACTGGGTACTGGGTACTGGGTACTATGTACTAGGTACTATTTAGGAAGAGAGGCGGCGTTCGCCGCGAATATTATCAAGGGCCACTTGCAATTGGAGCCATTCGCAGCAGAGGAGGGCAGGGGATGAAACGCGGCGTGCAGCGGGAGGTGCGGAATTTGCGTGCGGGAGACGCCAACCACCCTGCGGAGCGGGGTTGCTTCGGGCGCGCCTCACGCGCCCTCACCCTGCGGGCAGCCGCTGCGCGGCCGGCTAACCGGCCTTACACGGTGTACGCTCACGGTGATGCCTTCGGCCTTGTCAAGGGCAGCCAGGTACCCGAGCCGACGACTGGCACGCTGAGCCTGCCGGCACCGCAAGTGAGGCACAAAAATCTCCAAGCATCGGTTATTGGTTTGATCGGTGTTTGGTTTTCGTAAACGAAAGCTGAGCTGCCCGGAGACATCCGGGCAGCCTTTTTCGCATGCGGGAGAAAAAGGGAGGAGGAGATGTACGATGTACAATGTGGAAAGTTAGCGCGCCTGCGGCGCGGATTCATCACCACCCGGCATTCTCAGGGTGGCGCTCCCGCGCCCGCAAGGGTGCAACAGTAATGAGCCGTGCATTAAAAAGGATGCTTCAAACACGCGCCAGCGCCTGCCCCGCAGGGCGGGGCAGGGCGTAGGAACGCGCCTTCGGCGCGCAAGATCCGGAGCCATTCCGATGGCCACTCAAAGTTAGCCCAGGCCGCCAGGCCTGTGGGTAGCCACGGTGGCACGTCTCTACACCGAGTCCCGCCCTGCGGGGCGGATGACGTCTCCGGTTGCACGTCTCCGGCCGCCTTAACTGACAAAATTCCAAGGAGGGGGCTTAAACTTTGGGCGATTTTCCTAATGATTGCCCATCAACTCGTTGCAAAACATGAATCCATTCTTTGGGACACATGTGGCCTGCACGAGCATTGGCCAATGTATAGGGAAATATAGTGGAATATAAGGCCATAACCTTATATTCCACTATATTTTGCTATAAATTACTTGAAACGCGGGATGATGCGGCGCATGAAATCACCGAACAAAGGAACGCTGAAAGCCAGCTCTCCATGGCGCGGGCTGTACACCATGCCCTTTTTAATGAGATTGGACCGTGTGGGTGTAATGGTGGTGGCTTTTGCTCCCAGCAGGTCAGCCAACTCTGCCGTACGGCATTCACGGGGCTCAAGCTCAGCCATGGCGCGCATGAAGCGCCGTTCACCATCAGAGAGGCGGTCGTAGCGCACACGGAAAAAGTTCTCATCCAACCGCTGGATCACCTTGTTTGCCACGTTGTCAACGTCCTGCTTGCAAATGCACACGGATTCCTCCGGAAGGCAGTTCCACACTTGGTATCCCCATTCCTGAAGGAAATAGGGGTATCCTTGCGACTGTTCGTAGATGGCGGCCAGAGCCTTCTCACCAAAATGGATGCCGGCACGCTCCACCGGGAGGCTCAGGGCGTCGTACGCATCATTTCTGTTGAGCTGACCGATGATGGGATAAGAGAACAAGCGCTCGGCGTAGGATTTGGCTTCGCCAGCCAAGCGGGGAATCGTGGGCAGCCCCGCGCCTATCAGGACGAGCGGGGCCTGGCGTTGCTGCAGCTTGTGCATGGCCAAAATGAGTGAGGTGAACTCCAGCGGAGCGAGGATTTGCAGTTCATCAATGAAAAGCACCACCTCCGTCTCTTTTTCATCCGCAGCCTCTGCCACGGCGAGCAACAGCTCGGGCAAGTCCATGGTCATGTCGCCAGTGTCGGCCTTTCCGGGCAGCGGCTCCAGATCAATACCGAATTCCCGATAGCTCAATTTGACCGAGCCGATGAAATTGCGCAGAATCATAAGGGCGCGCTTCACCTTATCCCCGGCGTTTTTCATGAGATTGAGCTGGTAGAGCACATTTCGCAACTCCGGAACCAGCGCGGCAGCCAGGCTTCTTCCCTCCTGGGCTTCTATCATGATGGTCTTGAAGCCGTTCTCCGCAGCCATCGTTTCCATTTTGTTAAGCAGCACTGTTTTGCCCACACCCCGCAACCCCGTGAGCAGAAGGCTTTTTTCCGGCTTGTGCAGCTTGGCGCGCCCCATTAGGATGCGCGCTGCCTCCATCGTGTCGGTACGACCGGTCAATTCAGGCGGCGGGCTGCCTGCTCCGGGAGAAAAAGGATTTTTGATAGGATTCATGGTTCTTGAATCAATCTAGTACCGGGCAGGCTGGTTTGCAAGCGAAAATTTTCCTTGTGCCCGGTAGGTTTCTGCGCAAGCTCCGGGCAATATATAGGAAAATATAGCGCAATATAAGCAAAAGTTCCTATATTGCACTATATTTCCCTATAGGCTTGTATGACACGGAAGCCAGGTGGGGGACATGCTCGGCTGTATAGGAAAATATAGCGCAATATAAGGTCATGGCCTTATATTCCACTATATTTTGCTATAAATTGCAGGGGAATTCAGACCGGATACAACAGTAAAGGTGGTGGGTGGATGAAACGCAAGGCGTGCAGCGGGAGGTGCGGAATTTGCGTGCGGGAGATGCCAACCACCCCGCAGAGCGGGGTTGCTTCGGGCGCGCCTCACGCGCCCTCACCCTGCGGGCAGCCGCTGCGCGGCCGGCTAACCGGCCATACAGCCGTCGGGAGTATTGACACCCGTGGCGAATTTTTGGAAGCGCCGCGAAACCGCCGTATGCCATAAATGGCACATACGGTGGTGTGAGAGGGGGGGGCGAAAGCCCCCCTGCTCGATTAGTCGGTCCCCTGACGGGAGGAATTATGGGGATTGCCAATCGGGGGTGGTTGTGGTACATTTCTGCAGATTCTCCTTTACCTTATGCAGGAAACCGCACATTCTATATGGCTGAAAGATGCAGCCGCCAAGGGAAACGCCCAGGCCGCGTTCGAGTATGGTCGCTGGATGTTGCGCCGCGCTGCCACTCCCGATGATGAGCAAACCGGCCGCGATTACGTTCGCCGTGCCGCCGAAGGGGGATATCTTCCCGCCATCTACGATGAAATCGTGTTCCCCCTGTACCATGGAGCCAACAACCCGGAGAAGCTGGCTGAATGGTTCCGCTTCGCAATCGACAGGAACAGTGGGAGTGCGCTGGTGCGCTTCATTCACGGCTTCCTCATGTATCGGCCGCATTTCTGGCGCATTCCCGCCAACCCGCGCAGGGTTCGCATAGGCATCCGGATGTGCTACATGCTGCTGGATTCGCCGCAGGCTGCTGCCATGAACTGTTTCACCATGGCCAGGATGGTATGGCGCTTGTCGGAAAGCGATCGCCCTTGGGCGGCCACCCCGGCCAAGAGCCTGTTGCGCCGCCTGGCTGCCGCCAATGGCGCGGATTTCTGCATTGCCATGGCAGATTTCCTGGATTGGTCAACGGGGCGCCCCTGGTCGGATTCTTGCGAGCGCCATGCATATCTCTGGTGGAAACGGGCTGCGGAATTCGGCCATGTGGAGGCGTTGTTCCGCCTGGGCCTTTGCTATGCCACCGGCAGCGGCACGCGTCGAAACGCTCCCAGGGGCGCTGAATTCCTTGCCCAAGCCGCATCACAAGGCCATGAAGCCGCTGCCGATGTTCTGTCGGAGATGGGCTGGGATATCATTGATATATGACCGGCCAAGCCAATCTCCCGCAGGTGCCGTGATGCGCCATTTCCCGGGAAAACAGCACTGGTGTGGTAAGCGTAGCATACACAGTCTGATACCGGGCGCTGTTTTATTCCCTGTCGCCCATCCATTCAGCCGCCCCCGCCCCAAGGCGCCGGGCGGCTCTTTTATTGGCCGCGTGTGTGCACACTGGGCCCCGCCAGCCAACCCCGCGAACTCGCTGAATCCGGAAGTTCAGTTTGAAGTTGACAGGGAGAGGAATCTTTTCTATAAGGGAGGGTGTAGAACTGTTTATGAAAGCAACACTCATCATTTTCCTTTTGGCTCTGGGCTTCTGCCCGCTTTCCTACTCTCAGGAGAATCCGCAGGCCGCTCTGCAGAAGCTCAAGGATGCCGGCAAAGGCATCCAGGGGGGCGACGGCCAGTCCATAGAGACTGCCATCGTCCTCACGGGCAAGACTGCAGAGGTGGTCAGGCAGGAGTATGAAATCTTCGAGGCTCTCTTTGGCTTCAGTCCGGAAAATCAGGGCCTCATGGAAAAAGACGGGCACTATTACGATGTGCTCAGCGGCAATGGCAAAACACTGTATTTCGACATTACCGCTTATTGGCAGCACGAGTACGGCAAGTAGACTTTCCCCGTGCAGGTGCGCCCGGTTTGACAAGTGGGCGCTCTGCGTGTAGGATAGTGGCATGAAAAGCGCGTATGCATTGGCGGCATTGTTGGGGCTGGCTTCGTTCGCTATGGCCGCCCCGCAGGATTTGGGTGTGTGGATGGCCATCGGCGATTCCATCTCGCACGGCACGTACAGCCATTCGTACCGCTGGTTCCTGCAGAAGGAGTGCATCGACAATGGTGTGTCCTTTGATGCGCAGGGGTATTTGAAGGGGTGTTACAGCGGGGCGTTCAGCGAGGCTTCCTACCGCGGGCACGCGTTCGACAACGAGCATTGCGCCCAGTTCAATATCTGGACGGATGAGGTGTCCGGCGCGCGCTTCCACCGTCTCACCAGCGTGAGCGGGCTGCAATCTTCCAACATCAAGAACTGGCTTGGCGTTTCAAACAAGCTCACGCCCGACAACAAGGGAACCGTGGGCACCTACACGGGCAACACCTTCTCCCCGGACACCTACACCTACATGCTGGGCACCAACGACCTGCAGGGCATCCGTGAAACCTCCTGGGAGCAGCTGCAGACCGCCGTTAAGGAGAACGTGGGTGCCATGCAGCAGGCGGCCAAGAACGGCGGCAAGCAGGCCACGCTCTACCTTATGTCCGTAACCGCCACCGACAAATCAGACGCGCTGGCGCAGAACATAGCCAAGTTCAACAGCTGGCTCTCCGGGGAGTTTGCTCCCTCCCTTCAGGATTCCAACCTGCGCGTGGTGTATACGGATGTGAACCCCGGATTGCAGGATGTCACCAAGCCCGCCGGCTATGCGGTGGCGCAGATGTTTGCGCCGGACCGCATCCACCCCACGGATCAGGCGGCCCTGCTGGTGGCGGGCAACTTGGCGCGCGCCATGGGGCTGCCGGGGCGCACGGCGGGATTGGAGCGTGAATCTGTGCAGGCGTTCGATTCCCGCACCCTCAAGGATGATGCCGAGCACCGCCAAAACCTGAAGCCCTTGGCAGACGGCAGCCTTTCCTTCAGCAGCGGGGAGGAGTCCGCCCTCTGGCTCCCGTGGTGCAAGCCCGTGGATTCCGCCGCGGGCTACACCGTTGAATTCCGCCTGCGTTTCGGCAACGGCGCAAAGGAGGGGTGGGACGCGGAGCAATGCTTCAGCGTGCTGGTGGGGGATGGCCGCAGCCTGGGCCGCATCTCCATCAACGAGTCCTCCATCTCTTGGGGCGGCACCATCCTGTACTCGCGCGATATGTCGCAGGATGCCACCATCCGCGTGGCATACGTTCCCGCCAAGGAAGGGCAGGGGATTCATGCCGGGTACTATGTGTGGCTGGACGGCATGCTCATCGGCGAGGGCCTGCCCGCAGAGCAGGAATGCAACCTGTGCGACGGCGTGATGATGAGCTACCACGGCACCGCGCCCGCCGTGCTGGTGAACTATGCCGCCCACAGCGCGGCTCCTTACGCGCCGCCCGCGAGGTAAGGGCTAGTCTTCCTCCTTTTTCTCCAGCGGCGTCAATTTCAGGTACGCCTGGGTAACCTTGCGCCTGTCCGTTCCGGTGACGGTGAGCATGTAGTCGCGGATACGCATCTTCTCACCGCAGGTGGGAAGGTGCCCCAGTTGCTCCGTGATATAGCCGCCCAGGGTGGACACGCCGGATTCCGGCTCTATTTCACCGATGTCCGGCAGGTATTCGGAGAGGTCGAAGAGCGCGAGCGCGCCGCTGGCGATATACTGCCCGGGAGCCACCGGGAAGAAGTCTCGCGCGGCATCCGCCTCGAACTCGTCTTGGATATCGTCGCCCACAATCTCCTCCAGCACGTCGTCCAGGAACACCAGCCCCAGCGCATCGCCGTACTCGTCCACCACCAGGGCAAAGTGCGTTTTCTCCTTGGAGAAGAAATCCAGCAGGGTGTCCAGCTTCATGGTCTCCGGCACCACCTTGAGCTCGCGCTTGATGCGCATCAGGTCCTGCTCCGGCCCGGTGGCGAGCTTGAGCATGTCCTTCACATGCAGCCAGCCTTTCAGGTTGTCCAGGTGTCCGTCCACCAAGGGGAAGCGGCTGTGCGGGCTGTTGGCGACGAGCTCCAGGTTGTGCTTGAAGTCATCGTTGACATCCAGGGTTTCCACATTGGCGCGGGGCACCAGGATATCGCGCACGGAGCGGTCGTTGAGCTCCAGTGCGTTCTTGGAGATTTCGGCCTCGGTCTCGGTCACCTCGTTGCTGCGGCCGCTTTCCTCCACGATGAGGGCGATTTCCTCCGCGCTGTGGGTGGCGTTGGGGACGTAGTGCGGGTCCACGCCGAAAAGGTGGTGGGCAATGAAGTTGGCGGTGTTGTTGAAGAGCAGCACCACCGGCTTGGAGAGCTTGGCAAAACGCTTCATCCACGGTGCGGTGAGCATGGCCAGCTCCAGCGGCTTGCGGATGGCCAGGCTCTTGGGCACCAGCTCGCCCAGCACCACGTGTGCAAAGGTGAACAGGCCGTACGCCACCACGTAGGAGATGGCGCTCACGGCATCCGGCGCCAGGTGGCAGAAGTAGGCGAGCGGCGGGGAGATGAGCTGCTCGATGAAGGGTTCACCCATGTTGCCGAGCGCGAGGGAGGCGATGGTGATGCCCACCTGGTTGGCGGAGAGGTAGGAATCCAGGTGGCGCACAATGTGCAGGGCGGTCTTGCGGCGCTTGGCCTGGCCGGGGGTGTCGTCCTCGTTTTCCGCCAGCTGGCTTTCCCGCACGCGCGCGCTGGCAAACTCGTTCGCAACAAAGAAGGCGTTGAGGAAAAGGAAGAAGGCGATTCCTATCAGAAACAGCAGGATGGACGACAGGCTGGGGTAGCTCCACGTTACTTGGGCGGCTTCTTCGGCGCTCAGGAACAGGTTCATGTTATGCGGGGGTATTGATTGGTGAATGTGCGGTCAGAGTTTTTCAAAGGTGCCTTCATCGCGCCTCTGCAGCACGGTGAAGCCCGCCTTCTTGGCATCTGTGATGGAGAGCGGGGCGGTAATCTTGGGCACGTTCACGGTGCCTATTTTCTTGCGCACGGGGTTCTTGCAGTACATGCAGTGCGTGAGCGGCGCGCGGTCTGCCGGGCGCATGAGCTCAAAGCCCTTGCGGCACATGGCGCAGGAGCGTTTGGGGTCTTCCGGATGCTCGGAGATGTATTCGTAGATGGGCATGCCGCACGCTTTTGGTTCCCGATATTTCTGGAAACGAAAATTGCGGGCTATTCAATGAACAGCCCGCAGGAAAGGTTTATCTGTTGTTGCTTCTTCAAACCCGGGCTTACCAGCTCGACTTCGTCACGCCGGGAATCATGCCGGCGTTGGCAAGCTCACGGAAAGCAATACGGGAAAGATGGAAGCGGCGGAGGAAGGCGTGGCGGCGGCCGGTCAGCTCGCAGCGGTTCACCTGACGCACCGGGGATGCATTGCGCGGCAGCATGGTCAGACCCACGTAGTCGCCTTCAGCCTTCAGCTTGGCGCGGAGCTCCGCATAGCGGGCCGCGACAGCTGCCTTCTTCTTGTTTCTCTCTATCCAGCTCTTTTTAGCCATAACTTGTGCGCGGCATATTTACAGCATTTCTCCAACATTGTCAAGCAGAATTTGTTAAATTTTTCAAAATTTCTTGCAAACTGCGTGTGCGGGCCCCGCGCGTGCTTGAATCTCCGCCGCAGATGTGGTAGGGTTGGGAGCATGAAATCCGCTTTTGTAGCCATGCTGCTGGGGACCGCCACCTGCTGGGCGGCCGTGAGCTTCGACCACACCTTTGGTGACCACATGGTGCTGCAGCAGGGGCAGCCCATCCCCGTGCGCGGTGAGGCCACGGGCAGCGGTGATGTCACCCTCACTTTTGCAGACGCCACCATCAAGGCCAAGCGCAACGGCAAGCGCTGGGAGGCGCAGCTGCCCCCCATGAACGCCACCGCCACGGGTGAGAACATGATAGTGCGCCAGGGGAACGACACCGCAGAGATTCAAGACGTGGTGGTGGGTGAGGTGTGGTTTGCCTCCGGCCAGTCCAACATGCTGCGCCGCATGGACGAGATGGCGGACAAGGGAAACGCCATTCCCGCCTCCGGCAACAAGAACATCCGCTTCTTCCACTCGGAGCCCCAGGTGCACACCAACAACGCTTCCTACGGAGCCAAGGAGAAGGAGACTCTCAATTCCGGCGCCATGTATGTGGGCAAGTGGGCCGTGAGCGCGCCGGAGACCACGCCCCGCATGTCTGCCGTGGCCTGGTATTTTGCGCAGGAGCTGCAGAAGCGGCTCAACGTGCCGGTGGGCATTGTGCACGCCTCGCTCGGCGGCTCGGAGATGATGGCCTGGATTCCGGAGTCCGTCCTCAAGAAGAAGTACAGCGATTGCCTGAGCGAGAAGTGGCTGGACAGCAAGTACATGAGCGCGTGGGTACGCGGGCGCGCGCGCAAGAACATTGGCAGCGACCTTTCCATGCCGCACCCCTACAAGCCCGGCTACCTTTTCAAGACCGGCGTGCAGGATTGGTTGAACTTTCCCGTGAAGGGCATCATCTGGTACCAGGGAGAATCCGATGCGGAGATTCAGGACATGAAGCAGAACTACGAGCTGCTGGCCAGCCTTATCGGCGGCTGGCGCGCGGAGTTCAAGAAGCCGGATATGCCGTGGATCCAGGTGCAGCTGCCCCGCATCAACGACCAGACCCCGCTGCGCGCCTACTGGCCGGAATTCCGCGAGGTGCAGCAGCAGTCACAGGAGAACATCCCCGGCGTCTACTCCGTGACCACCGTAGACCTCGGCTCCACCAACAGTGATGTGCACCCCGCCCGCAAGACCGAGGTGGGCCAGCGCCTGGCCTATGTGGCCGCCGCCAAGGTGTACGGCAAGGACGTGGAATACAGCGGCCCGCAGGTGGCCTCCGTCAAGCCCGCGGGCGGCTCCCTGAAAGTCTCCTTCAAGCACGCCAAGGGGCTCGCCACCACCAACGGCGCCGCCCCCACCGGGTTTGAGGTGGCCGGCAGCGATGGCAAGTTCCAGGAGGCCACCGCCACCATCAAGGGAGAAACCGTGGTGCTCACCGCCCCCGGCGTGAAGAATCCGCGGCAGGCGCGCTACGGCTGGAAGGTGTTCTTTGAGCCCAACCTGGTGAATGAGGCCAAGCTCCCCGCCGTTCCCTACTCCGGCATCGCACCGAAAAAGGCCAAGAAGGGCGGGAAGTGAACCTTCCTCCTTACGCCTCTTCGTCAAAGAGCTCGGCGTTGTCCAGCTTCAGGCGCCTGTTGGCATTCGGCTCAATCCCCAGCCTGCGCAGCTTTTCCACCTGTGAGAGGTAGTTGCCGCGGCCGGAGTACAGGCGGTCGGAGGCTTGCTTGAAAGCATTGTCCGCCTTGGCCAGGCGGTCGCCTATTTCATCGAACGACTGCTGAAACAGTGCGAACTTCTCGTAGAGCTTCTGGCCCTGGTCGATGATTTGCTGCACGCTTTCCACGCGGGTGGCGTTCACCCACAGGTTGTTGGCTAGCTGCAGCGCCATGAGCAGGTTGGTGGGGCTGATGAGCAGCAGGCGCTTGGAGAGGGCCTCCTGCGGCAGCTCCGGGGCAGCCTGCAGGGCTGCAATGTAGCTCGCCTCGTTCGGCATGAACATCAGCACATAGCCAATGCAGTGCGGGTCCAGGCGCGCGTAGTTCTTCTCCGCAAGCTCGTTGATGTGCTTGCGCACAGAGGCCACATGCTCGTTGAGGGCGGCGCGGCGTGCGGCGTCGTCCTGCGCTTCCGTGTATTTCACATACGCGCTGAGCGAAACCTTGGAGTCCACGATGACGTGGCGGTCCTCCGGAAGAAGGATGACGGCATCTGCGCGGTACAGGTTGTTCTCCTCGTCGCGCATCTGGGTTTGGGTGGTGTAGTGCTTGCCGCGCGTAAATCCGCTGGTTTCCAGAATACGCTCCAGAATCACCTCTCCCCAATCACCCTGCATTTTGGAATCTCCCTTGAGGGCCTTGGTGAGGTTCACCGCATCTGCGCCTATCCGGCGGGTCTGCTCCATCATGGCGGCCATCTTCTCCTCCAGGGAGGCCTTGTTGCGGGCCTCTGCCGTGCGGGCGTCCGCCACCGCCTTGCCGAGCTCCTGCAGCTGCTCCTTGAGCGGGGTGACAATGGAGGTCATCCTCTCCTCGTTGGTCTGCTTGAGCTCCTTGCTGCGCTCTGCCAGGGTTTGGGTGGCCAGCGTGCTGAACTGCTCCAGCAGGGCCTTGCGGCTGGTTTCCATCAGGCGTTCCTGCTCCAGCTTCTCGCGGGCGTGGGCGGCCTCCACCTGCTGCAGCTCCTGCTTGTGGTGCGCGCGTTCCTGGTCGAGCATCAGCCGGGCGTGCAGCGCCTCCTGTTCATGCTTTTGTTTCAGGAATTCCTGCTGCTGCACGGCGTTTGTGGCGTCCTGCCGCCATTTGGAGGCCTTGCGGGCGGCAAGAATCCAGGCAACAATGAGGCAGAGCGAAAGCGCGCCTGCAACAATAAGCAGTATCTGTTCGTTGGTCATGTTCATACGGTAATTGCACCCACATCTTATCTCCGGGCGGCAGAAAAGTCAAAGGAAATCGCGTGCGCTGCCAAATGTGTGGGCCTATGCCAATGAATGCAAGAAGGGCAGGGGCTCCGGGTGGGAAGATCGTTGATGCCAGGTGCTGATTTCTGCTTCTTCTCCGCGTCCTCCTTCAGGTAGCCCTGCTCCCCGGTGAGCGGCACGCCAGCCTTGCACATGCCCTCCACCAGCAGCTCGTCGAGCTTGGGGCGGAACGCCTCGAAGTCGATGTAGCCTGACAATTTGTCCAGTCCGTGGCGAATGACGGTCTTGGGGCGCAGCTGGAAAAGGTCTCTAAGCGGAAGCGATGGCGAGGGGTGTTTCTTGGACATATCCGTGTAACGCGGACAGTATAGCACTTTTCACATCTTTTGGAATTCTTAAATGATATGATTCCTTATTTTTTCCGACCATACCCTCTCAATCACCCTTTTCGGTTAAATAGAAGTCCCCATTAGTGTTTGATAACGCATATAGCAACGATGTTGTTTATAGCAATAATTGTTGCCTATGACATATACCGTACTCTTAAAATGGATGTAGGCAAAACTCTCCGCCGGGGCTGAAATCAAATTGTACCCTTCTGATACTTGCCCCCTTGGGCTCCCATGGGGCCCTTTTCAAAGGAACGTAAACTGTTTGGCCTATTGTTTCAGTCCCTTCAATTCCATTATACCAATCATACATTATATAAAGAGGCTTTCCATCGTTTAAGAATTTGGAGCGAACTTCTATAAGAGCCGTTATTTTAATTGATGTAAACTTTTCGACGCTGTTAGTATTGCCATCGTTGTATCCGATGACTTGGCCTCGGAAACCTACAATCCTTGCCTTATCATCAACAGGTACATTAAGGAGATCTATGGTTCCCTTGCCCGGTGGAACGTAGTCTACCAAAGAGTAGAAGGTGAGTCCCTTGTAATGGTGCAATATGTTGATGGCTTGCGGGGATTGAAATGTTACCACTTTGTTGACACAGGCAGAAAAGGGAGGAGCGTGATCAAGATTAGCCTTGTATATAAAAGCTCCGTTTTGCAGTTTGACTATCTTCGTATCATATGCCTCCCAGTTTGTGCAATCGTAAATAATCCCGATTTTACTCGGTTTTTCATCTACTTGTTCGTTAATCATTTGGCATGATGTCAGAAGGCAGACGAAAGCGAATGATAATTTATATATTTGTTTGTTCAACATTGTAATAGGAGTTTTTTATCTTTATCTTTGGTGTTAGAACTGATATTTTACCCTGTTGAGAATCTCCTTAATCAGTTTTTCAAGCGGTTCCTTCTGCGATAATGGTAACACAAATCGACTCTTGCTGCTATTAAACAACGCTTCATCGGGACAAAATGAGAGTATTTCACCAGATTTGGTTGTTATCTCAAAGACAGATTTGACGCGGTAGTTTGTTCTGCCGCGAACAGGTTGTTCATTATGTGAACTATGACTTATTATTTCCAATAGTTCTATTGTTTCATCTCTTGTCAATTGTTCATACAAGCCTGGTTTTCCATCCGTTCTAAGTATGACATACCTAGCATTGTCAACATTGCCTTCAGGAACGTTGCTCCAATCGATACCATGTGCACACATTGTAAACGACACGGCCAGGAGAAGAAATGAGAGAATCTTGTTCATAATTTTTTCTTCATTGCCATCCCATAGAGGGATGAAGTTGAGGTTATAGGGAGCCTATCAGTTTCGGGCCGGATTCGCAAGCCTATGGTTCAACGTTCTGACCTCTCGATGGTTCCATTGCTTGGCGCAGGAGCCCGGCACAGGCCTCCTTGCCTTTGGTTGTTGCAACATCCAGCGCGGTTTTGCCGCTACCGTCCCTGGCATACACATCCGCACCGGAGGCTATAAGCGCACGGATGATGTCGGCATGGCCTTCCTGCGCCGCCAAATGCAGGGCGGTTTCACCATGGCCGGCTGTGGCGGTAACCTTCGCACCATGCCCGATCAACCAGCGGACAACATCGGTTTTACCATTCCAAGCAGCCTCATGCAGCGGGGTAAACATACAGGTTCCCTGCCCAACGGCTTCCATATCGGCACCCTTTTCCAGCAGTGCGCGAGCAGTTTCCACGTGGCTACACCTAGCCGCTGCATGCAGAGGCGTGTCGCCGCCAAGGCCAGCGGTATTCACCTTTGCGCCGTGGGCAATGAGTAGAAGCACGGTGTCCGTGTGACCACCGGCGGCCGCTTCATGCAGTGGATCGCCGGCATAATGCAGCACGTTCTGCTCCCAGCATGTCTCATCCTCATTCACAGAGGCTCCCTTGTCAATGAACAGGCGTACCACATCCGTATGCCCCAAGCCGGCAGCCCAACACAAAGGGGAATGTCCTTCGTCATCCATGGCATACATATCGGCTCCTTTGTCGATAAGCAGCCCCGCGATGGTGGTGTCTCCATTCCAGGCAGCAATGTGCAATGGGGTGCTAAAACTCGCATCTCTGGCATTCACATGCACTCCCTCGCTGAGCAGCTTGAGAATCTGCTCCGAATTTCCTTTCCCCACGGCATGGAAGAATGCTTTTTCCTCCGGCCGCTCGCATGCCAGAAGCGATAGCCCAACCACTCCAAGCGCACATACTCGCAGCATCTTCCCCAATGCAAGGATGAAGCAGCGCTCGCCCTTCGCTTTGTAGAAACTAACTCCGATTGATTCTTGAGGCGTGCGCTTCATATCATAGAATCGACTATCTTTCATTTGTATGCTCTTTGATGCTTTTGTAGTTTTTTTATTGCGAACACTTTGATGCTATGCGCAAGGTTTCAGTAAGCGTGACTGAGAGCACCAGGGCATGGATGGGGACGCAACAAGAGTCGTAAGGGAAAAATGTTTGTTCATAGTTACAGTTCGCTGCCGTATTTTGCGCCATGCTGCTTCAGGGCTTTCACGCACTCCCAGGACCCCGAGGACAAATCCAGAGGGGTTTTGCCATCCTTGTCCTTCGCGTTGATATCGGCACCGTTCTCGATGAGGAGGCTAGCAGTATCTGTCCGGCCGCTTTTAGCCGCCCAGTGCAGCGGGGTGGAGCCGGTTTCGTTCTTGGCGTGGATATTGGCACCCTTTTCAATGAGGAGACGGGCTGTGTCCGTGTTCCCCTTGAGTGCGGCACAGTGCAGAGGAGTGGTGCCGTTACAGGTCTGCCAGGTGGTGCCCCCGTCGTTCATAGCGTTGACATCGGCACCCTTGTCGATGAGAAGACGGGCAACATCTGTGCGGCCTTTCTCGGCAGCGGAATGCAGCGGGGTGGAGCCATGCTTGTTTTTGGCGTGGATATCGGCGCCATTCTCGATGAGGAGACGGGCAACATCTGCATTGGCAGCCACGAACAGCGGCGCACCGTCTATAACGTTCATAGCGTTGACATCGGCACCCGCATCCAGTAGCAAGCTCACTTTCTTCAGGTCGCCCTCATAGGCACGTGTCCACAGAGCGTGATTATACTGATCGGGCGCGAGTTCCATGCTCTTGATTTCCCAGTATCGTTCCGCTGTCAACATCCGTATGTCCCTGGGCAATGCGTCAACTCTTGCACATTCATCCTTGGCGAGCGATATCCTGTAATACTCCGGCGTTTCCTGTCCGTTGACTCCGATATAGAAGGCATCTTTGGTTTCTCCTATGGCGTGAATGCCGAGACAATCGAAAAAGGCATTTTCTTCCGGTTTGGAACTGTGCAGAAAGTACCACAACCTGTCATCCAGATAGCACCTTGTCAGTTTATACGTTGGAGTAAAGGATATATCTTTTTCACAGGACGGCATGCACAGCAAAAGCAGCGCAATCAGACCCCATGTGAAAGTTGACGTTTTTTTGACTGGAAGTTCTAAAGTTCTCATTATCCCGTTAATCCTTTAGGAAAATATTTTGATGTTCAAGCCGTTGCCATCCCATAGGGGGAGGAAGTTGAGGTTATAGGGAGTCTATCAGTTCCACGCCCGGTTTGCAAGCCTATGGTTCAATGTTATGGCCTCTCGCTGGTGTACTGGGGCGATGCCGGGGACGATGAGCGCAGCGGGCTGGATGCCGGACTGAACGCCGTTTTTGATGTGGAATCCGATGTTGGACATGGTTTGTTGACTTTCGATGTTGATGTTTGCTGAGGTTGCACCACTCTCCGCACCCGCG
>JAZLHB010000094.1:0-9879 GCA_045616565.1 Akkermansia sp. | reverse complement strand
CTCCCCATCCATCTACCATCTACAGGGTTATAGTGGCGATAGTTGTAATAGACAAGGGCGAGCTCCGTGTCGTGGTATTCGCTGCTCCATTGGATGGGTTGGGTGACATCTCCGCTTTCACTGACTTCGCCGTAGGGGGTGTAGGTGTAGGCGGTGCGGAGGTAGCCGTGCTGGCCGTAGACTTCGCAGATGTTCTTGGTGAGGTCCCAGCCGTAGGTGTACCAGGTGCCGTTGAGCTGGATGGCCAGAGGGCGGGTGGCTACGGGCTGGGTGGGATCCCAGGTGATGAGCCAGAGGCAGGGATGGTTAACGCGCTTGCGGTCGCAGCATGCGGCTTGCAGGTAGCCCCGGTAGAGGAAGCGGTGGCTGGTGGTGATAACGCCGTTTTCCGTCACCACCTTGGTGGCGCGGCGGCCCATGTAGTCGTAGGTGCAGGCAACGGTGAGGTTCTCTCCCTCTTTGCTGAACAGCACGGGGCGGTTCTTGGCGTTATAGGTGACATTCCAGATACCCGTGCTGATCTTGATGCGGGTCTGGTTGCCGTCGTCATCGTAGGTGGGTGTGAAGACATCGTGCGTCTCGTCCTCGATGGCGGTGTACTGGTTGAGGGCATTTGACGTGTAGGTGTCGTACGCGGAGCCCTGCTGCTGGAGGAGGCGGTTTCCGATGTTGTCGTAGTCCCATCCGTTGAGTCCGGTGCCGTCCACCACGTCGCTGATCAACTCGCTGCGGTCATTGTAAGTGAACGCATCGTTGCGGGTGGCACCCTGCCGCGCGAGCGTGCGGGAAGTCGGGCGGCCCAGCGTGTCGTACTCGTAGGAGCGGCTTGGGGAAACAGGAGCTGTGGCGATGCTGGTCATGCGCTTGTCTATACCCTATTAAGCACCCAAAAGGCAAAATGTACGACAAAAAAATGCATTTTTTCAAAAAAAAATCGAGGCGCGTCTGCAATATTCTTAATTTCAATGCGTAAGAAGCGTAGAAAATTTCGTGGGTTTTGTCATGCGGCAAGAGTTTGGGGCTATCGGTGATGCAACCCCTTGCCAAATCCGTGAAAGATGCCCCCTTTTCAACTCTCGTCTTTCCGCCCGAGTTCAAATCCCTTTCGCTACCCTTTTTCCCACCCGCCTGTTTTTGCCAGGCCCCAAAGGAAAGAGGCCATGTTCTCCACCCAACGTTGCCGGGCTGGAGGTAGTGGAAAATCAGGTAGCGGGGTACGTTTTGAGAAAAGGAGACGATTCCTAAATAACAAATAAGTCTCCCCTTTTGACTGATAAGCAGCCAAAAGGGGAGAAAAGCAGTCAAGGCGCGCCTAATACCCACCCCGCGTGCACGGAGGCGGGCATCAGGCCGATGAGCGCCTGCTTTTACTCATACATACTGAAAACCTCGTCGAGTTCTTCGGGAGAAATGACTGTCTTCATGCGCCCGGTCGTATCCTTGCCGACGCGTTCCTTGAAAGCCTTCAGGCTCTTCTGCATGCGGAATTCCAGCTTGCCTATCTCCGCTCCACTTGCGGCAAAGGCTTTCTGTAGATCCGCCATGTTGAAGATACCGGATTGGAATGTCTTTCGGACCTTGACGATGGTGTCAATGCTTTTGCGAACGGTAGTCGCGCTCTGCTCTGCGTTCTCCGGGGTGCAAGCGTCCAGGGTGTCGCACAAGCGAGTCATGGCAGCTTGGAGTGCTTGCTCGGCTTGCGCGGGCGTGGAGTAGTCTGTGGCCTGCTGAACCGGGGTGGTGGCGGGAGCGGCGTGGGCGGCGGGCTGCGCGCCGTACTTGTGTTGCCAATACGAGGTAATGTCGAAATAGAGCGTTTTGCCGTTACCTCTCCACACGTCATAATAACGCCCGTTTTTCTTTATGAGGCTCTGGTTCTCCGGACTGAAGCCATAGACGGCGCGGAAAATTTCACGCTCCTGCCTGACCAGCTCAAAATTGTCTTGGCTGGTGAGGACAATGGCTGTCTCAATAGACAGGCCATCCCCACCCAGAATGCCGCTGTCTACAGCCTTAATCTGCTGCAGGGCTGCCTGGGAATTCTCCTGCGAGAATGAAACCGGGCAGAAGCCCAGTGCCAATATGGTAATGAGCCCTGCTGGCTGGAGGCCGAACACAACGCATTTTCCGATGTAGAATTCAATGTTTGACATATTTTTTATGGTTTATTATCAAGATTTCAATACTATAATAACAAGAACAAACACAAAGAATAAACATATCAAGAACATTCCAAAAAGCCATATTGCGAACTCAAATTCATGACCTTTTATAGGTTTGTCTTCATTCTCCCAGCTGATAAATTGCCCCTGCTTTATTTGGCAGCCTATATAGAATAACATACATAAGAGAAGGAACAGAAAGAAGATAAAATGTCCTATCATATTAATGATTATCGTATTTCTATTTTTCCGTCTATTCCACCCCTGCCGTAAACAGCTATACGCATACCTGTTCCCAATCCATAAACTGCACCAGATGATGCTTCTTTTATAGGATTGATAAATGAACATCCTCCTGGAATGTCACACTGTCCAAATTTTGTGTCAAATTGATACCCAAAACTTAGAAATCCTGCTCCTCCAGATATAAATCCAGAAATACCTACGCTTATTGAGAATTTAAGTGAGGATTCACAATTAGGAATTGTTCTTTTATGCCCAATAGAAACGGCAACTGGCGATGTTGCACGTTTCATTCCATAATTGCCGACGGTGGGAGCTTTGCTAAAGGTTCCACCTCGGCCAGTTCCTCCACCTCGTCCATTTCTATAGCGGATCCCATTTTTTCCTCGTTCTGTTTTCACGTTTGAGTTGCCTCCTACACTAGTTCCGACGCCTCCGCTAATTTCAGCGCCAAAATAGCCTGTTGCCATAAGCCCCTTATCACCATTTTGCTTGCAACATTGATCTATACTCCCATCTATGAATATATACAATTCGATGGTAACTATTGGGAACGCTGGTACTGGCCAGACCGCTACGCGGGTATTGACACTAACTCTGCCGATAGTATCAGGGAGAGCCGAAAGAAAATGATTCATGATGTTTTCGTTGGCAGCGACTAGGATTCATAATAACTAGGATTTATAACAGTATTTATATCAGTATTTATATACAAACCATTATTTCGAATAGCTCTTCCGCTGGCTTCTGTGCTTTCATCTGTAAAAAATTTAAAATCTCCATTCTCCGTATACCGCACACAAACCTTAACTTCGATACATACTTGATTATCTCCATATTTGGAAGCAACAACACCCGAATAATATGTGATGCATCCTGAATTATCTCTGTATATTGTTCTAGGAGAGTTGAGATCTGGAGTGAAAGAAATTGCACCTACGCTTGACACAACTTTAAAGCGTGGTGAAGATTCTTGAAAATTCATTTCTAAAGAAATAAGCCCAACAATAGAATCTTCCAAAATTAAATTTTCCTGATATGAAGCTATCGTTCTTCTCCAAGTCGACTTAGAAGTATCGGAACAATTTATAGATGAAAGAAAAGCGGCATTGTTCTCCCTTATCTTATAAGTATTCAATATAAGATAAACAAAAATTATGAATGATACTATCAACACGCTAGCAATTATTGTTTTTCTCATGGCGTAAATACTAACATGTAAAAGCGAAAAAAAAACAAGCTTTATCTGTGAAATGTAAACACATTTTCATTGTCCTTGTCCACGGCGAAGGTGCCGCCAGACACATGAATCTCGATTGGCCCGCAGTTCCGGGCATCTGCGAGTATGCCGCCGGAGAGAAGTACGGGCGCGTCATTGGGAGAGACAGGGTTATTGTTGTTGTATGATGTATCGGTCGTGTTCATAAAAGGGTTTTATTGAATTAGTTTTTTCTTGATCTTCATGAATGGGTTGAAAGAGCCGAACGGAACAGGGTAATCCCCGGCTTCCGCCAAGTGATTCGGGACGAGCACATGTATGCCATATGTGTTTCCTGTATTCATAATTTTATGATTTTTGGTTGTTTGCGAGAATTTTTTGAATGGAAACGAGAGGTTCACCTGGCGGGTTGGCCAAGGCCATTCACTCAACTCTCTGCCCCATTAATACGCCTGAAGGCCAAAATTCAGAATTTTTTTGAAAAAAATTCACATTGAACTCGATTTTCTTCTCGCGATTGTTGTAAATCGCCAAAACGCAATATCTTACAGCTTTAACTTTTTTGGCATTTTTTTTCGTCCAATTGACTTCAGACCCACGTGTGCCCCCAAAGAATTTTGCGAATCTGTGAATTCGGGAAGTGAGGAGGATGAAGCTCACGGCGCATCTTGAAGGTCCCGCACATCTCCGGCCCACCCGAGAGGCAGGAGGATGGAAGATTCCATCCATTTATCTCCGGGCGTGGTTACTGGCATTCCATAGGGTATGGCAATGATGCAACCACACAAAACATCACGCCGCATACATGCAGCCTATCGCTGCGGCTCTTTGCTCGCGCCCATCCAGCCGGCCTGTCATACCGCGTAGCACCCTGCGGTGGATTGAAAACAGGCATCTTGCGCGCATTGTCGCGCGCAAACTCGCATGCTTTGGAAAGCAGGGTCTACATTCGGCCCAAAATACGCAAACTGCATACAGGCAATGTCTGGCGCGCGTCCCAAAATGAACGCGGGGAGTGGAACGGTCATATATTTTGGAATAGTTAAGTAATTTTCAGCCCAACTACCCCGACATGGCTGCAAGCATCTCCCAGACGGAGGGCCGCAAGGCTGTCCCCGCGCGGCAGGAGTGTATACCGCGCACGCTGGTGGGATTAGGCGGTGCCCGGTTGTACGACATGCCGGGCGTGGTCTATCCTGCCGGAGTGTTGCATGCGCGCAAGGGGTACGAGCGAGGGAGCGGCACGGCGTACCGTGAGGTACCGGAGTGGGGCATCAGCACGCAGCAGGCGGCGCGCGTGCTGGGGTGCAGCGATGCAGCGGCGCGCCGGTACCTGCACCGGCACAAGGTGCCATTCCGCGTGGTGGCGGCGGCGGGGAGGCCGTGCATCAACTACTGGCGGCGCAGTTGCGTGCTGGCGCTGGTGAAGGAGCGGGGAGAAATCGTGAAGCGCTGCCCGGCGCGCATGGTGGATGCGGAGCAGGCCATGAAGCTGCTGGGCGTGGGGCGCAGCACGCTGCAACGCTATGTGCAGGCAGGCAGGCTGCGGCAGGTGAAGCTGCGCCTGCTCACGGGACAGGGCTTGAAAAACCGCGCGTACTTCCTGCGCTCGCATGTTCAGGTGCTGGGCGCCCGCATACGCGCGGCGCGTGCCAGGGAACAGGAGTGGCACAAGCTGCTGGCGCAGGCTAAATGTACTTGCGGTCCTTGAACAGGTGTGCGCGCAAGGGATCCGTGGCCACCAGGTGGGAATAGCCGATGGCCAGGGCATCCGCGGCATCCGGTGCGGGAGTTTCCTGCAAGCCGAGCATGGCGCGCATCATAAACGCCACCTGCTGCTTGGCGGCGCCGCCGCGGCCCACCGTGGCCAGCTTCACGCAGGTGGGCGGGTATTCCATGATGGGCAGGCCGTGCCTGGCGGCGGCCAGCACCGTGGCCGCGCGGGCGGAGCCCATGGAGATGGCGGTGCGGTGGGATTGCACGTAGATGATGCCCTCTATGGCGAGCTCCTGCGGCTGCCACTGCTCAATGAGCTTGCACACATGCTCGTGGATGGCCAGCAGGCACGCGCTCTGCGGCAACTTCTGCGGCAGGGAGAGCGTGCCGTAGTCCAGCGCGCGCGGCGTGCGGAAATCCCCCTCCAGCACGGCGTATCCCGTGTTGCGGATGGCGGGGTCTATGCTCACAACGCGCACGGGCGGGGCCTATGGGGTGAACGAACGGAGAAAAAAATCCCTTAGCGGCGGGGCTTGCCGGCCGGGCGCGGCTTGCGCAGCGGGCGCACGGGGGAATCATCCAGCAGCGCGGTGTACTGGTAGGCAAAGCCCTCCAGCTTGCGGCGCTCCACCTTGCGGTTGATGAAGCATTCCACGCTCTTGGCGAAATCCAGCTCATCCGCCGTCAGCAGGGTGAAGGCGTCGCCCGTGTTCTCCGCGCGGCCGGTGCGGCCGATGCGGTGCACGTAGTCCTCCGGGTTTTCCGGCACGCGGTAGTTGATCACGTGGGTGACGCCGTTGATATCGATGCCGCGGGCGGCTACATCCGTGGCCACCAGGATGCGGTACTTGTCCTCCTTGAACCCCTTGAGGCTGGCCATGCGCTCCTTCTGCGCAATATCGGAGTGCATCACGGTCACCTCCTTGTCCCAGCCGTTGCGGCGCAGCATGGAGCCCACGCTGTCCGCCTCCTTGCGGGTGCGGGTGAAAATCATGAGGTTGTCGAACTTGGTGGCCTTGATGAGCGCGAGCAGCAGCTCGTCCCGCTGGTCCATGCCCACGGGGTAGAAGGCGTGGGAGATGGTGGACGCCACCTCTCTGCGGGCAATGGCAATCTCCTGCGGGTCCGTGAGGCACCACTTGGCAAAGCCTTGCAGAATCTGCGGCATGGTGGCGGAGAAGAACAGCGTCTGGCGCCCCTCCCACGGGCACAGGTTCACAATCTTGCGCACAATGGGCAGGAAGCCCATGTCCGTCATGCGGTCCACCTCATCGAGCACCAAGGCCTTCACCTCCTTGAACTTCATGCTGCCGCGGTAGAAATGGTCCACCAGGCGGCCGGGGGTGGCCACCACCACATCACAGCCCTTCTTGAGATCCTCCGTCTGCTGGCCGTATCCCACACCGCCGTAGAGCAGGCCCACGGTGATATCCGTGTGGGCGGCATAGGTGCGGAACGCCTCCGCCAGCTGGTCCGCCAGCTCGCGGGTGGGCTCCAGCACCAGCACCTGGGGCTGGCCGGTGTGCGTGATCCTGGTGAGCAGGGGCAGGGCGAACGCGGCGGATTTGCCCGTGCCGGTCTGGGATGCGCCAATCACATCCTTGCCCTGCAGCACATAGGGAATAGCCTGCTCCTGAATGGGAGTGGGCGTCTCGTAGCCGCAATCCTTCACGGCTTCCAGAATGGGGGCGGAAAGCCCCAGTTCATCGAATGTCATCTTGTTTTCTCTTTCTAATGGTAAGGTGTTCAGCACAGGTAGGGGTTGTTGAGCAGCTCCTCCTGCAGCGTGGTGGCGGGCCCGTGCCCGCTGAGTATCTGCGTTTCCGGCGGCAGCGGCAGCAGTTTCTCGCGAATGCCCGCCATCAGGCGCGCCTGGCTCCCCTCCGGGAAATCCGTGCGGCCTATCGAGCCCGCAAAGACGATGTCGCCCACGAACACCAGCCCGTGCTGCGGCAGGTGGTAGGCCACGCCGTCCGGGGAATGGCCGGGTATGGCCAGGGCGTGCCAGTGCTCGCCCGCCCAGTCCGCGCTCGCGCCGCCGCGGCCGAAGGCGTCATCCACGCGGTACGGCTCCACCGGGGGAATCCCCCAGCTGCGCAGGGTCTCCTGCAGGGTGAGCAGGCCGCTGTACGGATAGGCGGCATGAATGCGGCAACCCGTGGCCTCCTGCAGCCGCGCGGCATCCTGCACGTGGTCGAAATGCTGGTGCGTGAGCAGCAAATCTGAAATGCCCTGCCCCTCCGGCAGCTGTGAAAGCGCCCACGCGGTGAAGCCCAGCGGGGCATCCACGGCAACAAAGCCCCCTGCCGTTTCCAGCAGGTAGCCGTTGCAGGCCACCGGCCCGCCCGTGTACACGCGATAATTCACGCGCGGTATTTTACCACACCGCATCCCCCCTGGCGAGCCTTATTTCTCCACGCGCCGCGCTTTGCGCGCGCGCAGGGGCAAAGGGTGAGTCGCCATTGGAATGGAGCCACATAGCACAGCGGCATGCCCCGCACAGGCAAAAAAATCATTAAGCATTGTGCTTGCTTCCATTACATGCGAATAGAATGTAATACAATCTAACAATTCTTGATTTTGTACGCAGAGAACAGGATAATTTACAGAATAGGGTGGCAACAGCCCTACATTCAACCAAATCTGCATCACTATGGAACTCATCGATTCACTCACTCAGCTCTCAGAGCGCATCGCGCGCATACAGGACAGCATTCAGACAGAGGAGGCCACCAAGAACGCCCTCATCATGCCCGTCATCCAAGCGCTCGGGTATAACGTGTTCGACCCCTTCGAGGTGGTACCCGAATTCACCGCCGACGTGGGCACCAAGAAAAACGAAAAGGTGGATTACGTCATCATGCGAGACGGCAATCCGAGCATCCTCATCGAGTGCAAGAGCATCAACTCCCCGCTGAGCATCAACCACGCCAGCCAGCTCTACCGCTACTTCGCCTGCACGGAAGCACGCATCGCCATCCTCACCAACGGCATCGAATACCAGTTCTTCACCGATATCGAGGCCCCCAACAAGATGGACCACAAGCCATTCTTCGAGTTCAACATCCTCAACTTCGACGCCCGCAAGGTCAACGAGCTCAAGAAATACTCCAAGGCCGCCTACGATTTGGACAACATCCTGAGCAACGCCTCCGAGCTCAAGTACAAAAAGCAAATCCACCACCTGCTGGACCGCGAGCTGGAGGAGCCCTCCGAGGAATTCGTGCGCCATTTCGCCAAACAGATATACTCCGGCATGCTCACACCGGACCGCAAGGCACAGTTCAACACCCTCGTCAGCCAAGCCTTCCGCGAGTGGGTCAACGCCATCGTCAGCAAGCGCCTCCAAAACGCCATCGACGGCGTCAACCCGCCCGAACCGCAGGAGCCCCAGCCTACCGTGGATACCCCGGATAACACCGACGACAAGGACGACGGCATCATTACCACAGAGGAGGAACTGGAGGGCTTCCGCATCGTGCGCGCCATCCTGGCGCAAGTGGTGGACCCCAAGCGCGTTTTCCTCAAAGACACGCGCAGCTACTGCGGCGTACTGCTGGACCACAACGTCCGCAAGCCCCTCTGCCGCTTCCTCTTCACCAACACCCAAACCACCCTGATCCTCCTGGACAAGGAGCGCAACGAAAAGCGCATCCCCATGGATTCCGTGCTTGACCTCTACAAGCACTCAGAAGAACTTCTCGAGTACGCTAAGCTGTACTTGTAAAACCAAAGCAATAATACGAAACTAACAACAAATAATACACATGAAACGAGATATCATCATAAACTATGACAATATAGCAGAAAAACACAACTATATTGTGGAGTTGCTAACAGCAGAATACCAAAAAATAGACAACACAGGTCCTGAACGAGAAAACATTCCTTATCAGTTGGTCTGCGAACTACTCGACGAAAAGGGATACCATTACACACTGCTTACAGGCAACGACTGCAAGGGATTTTTCCAATGCAGGGTTACCTTGAACGGGCATCATTCTTACATGCCTATTATGAGGGAATGTCATCATACTGAACAGGCCGCAGCTCTAATCGCTGAAGGAGCAGACCTCTACGCAATATGGAGTGCTTTGACATCATCTGATCCGTTTACCCTCGATGACTTATCGAGGAACATGACTGATTTCAAAAATCTCTCATAAGAGTATTCCGGGGAGTTTGCCCATATAGGCATACTTGGCCAATGGGCAAACTCCCCCCCTGCTCGGGATAAGCCTTAGCGGATTCCGAGAAGCTCCCCTGTCGGCCATCGGGGGCCTTTTGTTGTCCACATTACCCTAGGACGACTATACGCGTCTTGCTCAATCCACGTCAACAACCGAGCCAACTTGACAGTGTGTCAACTGAGAGTATAGAGCGAGAACCGACCACTCCCTTATGCACACCGATGCCCAGCACGCCCAGCACGCCCAGCACGCCCAGCACGCCCAGCACGCCCAGCACGCCCAGCACGCCCAGCACGCCCAGCACGCCCAGCACGCCCAGCACGCCCAGCACGCCCAGCACGCCCAGCAC
>JAZLHB010000093.1:0-10418 GCA_045616565.1 Akkermansia sp. | reverse complement strand
GAGTACATGGAGAAGCACAGCGTATCGCGCCTCATAGGCGCGCCTCCGGGGTACGTGGGGTACGACGAGGGCGGCCAGCTCACGGAGGCGGTGCGCCGCCGCCCGTACAGCGTGGTGCTGTTCGATGAGATTGAGAAGGCTCACCCGGATGTGTTCAACGTGCTGCTCCAAGTGCTGGACGACGGCCGAATCACGGACGGCCAGGGCCGCACGGTGGATTTCACGAACACCGTGCTGATCATGACGAGCAACATCGGCTCCCAGTTCATCCTGAGCGAGGAGGACGCCGCTGCCCGCAACGGCAAGGCGCTGGATGCCCTGCGCGGCCATTTCCGCCCGGAGTTCCTGAACCGCGTGGATGAGATCATCATCTTCGACCGCCTGCAGATGGAGGACCTGAAGCGCATTGTCCACATTCAGCTGGAGCGCGTGCAGAAGCGCCTGGCCGCCCGCGGCCTGCGCCTGGAGCTTTCGGATGCCGCGGCGGAGCTCGTGGCTTCCCACGGCTATGACCCCGTGTACGGGGCGCGCCCGCTCAAGCGCGCTATCCAGCATGATATCCTGGACCCGCTCAGTATGGCCATTCTGGAGGGCAAGTACCCGGAGGGCTCCACCGTGAAGGTGGGGGTGGAAAACGGCAAAGCCGTTTTCCGGTGATTGACGAGGTACTAGGTACTATTTGGAGAATTCGGCGCGGCGTTGCCGCGCGGACCCGTCTTCGCGGTATCGGCGAACCCGATGCCGCTACGCCGAGGCTTCGCGCCTTCTGAAACTCCGGCGTTTCGCAGGGTCCGCTTCGGCGGGCCTTTTTGCGGGGTGGCGGAGCCGCGCAACTCCCATGTTCTAGACTCTTTTCTTGACAACGGGCGGGCGAGGCGCATAATGCCGAATGACAATGATGAAACAGCCTGCATTCTTGGTTGTATCGGGCTTGCTGCTCGGCACGCTGGCCGTTGCCGGAGAGACACCGGCCACCCAGCCCATTGCCCTGGCGTCGGAAGCGCAGCACACGGCATGCACAGAGAGCATCATCGCCAATGTGAAGGAGATGACGGAAACTCTCAAGGGGGGCACGGACACCGCCACGGCGGATGCCGCCGCCCCCAAGGCAAGGGAGCTGGTGAAACACAACCGTGACCTGGTGCAGCGCTCCAAGAAGCTGCCGATGCTTTCCCCTGCCACCACCGCCGAGCGGCGCATGCTCTTTACTGTGCAGGCAAAGCCGTTGATGGCAAATCTCCGCGCAGAGGTGGCGCGCGTGCTCGGCAACCAGTGCTACAACTCGGATGCCCTGCTGCAGGCCCTGGCCCCCTTGGTTCACAAGTGAATCAGGCGCACCTGCGGCCGCCTGTGTCCCCGGGAATGTTGGGGCTGCCTAAATCCCTCAAGGGCCTGCGGGGATGATGTGCAAGTTTCAGTTTCATTCGACTTGTGTGTGTTTAGTGTGTTGCTCCGAAAGTGCTTTCGGAAAAGCTCGCGCACAAGTATACAGTATTTGAAATACTGCAGGTGTGCGTGTAACTGCAAGTTGCTTATAAACAAGCATTTGCGGCTATTGGTGCGGAAGCCGGGCGGCTGTGTCGGGCAGATTTGCAAGGTGCGCCTTGCGTTTCATTCCCCCCCTGCACACGACTTCACAGGTCCCCCAAAACCATTGGCACACATGTGCCAATCACGCTTGTTTCATGCCGATGCGGGTGAGCTTGCGCCAAATGCCCTCCAGAGGTCCGTACTTGTGGCGGCCGAGCCACCAGGTGAAGAAGGCCACCTGCAGCACAAAGAGGGCCAGGCCGAGGGCCACTCGCTCCCCTGCGGAGGTGCAGGCGCCCCAGCCGAGTCCGTACGGGAAGAAGACAAGGGTGAACACAATGCCCTGCATGATGTATGCGGTGAGAGTGCAGCGCCCCACGGAATACACGGGGCACAGGAAACGCTGCAGCCAAGTGCGGTTGTAGAGCCAGGCCAGCAGGGGAATGAACATGCAGATGGTGGCCACCTGGCGCCAGTTCTCCGCATAGCCGCGGAAGGCTTGCGGCACCGTGAGCTCCGCCGCCAGCGCCACCGCCAGGAACACCGCACCGCATGCGGCTATGCGGGGCAGGTACTGCGCGCGCGGCTGCTCAAAGATGCGCAGGCGGCCCGTGATGGTGCCCAGCATGAACATGGCGATGGTGTAGAACAGGCGCCCGGAATGCCACTGGTATTCCGCTTTCCACACCAGCCACTTGGTGGAGTTCTCCTTGAAGGCGTCCCACAGCGTGGCGGGGTCCACGGGCGGCACGTAGGGCTTGTCCACCCAAGTGCCCAGGTGGTGCTGCACCGCCTCCCAGAGCGGCACGGGCTGCACCAGCAGCAGCAGGCACAGCAGCAGGATCCATTTGGTGCGGAGCTTGTGGTACAGCACGGGTACAAAGCCCGCGAGCGCAAAAATCATCAGGATATCCGAGCGGTAGAAGGCATTGTGGATGATACCGAACATCAACAGCAGCACCAGGCGCCAGCAGAAGCGCCCGCGGAAATCAATCCCCTTTGCCTCCGCGTGGTCCATCTGGAAAAAGAAGCTCAGGCCGAAGAGGAACGAGAACATCAAAAAGCCGTTGCCCAGGAAAACGTACTGGAACAACCACTGCGCCGTGCCGTCTCCCCAGCCTGTGCCCGGTGTTGCATGCGTTGCCCCGAACGCCACCACGCAATGCGCCAACAATATCAGCAGCAGCGCCGTTGCGCGCACTGCATCGATGCTTTGTACTCTTCCCGCCTGTGCCATAATCCAGCGTTGAATTCTGCGCAAAGTCTACTCCTTTCAGCGGCGATGTACAGCACAAAAAGAAGGGGAGGGCGGGAATTTTGGGATTTGGCATTTAGCATTTGGGATTTAGCATTTGGGATTTAGCATTTGGGATTTAGCATTTGGGATTTAGCATTTGGGATTTAGCATTTGGGATTTAGCATTTAGCATTTAGCATTTAGCATTTAGCATTTAGCATTTAGCATTTAGCATTTAGCATTTAGCATTTAGCATTTGGGAATTGGGAATTGGGAATTGGGAATTGGGAATTGGGAATTGGGAATTGGGAATTTGAAGACGGGTGGCGGGCGCGGGCTATATGGCGCGTTCGTGCATGTGGAAGGCGTTCTCCATGAGGTTGATGCGCGGCGGCTGCCCCGGCTGCAGGAAAACCTCTATAATATCGAAGCGGTAGGGCACTTCCCGCCCGAGCATGCGCAGCCAGTTGCGCGCCCCGCGGCGGATGAGGTCTCGCTTGGTGCGGTCCACCATGCGCGCCGGGGTGCCGGAGGCAGGGCTGGTGGTGCTTTTCACCTCTGTGAAGACCAGGGTGTCTCCTTGGCGGCAGACGATGTCCACCTCACCCCCGGAGCCGATGCGGAAATTGCGGTAGAGGATGCGGTAGCCGCGGGCGCGCAGCCAGGATGCGGCCACCAGCTCGCCGTAGCGGCCGGTGAACTCGCGCGGCGGCGGGCCCTCAGAGCCCCAGGGGCAGCTCCATTTGTGCAACAGGCGCAAACGAGCGGCGATGGTGTACCGTAATTCCATGGGTGCGTATGGCGGCCAGGTGTTCCTTGGTGCCGTATCCCGCGTTGCGGGCAAAGCCGTAGGCGGGGAACCGGGTGTCCAGCTCCTGCATGATGCGGTCTCTGGTGACCTTGGCCAGAATGCTGGCGGCGGCAATGCTCAGGCAGCGCGCATCCCCCTTCACCAGGTTGCGGGAGGGCAGGGGGAAGGCGGGCACGGGCAGGCCGTCTATGATGCACATCTGCGGCAGCGGGGTAAGCCCCTGCGCCGCGCGCGCCATGGCCAGGTGGGTGGCGCGCAGGATGTTCAGGCGGTCAATCTCCTCCACGCTGGCTTGCGCCACGCTCTTTTTCACGGCGGGGTTCTCCATGAGCGCGGTGTAGAGGGCCTCCCGCTTCTTGGCGGAGAGCTGCTTGGAATCGTTGAGCCCGGGCAGCTCGAACCCTTGCGGCAGGATGACGGCTGCGGCCACCACGGGCCCTGCCAGCGGGCCGCGCCCGGCCTCGTCTATGCCCGCCACTATGGAGAAGCCGTCCGCGTGGGCCTCCTGTTCCGCCAGCATGTCCGGGCTACTCATGGCTTTTGCCCTCCTCTCCGGCGGCTTGCGGATGCTTGCCGATTTGCTCGCGGATGCTCTCCGGCAGCGGGTCGTCCGCCTTCAGGTGCTGCAGGGTCTCGATATCCCGCAGGTAGCGGCTGATGGGCGTCTCCACGCCCTCGTTCTCCATGCGCAGCACATGCATGGCTTCCAGGTAGGTGTCGAACGACCGCGTGTCCGTGTGCCCCAGGTGGGTGATTTCGTACCAGTCCAGGTAGTCCCGCCCGCGGGTGGCGGCGGCGGTGTAGGCGCGGCGCAGCTCCCTGAGCGGGCCCAGGGTGTTCTGTGCGGCGTCCGGGTCCTTGTCGTCCATGAGTGCGGAGAGCACGCGGCAGTAGTCGATGACGATTTTGCGGTAGGCGGGGAAGGCGGTGGCGCTCAGGGCCACCAGGCGCTCAATGTTGGGGCGCAGCAGGTTTTCCCAGCCCGGCACTTGCACGAGCTCGTACGCGTTGTCGATGCTCACGGTGCGGGCGGTTTCCGTCTCGGGGTCGAAATAGACCACGGTGAGGGCGTCCGCCAGCTGCTTTTCGGATTCCAGGGGGGCGAGGGCATCCGATGCCTTGGGCAGGGAAAGCGCGGCGAGCTCCAGCGCCCACCACTTGTCCAGCATGTCGCGGTTGGTGGCGAGCTCGCTGAAATGCGCGGCAATGAAATCCTTGGCGGGCAGGTCCGTGGTGGCGGCTTCCTCCAGCATGCTGCGGAACTGTTCCTTGCCGTTGGGGCAGTCCAGGAGGCTCATGACGAGCACGCCGCAGGAGACATCATAGATTTGGCGGGAGGCGGCATCCAGCCTGCCGGGGTGCTCAATGCCGATGATTTCCTCCGGCGGAATCATTTCCGCGCGGTCGTACAGGTTGCGGTAGAGATTCTTGTCTGCCATGCCGCTGCGCCAGAGCATGGCCTGCTGAATGCCGCTCACCAGCCACTGCGGCAGGTTTACCTCATCCGGGAACGCATCCCCGGAAAGCCCGCGCAGGGCGCGCTCGTAGAGCACCATGGTGATGATGGCGTCGTCCAGCCGCTCCATATCGATTCCGCCGCCGGGGTGGATGCGTATCTGGAAGTTGGGCGCA
Organism: Akkermansia sp.; assembly: GCA_045616565.1. Lineage (GTDB taxonomy): Bacteria > Verrucomicrobiota > Verrucomicrobiia > Verrucomicrobiales > Akkermansiaceae > Akkermansia. Next base: position 5,209 of record JAZLHB010000093.1, on the reverse strand, counting down.
CCGCCGATGATGTTGACGCGCAGGCGCACGGGGTTGCGCACGGGTTGGTCCGTGGGCTGGCCCACCAGGCGGATGGAGATGCCGTTCTTCCAATCGCGCGGCAGGTCCAGCAGTGAGCACAGGCGCGCGTACACCGCATCCGCGTGCGTGGCAATGGCGCCCATGCGCAGGGAGTCTCCGCCGCTCACGGAGAAGAGGCGGGATTGCGAGATGACGTGCTGGTCCTTCTCCTGTTTGGCGGGGGGGGCGGTGCGGGCGCGTTCGCGCTCCTCCGCCGTGGCGTTCAGGCGCTCCAGCTCCTGCTGCTCGGTGGTGTCCTCCTCCAGCCAGGAGGGGGTGACGCCATCCGCAGTGGTGTCCGGTGGCGGGGCGGGGGTGTCCACGTCCGGCGGGGGCTCGGGGAGCGGGGCTGGCCGGGCGGGTTGTGCCGGCTGCTTGGGCTGCACGGCGGGTGCGGGCTTGGGCTCCGGTTTGGGAATCGGTTCCTGTTTGGGCTGGGGCTTGGGAGCCGGAGCGGGCGTGTGCTCCTGCACGGCCGGCTGGGGCTGCACCACCCTGGCGGGTTGTTCCTTGCGCGCGGGGGCATCCCCCACGGGAACAATGATGTCGCGGCCCTTTTTGTCCTTGGCGTCCACGAAATCGCGCGGCTTGGGCGGCGTGATATCCGGTATCACCACCTTCTCGCCGCGCCCGTCCTCAATGATGATGTCGTCATTCTGCGGCTCATCAGCCCCGCGGGCTGTGAGAAGGGCAAGGGGAACAAGCAGGACTGCCGCACGGCTCAACCGCATGCGCGTATGCTACCAAAATACGCCCGCCTTGAGAAGTGGAAAATGCGGAGGTGCGCGTACCCCGGGGATTCAAGGGCGGAAGGAAGCCGCCTGCGGCGGCAATGAGGAGCGCGATTAGGATTGGGGGAAATTTTCGGGACAGCGCATCACCTGCCCTGCTCGTTGAGCGGTGGGGCGCCGTCCACGAACTTCAGCATGCGCTCCTGTAAGTCGCGCACTTCCTCCGGAGAGGGGGCGTATAGACTTCCCTCCGGTTCGGGTGGGGTTGGCGCTACTTCCTTTTCCGGTTCATGCAGCAGGTAGGCCGTTACTGCGGTAGCTGCCACCGCAGTGGCGGCAGTGGCTGCAACAAGCCCCCACCTGCGGGTGGGACGCGGAGTGGATTTTTCCACCAGGGCTTCCAGCCAGGCACCGGCGCTTTCAAAGCGCTCTTCCGGAAGCAGGGAGAGCGCGCGGTCAATGCTCCGCAGGAACGCTTCCGCAAATTCGCCGCGCAGGGTATCATGCTCCGCCAGCGGGCGCATGCGGTCGCTTTCCAGCCGCTGCAGGGCCTCTTGGGGCGCTTCGCCCAGCAGGACGCTGCGGAATGTGGCCGCCAGGGAATAGAGATCCGACCACGCTCCTGCGGTGCCCTGCATGTTTTGCTCCGGCGGGGAGTAGGGAGGGGTGAACACAGGGGTGTGGCGGGCTCCGGCAGGCACCGCCGCGCCGAAATCCACCAGCCGCACGCGCCCGGCGGCATCGATAATCAAGTGGGAGGGCTTGATGTCGCGGTGCAGCACGCCCTCCCGGTGCAGGCTTTGCAGGATGTGCAGCGCGCTCTCCAGCAGGAATGGCAGCTGCCGCCGCCGCTCCGGAGATTCCGCCAGCCATTGCGGCAGCGGGGAGCCCTCTGCGTAATCGGTCACCACATATGCGGTGCCGCCCGCCTCGAATATCTCATGAATGGCCGGAACCTGCGGGTGGTGAAGCGCGGCCAGCACCTCCGCCTCCTGCCGGAAATCCGCCAGGGAGGCCGCAAAGGCCCTTTCCATGCCGGGCAGGGGGGCAATCTCCCCGGTTCCCATATCCCGCTCGCAGATGTCCTGCGGCGCGTGCTCCTTGATGCACACCCGCCGCCCCAGCTGCTTGTCCTGCGCCAGGTAGACAAAGGCGAAGCCGCCATGCCCCAGGGTGTCCAGCAGGGTATAGATGCCGAAATCCGTTCCTGCGGGCAGCGGCAGCATGGCGCTTCAGCGAGGGTTACTGCTCCGGCTGGTTCACCGGCAGCACAATCTTGCGGTCGCGCACCACCTTGGCGGGGGCGTTGCCGCGCATCGTCAACTGGGAAATGCTCTCATTGAGCAGCTGCGCCACGTTTGTGCCCTCCTGCTGGGCCACCTGCACAAGCTGCGCGTATGTTTCCGCCGGCATCTTGAGGGAGATGCTCACATCCGGTGAAACGACGATCGAGTTCGGGGGCTCGATGGGTTCCGGCGGCATTTGGTTGATGAGTTTCATGATGAGTTGCTGCTTGCGCGGCGGTATCGGCGCCTTGGCCATCCAGTTGCGCACGGTGTTTTCCGAGACTCCGCACTGTTCCGCCAACCACAGGTAGTCGATGCCGTTCATTTTGAGCCAGGCCTTGATTTGGGCCTTGAAACGCTCCGTTTGATTCATGTCTGCCATACTGGTATCATACCCGCTCTATCGCGTTTTGTCAAACTTGTCCAGACTTTGCCCGAATTCGTACAAGGAGATAGATTTGAATTAATACAAAAGCGTTGAAAATAACAAATTTTGCTTGCGTGATAATACCGATGCGGTATAATACGCGCAAACAGCGCTCTGGATGTGTCAGCGTTGTTTCCAAGCTTGATGCCGCCGGGCAGCGAGTTTCTGATGTCGGCCATGTCTGCCCCGCCGGTCAGGAACGCCCGGCGGCATCTTTGTTTGGTGCTTGGGTACAAGAAAACGCGCGGCGGGAAAACCGCCGCGCGTTGAAAGGGGGTGCCTGCCCTGGTTAGGCCTGCGTTTCCTGTTCTGCCTCCAGCTTTTGGCGGAGTTTCTCCGGGAGCTTGACCTGGATGTGGATATCGCGCAGCTGCACGGCGTCCACGGTGTCCGGGGCCTCGCACATGAGATCCACGGCGCGGTTGTTCTTGGGGAAGGGAATGACCTCGCGGATGGATTCGCACTCGGCGATGAGCATGACCATGCGGTCCAGGCCGAGGGCGATGCCGCCGTGGGGCGGTGCGCCGAAGGAGAAGGCGGAGAGCAGGTGGCCGAAGCGCTCGTTGATGGTCTTCTCGTCCAGCCCCAGCGCGCGGAACGCGGCATCCTGGAGGTCGCGCTCATGGATACGCAGGGAGCCGCCGCCCAGCTCGTTGCCGTTGAAGATGACATCGTAGGCCTCTGCGCAGAGGTCCGTGGAGATTTCTCCCTTGAGCACCTTGTCCACATCCTCCGGGACGGGGCGGGTGAAGGGGTGGTGGATGGCCACGTAGCGGCCTTCCTCCTTGTCCCAGGCGAACATGGGGAAGTGGGTGACCCAGAAGAGGTCGATATCATGGTTGTCCTTGAGGATTTCCATGAAATCGGCGCACTGCAGGCGTACGCGGCCCAGGATGGTGCAGCTCTGCTCCCACTCGCCGGCGGCAAAGAAGATGCAGTCTCCGCTCTCAATGTTGAGCCGCTCGCGCAGGGCCTGCAGCTCGGCATCGGAAAGGCGCTTGGTGACGGGGCTCTTCCACTCGTCGCGGTTGTCCACATCGCGCACCTTGATGAAGGCCAGACCCTTGGCGCCGGCTTCCAGCGCGGTCTGGGTGAGGGCGTCCACCTGGCCCACGGAGGGGGAGAAGCCCTTGGCGTTGATGGCCTTGACCACGCCGCCGTCTGCAACGGCACCGGAGAACACGCGGAATTCGCTGTTGGCGAAGATATCGGAGCAGTCCTCAATCTTCATCTCGAAGCGGCGTTCCGGCTTGTCGGAGCCGTACTGGTTCATGGCATCGTGCCAGGTCATGCGGGGGAAGGGGGGCACAATGTCGCGCCCCACGGATTCCTTGAACACGCGCTTGAGCATCTCCTCCATCCAATGGTAGATGTCTTCCGGGGTGATGAAAGAGGCCTCCACGTCCACCTGGGTGAACTCCGGCTGGCGGTCTGCGCGCAGGTCTTCGTCGCGGAAGCAGCGGGCAATCTGGAAATACTTCTCCAAGCCGGCCACCATGAGCAGCTGCTTGTACTGCTGGGGGCTCTGCGGCAGGGCGTAGAACTTGCCGGGGCTCACGCGGCTGGGCACCAGGTAGTCGCGCGCGCCCTCCGGGGTGGACTTGGAGAGGATGGGGGTCTCCAGCTCCAGGAAGCCCTGCTCGTCCAGGTAGTCGCGCACGGTTTTGGTGATACGGTGGCGCAGCACCATGTTGCGCTGCATCTCCGGGCGGCGCAGGTCCAGGAAACGGTACTTGAGGCGGATATCCTCATTGGCGATGCTGCGGTCCAGCTGGAACGGCAGCACCGCCGCGCGGTTCAGCACCACCAGCGTATCCGCATCCACCTCCACCTCGCCCGTCGCAAGGTCCGGGTTCGTGGCATCCACCTCGTCCGTCTTCAGGCGTGCCACCACCTTGCCCGTCACCTGAATGACGGTTTCCACGCGCAGGGCCTCCGCTTGCTTGGCGAGGCCTGCATTGTTCTCCGGGTGGAAGACAACCTGGGTTTTGCCCTCGCGGTCGCGAAGGTCGATGAAAATGACGCCGCCGTGGTCGCGCACGGTGTCCACCCAGCCCACGAGGCGCACGGTCTTGCCCTCGTCGCTCAAGCGGATTTCATTGCAGGTATGAGTACGGTAACTGTTCATGGCATTCGATGGTGGAATGGAGAAACGCCCCGCGCCTAGCATGCCGCGGGAGCGCGCAGAGTATACCCGCGCGCCCCGCAATGTCAAGCCTGTTTTTGGATATGTGTACGCAACAGCACATGTGTCCCAATAATTTTTGGAAAACTATGAAATCCTGTGGTGGGGTGGATAAAACGCAAGGCGCATCTTGGAAGTTTAGAGACCCGTCTTCGCTACGCCGTGGAAGGCATGCAACGGGAGACGCCATCCACCCCGCGGAGCGGGGTTCGGTGTAGAGACGTTAGGACGGTGGTTGCCCCCAGCGCTTCCGCACTGGGCTAACTTTGAGTCGCCATCGGTATGGCTTCAGTTCTTGCGCGCGCTTCGCGCGCGGTCTCATCACCACCCTGCATTCGCAGGGTGACGTTTCCGCGCCCGCAAGGCTGCATCAGTAATGGTCCGCGCCATATGAAAGGATGCTTCAAACACACGCCAATGCCTGCCCCGCAAAGCGGGGCAATACGTAGGAACGCGCCCAAAGGGCGCGCTATATGTGGAGCCATTCCGATGGCGACTCAAAGTTAGCCCAGTGCGGAAG
>JAZLHB010000092.1:0-6812 GCA_045616565.1 Akkermansia sp. | reverse complement strand
CCGTGGAGTTCGGCTACGGCTCCTTCCGCCGCCGCCCCAACGAGATTCTGTGCGTGCATTGCGCGGAGGGTCAGTTGGCGCAGTATTCCACGGTGAAAGACCCGTTTGCCGACCCGACCGAGAACGACGACTGAAGCCCTTTGTTGTTGTGGAATCCAGGCCCTCACGGCAGCAATGCCGTGGGGGCTTTTTGCACCTGGTTGAACAGGTACTCGATGCCGGCCTGCTTGGAGCCGATGTCGGCGGTGAAGTACTCCCTCTCGACAGCCTCGGAATCATGACCGACAATCTGACGGGCAAGGTCCTGCGAGAACTGGTTTGAAGAGCGCAGCATGGAGACTACCGTGTGGCGGATGGAGTGGAAGGACTTTTCCGAGAATGCGCGTCCAGACCCGTGCGATTTGCCTGTCCTGGACTCTATGCCGTAAGCGCGAAGCATGGCGGTGAACTGCGTGGACACCGAGCCGTTTGACCTTTCGTACATGTCGCGCAGCTCGGGGAAGACGTATTCCTCACCGGGCTTGTACAAACTCTCCAGGATGGCGCGCAGCGGAGCAATCATAGGGGCAATAATGGTGCGCCCTGTCTTGCGCGGATTGATGGTGACTAGCCCTGCGCCAAAATCGACGCCGCTCCAAGGAAGGCGGCAAATATCGCCGATGCGCTGACCGCCCGTGAGGAACGATACGGCGACAAGCTCTTTCCACGGCGAGGCGAATTTGGTCAGCATGATGTGCATTTCATGTGAGGTGAAGGGCAGGCGTTTGTTCTTGCGTGGCATGTTTCGCGGGGCTATGTGGTCGATGCGCGTGTAAGAAAATGGGTTCTTGGTGATGATGTCATCCGCCACAGCGGCATTGAACGCGGTGGACAGGAGAGACTTGTGCAGTACCACCGTGCCGTATGAAACCTTTTTCAGCCGCTCTCCCAGAAACTCCGAGCACTCGCTAACGGTGAGCTGGTCGAGAGGCCTGTTTGCCAGCTCTCCCAGGAACGCGCACAGAAGGGCGGCGGCGCGCTTGTAGCTAGCCACGTTGGACTCGCCGCCGCGAGGTTTGTACCCTTTTGTCAGGTACTCTTTAATGGAAGGCGCGCAGTTCACCATACCAGTTGCGCGAGCCATAGCCCGCACGGCTTCCATGGCGGCACTCAACGACATGTTGCCTTTGGCCACGCGCTCCATCGTTTCCGCCTGCATCTGCGCTGCCGCGCGGCTGGCTTTTGGGTCGTCGCCCACCTTGATTCCAGTTGTCTTCACCACGCGGGTGCCGTTGACTTCAAAGTCAGCGTACCAGGTGCCGCCTCTTTTTTTCAATCTGCTCATTGCTTTGTTGTGATTGTGGGTTTCGGTACTATATGGCGCAAGGCTTGAACCTGCATCCGAGTTGTACCATGCATGTACCAAGATTTGTACCAAAAACACGAGCAATTGCAAGCAATTTTTTACAAAAAACCAGCCGCCTGATTTTGTCAGGCGGCTGCATTTTGTTGATTTTTCGAGGCTTTGCGTGTTTCTCTTTCTTCGTTATTTGAAATACGGGGGATAGGAATTATTGCGCTGGAAACAGAATAGGTTGCGTGGACGGTGTACCTTGATTTTGTTTGTTAAGGAAAGTTAAGGGGCGTAGCGGCGGGGGATTTTCTGGGAGGTTTTGCGGGTTCGGCGGGTGGATTTTTTCTTCTGCGGCGTGAATGGCATGTCGAAGATGCTGTCGAAGCGGGCTTCAAAGCCTTGCTGACTCTCTGCGCGGGCGGCGCGCATGATGGCATCCATGATGTTAGCGAAGAGCGCACCCCCTTCGGCGGCGGCTCGGACGGCGGCTGTGGCGGCAAGGCGCGGGTTGTGCGTGCCCAGGGCCCCGGCGAGGCAGACAGTCGAGATGAGCCTGCAGGATGCGATTGATTTATCCTGCCATGAGGACTTTTCATCGAGCAACGGGCGCAGGTCGCGGGAGAGCTGTAGGAGGTTGAGGCCGGGGATGACGGTTGCGTATGCGGTGTGCGGAATCCAGTTTGCGCCCGTGGTTTGGCGCACGGCTTCCAGCGCGTTCTCCATGACGAAGGCTGCGGCGGGGACTCCTTGGAGGGGGCCGAGCAGCGCGCCTGTGAGGTAGCCCGCCACGGAACGCTTTTTCCATTGCTCCTCGTCATCCGTGAGGAAGTTGATAATGAAGGTGATGGCCTGGAGGGCGAGGCCGTGGTGAATCCAGTTGGCGGCAAAGTCCGCGATGTTTCTCGCCTTGCTGTGGTTGTGGCGGGAGAGGATGCGGATTGAGTTGCCGTAGGTGTTCATGGTTTCGCCTCCGAGGAACAGGCTGATTGTTCGCTCGAACGTGGTGCGCGAGCCCATGAGCGGGCGCGACTGGAAGTTGAGGGGCTGCGCTTTCACGGACAAGGCGTGGGCCACCTCGTCCATGGCGAATTGATGGAGTTCCATTTCTCCCCATTCCGGGTTCGCCTTGTGCGCGTGCCGCCATGCGGCATCGTAAAGGGTTTGGGATGAGCGGAGGTTGGAGCGGTAGTCCATGTATTCCATGAGAGCCATGCCGGAATTTACAACCCAGGAGGTTGCGCCGCGTCCTGATTTCACGCCGGGGTTGGCGTTTCTGGACGCGCGGTCGGAGCTGTACTTCCAGCCCTTGAACCGCGTGCGGAGGGCATCTGTCTTTGCGAGTTCGGCGCGGGAGATTTTGGCTTGGCCGAACCAGGTGCGGGTGAACGACTTCCACCATTCCGCGGTGCCGATGTACTCGGAGCCGCCCAGGGAGTTGAACCATGCCGTTTTCTGTTTGACGAGCGAGCCGAAGCGTCCATTGAGGATATTCTTTGCGGCCACGTTGGCGAACAATGCAATGATGCGCGTGAACCCGCGCGTGGTGTTGTCAACCTCTGCGGAGAGGCGGGTCATGTTCTTGGCGTGCTGCTCCAGGGCCGCTATGTCGTAGTCCGAGAGCTTGGCGCGCAGGGCTTTTTTGAAAGACGTCCCCGTGCCCGGGCCCTCGCCGCTCGCGCGGTAGTTAAGCAGGGCGTTGATTTCCTGCGGGAGGTAGTATTCCCCTTGCGTCTTTTTCTCCCAGTCCCGCCCGGCGTAAGAGAAAAGCAAGTCCTGCTGCTTACGCCCGTTGGTGTAGGCTTGGGTGACTCCCATAGTTTCATCCAGCGGCGCGTTGTGGTTGCGGCGGTGGCGCAGGATGGAGAGCGAGCCCGCGTTGGCGGCATCCCCTGCATCGGAGGCCAGGTTGGTCTCGGCGTTGTCCTGCTTGTCCACATCGAAGAACGCGCGGAAGTAGTTTTCAACCTTGGGGAAGGGTATGCCGTAGATTTGCTCGTAGACGGCTGCGACATCCTCGGTGCGCTCGTTCAGGGCGTCGCGGAGATTGTAGGCGTACTTCATCATTTTGTCGCCCGCGAAGTCGCGGAGCTGCTGGATGACTTCTTCCGTGTACCCCTGCTGGCGCATGCTTTCCTTGTACTGGTCCTGCTCCCAGATGAGGACGCGGTAGGCGGCAATGTTCTTGGTGAGCTTGAGCGGCGCGGATTCCGTGGCGAGGTTGTGCGTCTCCCCCCATTCGGCGCGCTTCTTTGCGGCGCGGTCCTTGACGGCCTGGTTGAAGTTTTTGAGGTGGGCAAAGCGTTCCGTGCCGAAGACATCATCCACGGCTGACTCCAGGGCTTCCCTCTGCGCGCCCTTCGCCTCTTTTAGCTTGGCCTGGTAGGCTTCCACGCTGCCGATGCTGCCGAACTTGGCGTTGACTTCCTCCAGCACCCCGGCGGGGATGAGGTCGGCCCTGGCATTGAGGTCGCTGATGGCCTTGGCCACGACATCGGGGTCGTAGTTCTGCTTGCGCGTGGTTACGAAATTCAGGCGTTTAAGGAGCTGCGCTCGCAGGGTTTCCGCCTCTCGCCGCTCGAAGTCCGGGGCTTGGGGTTTGAGGACGATGCGCGTCTGCGAGATGGTGTTGATTTCATCATCGAACGCGGTCATCTCCCTGCGGTTGTCCGTGCCGATAGCGTCCGAGAGGGCGTTGTTCTGCTTATGCAGGCACTCCATCTCGCCCTTTTCCGTGAGGATATAGGCGTTTGATATGGTGCGGCAATACTTGGCGAACTGCTTTCCGATGTCCGGCAGGGTTGCAAGGTTGTCGAAAGCCTGCGCGCTGTTCCACGACCACGAGCCGAACACGTTGGCGAGGAATCTTCCCTTCTTGGGCAGAACGCTGTTCTTTTCATCTGCTGCAGCTTCAAGGTTGTTCTTGACCTCATGCGCGTGCTTGTGGATAAACGGCTCCGCCACTTGGCGTATTCTCTCGCAGACTTGGTCGTTTAGGGTTTCCCAGTAGTCCTTGCCGTCCTTGATGAATGAGCCGAGGGCGCGGGCTGCGGAGTCGGCTTCCTCCGCGCTCATGGCTTCAAAGCAGGAGTAGAGCTCGAAGTCCTGCTTGGTGGTGGTGAGGGTGATTTCCCTGCCTTCCTCGTTGAAGGTGGTGAACTCGATGAGGGCGGTGTCGGGCATTTTATCCCACTCGGAGATGCCGTCCGCGCCTTCCTTGGCGTAGCGTTCCATGACGTCCTGCTGCTGTCCGCGCGTGAGCTGGAGGAGGCGGACGCGGTCGTTGACTTTCTCCAGGGCTTCCGGGGCGATTCTGCCCTTTGCGGGCTTGCCCTGCCTGGTGGCGGGTTTGAGGGAAGCCACGGCGCGGAGGATGCGGCCCAGGGTGGAGTCCTTGCGGAAGGAGTCGAGCTGCTTCTGCACGCGCTCCAGGTAGTGCTGCATGAGGCGTTGGGCGCGCATGTTGCCCATGGCTTTGAAGAGTTCGCGGCCCGCCTCTGTTTCCATGGCTTTCTTGATGCTGGTCTTCTTGGGCAGGGCTTCCAGGCCCTCGATGATTTTCTCTGCGTTTGGAACGTCTTTCCAGAAACCCTCGCGCATGAGGTCGGGGTTTTTGTAGAGGCGGCGGAAGCTCTTGACGAAAGACGAGAGCATGCGCTCATCCCATCCGTCCATGGGCACGATGTCGGCGGCGTCCTGCGGGCGCCCGGTCTTGTGGAGCATGGAGTAGACGTTAAAGAAGGTGCGGTACGGCTCCAGGGAGAAGCGGTACTTGTCCGGCAGGAGCGGGGTCACGGAGTCGATGATGGAGGAAGCCTCTGCAAAGAGCTTGAAGCCCGCCTCTGCGTTGTCCGTGTTGCCGATGGCGTTCATTTGGTCGAGGTGGCGCATGATGGCGTTCTGCATGCGCTGGATGCGTTCATCCACGGCCTTGTACCCGGTGAACTGGAAGTTGCGGTTGAGAGGCCCGGCGAAGCGAGATCCGATTTGTCCGAGGTCGTCAACGGGGTTCTCTGCCTCCTTGAGTCCTGCTGTGGTGGAGAAGTTGAAGGTGGATTGTGCGGTGTTGTCCTGCGGCGCGGGTTCTGGTTGCGCGGCCTGCACCTCCCGCTCCCGGCGGGCAATGTCGGCTTCCGTATGCTCTGTGAAAAGTTCCTCTCCTGCATATGCGCGTTCCGCCTCCCTTACCAGCTCCGGGTAAAAACGCATGTTCTCCCATTGGTGGCGCAGGGTTTTGAGAGCGTTAATGCGCGCCTTCAGCTTTTCTGGAGACTTGACGTTGACATCATACTTGGCGTTCCGCTTGACGGAGCCGCCGCCCGCCACCTGGTTGAGGTAGGAGAGTTCATCGTTGATGGCCTTGATGCGCTGGTTCTTGTACTTGGCTTTGAATCCGTTAAGCAGAACGTCCTCTGCGGAGTCGAGCATGCCCCACATGTCCATCTGCCCTTTCCCGTTTCCCTCCCTGGCGATAGCCTCCATCGTGTCGTGCATGGCGGTTTCAACGGTCTTCCAAGACTCGCCGTTCTCGCGGAGGATGATGCCAACGTTCTGAATGCGTGCGTTTTCAGGGGCGAACCGGGCAATGCGGTAAGTCTCGCTTGCGTCGAGCCGCCCATTGGCGAAGGCGTCGATAAGGCCACCGGAAGCCTCCATGCCGATTTTATAGCCGAGGTAGCCCAGGGTGTTTGGGCGTGTAAGTCCAGCCTGCACGGCCTCCACCTTCGAGAGTTTGTGTCCTCCCTTGTAGAGGTCTCCGCGCGTGTAGAGGGCGCACTCCAAGACGGATGCCTGGTTGTCGCGGATGTTGGACTCGATGTCGAACTTGTGCGCCCACTCCAAGTTGATTGCTGGCGACTCGTCATAGACGTAAGCAGAGATTTTGCCCACGCCGGCGGCCTTGCATTTGGCGAGTCTGTGCCTGCCGGAGATGACCCAGAGCGTGCCGGAGTTGTCGCGGAAGACGCGGATGGGGTCGTGGTCCGGGCGGTAGTCGCCCGTGAGCTCACGCCCAAGTACAACGCCCGTTTCGGAGTCAAGTTCGCCCTTTTTGAAGTTGGGCAGTATTTTGAGGTTTGCGACGTTGACGGTGCCGGACTTGCAGAGCAGGCCTGTGGAGTCGGTGATTTCGGTACACACGCCGTTGGAGAAGGCGGAGTCCCGGATGGCGGCGGGGTTTTCCGCCGCGCGTGTTTCCTGCTCGGCGTTGTAGGAGTCGGCGGTGGATTTGACGGCTTCCTCATGGGAGAGGCCATGCTCCTGCTCCACCTCCCTGACGATTTCAGCGGCTGGCTGTGCTGCGGCGGCTTCCCGGGCTGCGTCCTGCTCGTCCGCCGCGCGCTGGCCCTCAACGGCGGAGTTGTACTCGCGCTCGATGAGTTCGGGGTCTGTGGTGCGACCCGCGCCGTAGCGTGCGTCAAGCTCGAACTGGCGTTGCAGGGCGTCCATGTAGGCGTTTCGGTATTCCTGGGGTTCTGGCGCG
>JAZLHB010000091.1:0-45486 GCA_045616565.1 Akkermansia sp. | reverse complement strand
GGGAGGAAAGTAGCATACTCATATTCGGTGAGACCCTGCCCAGTCCTGAAAGGGTGACGCGCGGAAGCGCGGAGGCAGGGAGTCGGCAGAGGTCATAGTACCCATTCCTTGGCGGGGAATGGCCTACTCGATTTCGAGCGGGGCGCGCCGTAATCGCGCCGTCACGCGCCTTGCGCTCATCGCACGCCGTAAATTTTCCTTAGATTTGCGGTTTCGTCAGACCATACCCTGCAACTCTGCGTATCGCGGCACAGTCACTGCAGCTGTTGGCAGAGGGCGGCGCATTCTTTCGCAACCCTGGAGACTGCATGGAGGGGGATATCCAGCAGGGTGTAGGAACAGGGGGCTGTGGTTTTGGTTGCCGGGATATTCACGCGCTGGACGGAGTAGGGTGACATGGAGCAGCGTACGGCGAGCGGCTGGCGGTAGCGGCGGCAGAAGCTCTGGAGACTGCGTGCCTTGAGGTTGCGCTCCGCCTTCACCTCCATGGGGAAGATGCCGTTATCTGTAGGGAGCAGGAAATCCACTTCTGCCTGGGCGCGCTCCGCAGTCCAGTAGTAGGGCTGCATGTTGCATTCGGCGCGCAGTTGCTGCTGCACATACTGCTCTGTAAGCGCACCTTTGTACTGGGTGAAGACGGCAGAGCGGTCCAGCAGAAGCTCCGCATTCAGGCGGCACTTGGCGGCCAGCAGACCCACGTCCAGGAAATAGAGCTTGAAAGCGGCATCCTTGAAGGCCTCCAGCGGGTACTGGGGCGTGGTGGCGCGCGGAACAGGGGTTACCAGGCCGGCATCCTCCAGCCAATGCTGCGGCATCTTCATTTGCCTGGCGTGCGTGCCCTCGCGGATTTGGTTGTAGACAAAACGCTTGTCTTCCCGCGCCAGCTGCGCGGGGATGGAATCCCAGAGCAAGGCGATGCGCTGCGCGGTTTCCATGGATGCGTGCTTGCTGAAATCGTCCTTGTAGTCATGGAGGATATCGAGCTGCATATCGCGTACGCTGCGCAGGTTGTGCGATTCCACATATTCCGCCACCACGCCGGGCATACCGCCCACATAGTAGTAACGGCGGAGCCTGTTGATGAGTTCGCGCTCAAAGATGTTGATCTGCTGCCATTCGCCATCGCGAACCAGCTCGGCGTATTGCTCGTCGCCCGTGCCCTCCAAGTACTCGGTGAAGGACATGGGGTGCATGTAGAGGCGGTTCACCTTTCCCACGGGAAAGCCGGTTCCGCGGCGTTCCGCAATACCCAGCAGTGAACCTGCCGACATAACGGCGTATTCGCCCGCCTCCTCGCAAAAGTATTTCAGCGCCGTGATGGCGGCAGGGCATTCCTGAATCTCATCCAAGATGATGAGCGTATCCTGCGGAGTCAGCTGGCATTTGGCTCGCAGCTGAATAGTATCCAGCAGGCGCGGAATGTTGAAATCCTCCTCGAAGGACCTGCGGAGTTCCAGGTCTTCGTCAAAACGCACATAAGCCACCTTGGCGAACTCCTGCCGCCCGAATTCGCGCATAGCCCAGGTCTTCCCCACTTGCCGTGCCCCCATCAGGATGAGAGGCTTGCGGCGGGGATTGTTTTTCCACTCCTTGAGCTTATGAAAAATGCTTCGCTTCATGCCTGAAATGTTTTATCATCATTATAAGTAACTTGCAAGAGAAAAGTGTCCTAAAGCAAAGATAAATGATGCGTCAGTTGCACCTAAAGCGAAGACAAATTGCCGCACTTGTGCACCTAAAGCAAAGATAAACCGTTTGGAGCGGTTGGTTACCGGGTGTACTTCCGGGCCATGCCGCGCATGCATGGGGCATGCCGGGAAGCGGGTGGCAATTTGGGGCTGCGGGGGCGCGGGGCCGTTAATCCTGCAGGGAGGAGAGAAGGTCTTTGGTGACGGCCTTGACGAGGGCGCAGGTGAGGTCGACGCAGGCATCGAGGTCGCGGTCGTCCAGGATGCCGTTGTGGGAGTGGATGTAGCGGGTGGGGACGCCGAAGACGATGGCGGGGGTGCCGTGCCACTGGGGATAGCTTGCTGCGGCGTCTGTGCCGCCGGTGCGGCGCACGGTGGGCTGGCAGGGGATGCCCTGTTCCGCCGCCAGCTTGAGGGCAAAGTCTCCCAGGGCGGGCGGGGTGATGTTGGTGGGGTCGAACAGGCGCACCTGCACACCCAGGCCGAGCGCACCCTGGCGGCAGGTGGAGCTCTGGCCGAAAGTGTCGTCAGCGGGCGGTCCCTCCAGCACGATGGCGAGGTCCGGCGTGCGCTCCAGGGCGCGGGCGCCGCGGGTGCCCACCTCCTCCTGCACGGTGCCGATGCCGAGGACGGTGCATGCGGGCTTCTCCGCGGCCAGGCGCTTCATGGATTCCACCATGCAGTAGACACCGGCGCGGTTGTCGAAGGCCTTGCCCATCCAGCGGTGGGGGAGCCCCAGGGGCCGGAGCTGCACATCCGGGGTGACGGCGCAGCCGATGGTGACGCCGCAGGCGGCCACCTCCTCGCCGGAGGACGCGCCGATGTCGATGAAAAGGGCATCGTTTGGCATCACGGAATGGCGCTGGGATTCCGGCAGCAGGTGCGGCGGCTTGGTGCCGATCTGCCCGGGGATGCTGCGGCCGCCGCGCGTGTGCACCAGCACGCGCTGGCTGGGCAGCGTGTGGTTCCACCAGCCGCCCAGCGGCACAATGAGCAGAAAGCCGTCCGGCGTGATGCCCTGCACCATGAAGCCTATCTCATCCATGTGCGAGAGCAGGGCCACGGTGGGGCCGCCGCAGCCGGGCAGCTCGCAGACGATATTGCCTGCTGTGGTGGTGGAGACTTGGGAGATGCCGCCGAGCTCTTGGCGGATGATGGAGCGCACGGGCCCCTCGAAACCGGAGGGGGCCGCCGCGTTGCTGCAGCGTGACAGGAGATCCTGGTTCATGGGTCTGAAAAAAAGAGGGAAAATTATTCCGGGAACATGTCCCGGAGATCGTTGAAGCGCAGGGAGGGCGGCGTGTCGATGTCGTCGTCCTTGGAGGCGCGTGAGCGTGCGGACGGACTGTAGGCGGGCTTTTCCGCAGCGGCATCTCGCGGTGCGTTGTCAATCTCGCCAAAGATGTCTCGCACGCGGGAATCAATCTCCTCCACATCTGCGGCGGCATTGGTGCGGCGGCGGGGCGGGGTGATGGCGGGAGTGGCGTCCAGGTTCAGCATGGCCTGGCGCTGGGGTGCGAAATCCGGCAGGTCGAACAATTCCTGCCGCTCCACAGCCGGCTCCTGCGGTGCGGGTTCCTCAACGGCGGGTTCCTCAACGGCGGGTTCCTCTGCAGGCTGCGGCTCCTCTGGTTCGGGGGCAGGTTCGGGCTCGTTGAAAGGCTCCGGTTTTGGCTCCGGCAAGGATTCAGCCTCTTCCGGCTCCGACTCCTCCGCGGCGGGCTCTTCTGCAGGCTCCGGCTGCATTTCAGGCTCGGGTTCCGGTTCCGCCTCCGCAGGCGGCTGGGGGGACATGCGGGGAGCATTGTCGATATCGGAGAACATGCTGTGCACGCGGGCATCCAGCTCGTCCTCAGTATCTTTTTGGGGCTCGGGGAGCGGTTCGGGCTCCGGCTGGGGTTCAATGTATGGCTCCGGCTCCGGCTCCGGTTCCGGCAAGGGAGCGGGCTCTTCCGGCTCCGGCTCAATTTCAGGCTCGGGTTCCGGTTCAGGCTCGGGTTCCGGTTCAAGCGGTTCCGGGGCGGGATGCGGAACAGCGGGCACCTCCACCGGCTCGGGTTCCTTCGCAGGGAGCTCAGGCGCCGGCAGCGCTTCCATCCCTGTTATCAGCGTCACGCGCATTTCATCCTTAAGCGCAGGTTTCACGCTCACGCCGAACAAGAGTTCCACATCATTGGGAGAGCCCAAGCCCTCATAAACCAAATCCACAAGGCGGTTGATTTCGCTCATGCTCATGTTTTCACCACCTGCCACATGGAGGAGCACCTTGCCGGAAAGGGAGCTTTTGGAAAGCCTGTGGGCCAGGAGAGGTGATTGCAGGAGCGTGCGCGCAGCCTCCTCTGCCCGCGCGGCGCTGAACCCGCGGCCGAAGCCGAAGATGCAGCGGGAATCCTTTCCGCGCACTGCTGCGGCCAGGTCGTCCAGGCCCAGGTTGATGAGGCCGGGGGAGTTGGCCAGGAAAGGCACGGCGGCAGTGGCCTGCGCCAGCAGGCGGTTGGCCTGCTCAAACAACTCCTCTGCATCCCGCGAGCCGTTGAAAAGGGATTCCATGTAGTCGTTCTCAAAGCAGAGGGTGATATCCGCCTGGCGCTCAATAACGCGCAGGGCCTCCTGCGCGCGGCGGCGGCGGGGCGCACCCTCGAAACCGAAAGGCATTACCACCACGCTCACCAGGAACAACCCCGCCTGCTTGGCCCATTCCGCCAGCAGGGGTGCCGCGCCGGAACCCGTGCCGCCCCCCAGGCCCGCCACCATTACCAGCACACGCGCGCCGGAGAGCATCTCCTGCACCTGTTCGCGGCTGTGGTTGAGCGCGCTGCGGCCGTGGTCGGGGTCGCCTCCGGCGGCAAAGCCCCCGTCGTCCCCCTGCAGGTGCACCACCTGCACATTGCCGAAATCCCGCGCCAGGCGGTCATCCGAAGCCATGGCGTACAGGCGCACGTTCTGCGCGCTGGAACCGCCGAAATGATGCAGGATATTGACGCCGGCACCGCCGATGCCGACGATGGCGATGCGGTCCTCTGCGCTCGGTGTTTTCTGGTAGGGAAGCATAGCGTGGGTGGTGGATAATCAGCGGCGGGAGCGGAAGCGCCCCAGCAGGGAATCCAGCCAGCCGCCCCCGCCCGGCATGGCGTCGTCGTCGTACCGCTGGGCAAAGCGGATAAGGCCGATGGCGGTGCAGTAGCGCGGATCGTTCAGGTAGCGCCCGGCCTCCGGGGTCATCTGAGCCGGCTGGCTGACCGGCATGTTGAAAATGTAGCGCGCCAAGCCGTCCAGCCCGCGCATCATGCTGGTGCCGCCGCAGAGGAAAAGGGCCATGCCGTTCTGGTTGAGCACCTCCTTGGGAATGCGGTCGCGCACGCGCAGCAGGGCGTCCGCCAGGCGGTCGCGGATGATGCGGTTGAGGCGGCCGCGCTCCATGCTCACATCGTGCATGCCCAGCTCGCTGCGGTACTGGGCGAGGGAGCGGTCGTTCACATCGCCGAAGGCGTCACCCTCCGTGCATTTGAGGTACTCTGCGGCCTCTCTGGAAACATGCTGCTCCGCCAGGCGCATGATGTCCTGGTTGATGGTGATGCCGCCGATGGGAATGCAACCGGAGGCGATAATCTCCGTGCCCTTGTAGCAGATGAAATCCGTGGTGCCGCCGCCGATGTCGATCAGCAGCGCGCCGCTCTCCTTCTGGGCGCGGGAAAGCACCATCTGTGCGGTGGCGAGCGGAGCGAACACCAGTTCCTCCACATCCAGCGGCACGCCGCGCACGCACACCAGCGAGTTCTTGACGCGGCTGCTGATACCGTGGATGATGTGGCTGTTCACATCCAGCGTGTGGCCGGTGAGCCCGGCGGGATGCCGCGTGGGCTCGTCTCCGTCCACGGAGTAGCCGCCCGTTTCCGTGTGCAGGGCAAAGTGGTCGGAGGGCAGCTCCACATGCTCCGCCTTTTCACGGGCGTAGCCCATGTACTCCTCGTCGATGATGTCCTCCGTGTCCGGCAGGCGGTAGGAGCCCACGTTGTTGAGCCCGGAGATGTGGTCCCCGGTGACGGAGAGGAACACGTTCAGGATATCGACATCCGCGTGCTCCTGGGCGAGCTGCCAGGCATCGCACACGCATTGGCGCGCCATGGTCTGGTCCACGATTTCACCCTTGCGGATGCCGGCGCTGGGCACTTCTCCGCAGCCGATGATGGTGGCGGTTGCATCTGGGCGAATCTCCCCCACGACCATGCAGGTCTTGGAGGTTCCGATTTCGAGTCCGGCGAGTATCTTGGTCTTGGCCATATGGTGTGTACTAGGGTTGTTTGGGTGGGGTGGTTGCGGGCACGCCGGCTCCGGCGCACATCTGCGGGTTCGGCATAATGCGCGGGTCCAGCGTCACATAGTCGTCCGAGCGCTTCTCGGAGGGCTTGAAAAGGAATCCGGGCTTGCGGTTGACAACCCGGTAGGAGGTGGCCTTGAACAGCGGCAGCACCATGTTGGTGCTCGGCTCGTACGCTTTCTGCCCGGTGAAGCTGCCGGTAATGGCGTACTCCACGTTGTCATCCGTGCCAAAGACGGCGTTCTTCAGCGGGGGCTCCGGGCCGCGGTCCGGCTGGTGGATGGTGTGTTC
The DNA here is from genome assembly GCA_045616565.1 of Akkermansia sp. Taxonomy (GTDB): domain Bacteria; phylum Verrucomicrobiota; class Verrucomicrobiia; order Verrucomicrobiales; family Akkermansiaceae; genus Akkermansia. Next base: position 39,189 of record JAZLHB010000091.1, on the reverse strand, counting down.
GTCCATCATCACCAGCTTGGCCGTGCGCCAGCTCTCTCCGGGGCGCCGCAGGTAGCCCCACAGGCGCGTGTACGGTATGTAGTAGCGGCGGCCGATGTAGTAGTCGCCGGGCTTCTCTGCGGCTATGGCCGCCTCCCGTTCGCTGATGGCCTGGCAGTCGCTTTTCAGGGTATCGCACTGGCACAGGCACAGCATGCCCGCCAGCAGCATCAAAATTTTTCGGGACATCGTTGTCATGTGACTTCCCTAGCCTACCAAAGCCACCCGCCGCGGTCAAGCGCAAAGCGGCGCATAAAAAGGCAATTGCGCCCCTAGTCCATAATGGACCAAAGGCGGCCGTTGGCGCCTTGGATAAGGCGGATGGGGAGGTCGAAGGTGCGGCGGAGGATGGGCTCGGTGAGCACCTCATCCCGTGAGCCGCGAGCAATGATGTTACCCTCCCTCAGGATGAGGCCGCGCGAGAAGGCGGGCAGGATGTCCTCTATGCGCTGGGTGATGAAGATGATGGTGAGCTCCGGACGCTGCGCGGCCAAATCAGAGATGGCACCCAGCAGGAACTCTCGCCCGGCAATGTCCAGAAACACGCTGGGTTCATCCAGGATCATCAAATCCGGCCGTGTCATGAGCGCGCGTGCAATGAGCACCTTCACCTGCTCGCCGGAGCTCATGGTGGCCACGGTCCGGTCCGCCAGGTGTTCCGCGCGGAGGGAAGCGAGCAGCTCTGCCGCGCGGGCCTCCTCTGCAGCGGTGGGAGTGCGGAAAAGGCCGATGGTGGCATCCGGGCCGGAGAGCACCATCTCCCTGCCGGTCCAGTCGCGCTGGCCGAGCCACTGGTGCATGAGCGGGCTGACCCAGGCGATGCGCTTGCGCAGCTCCTGGAGGTTGACGGTGCCGAAACGGTGGCCCAGAACCTCTACGGTGGCGCCGAAGAGGGGCCAGGCGTAGCCCATGAGCATGCGCACCAGCGTGGTCTTGCCTGCGCCGTTTGCGCCCAGGATGAAGCAGCGCTCCCCCTGTTCCACGCGCCAGTTGATACCGTGCAGGATCTCCCTGCCGGAGAGGTACACGCTGGCGTTTTCTATGCGGATGGCATCCATGGGCGGCGGAAAGGCTTAAAAGCAAACGGCGGGGTTGCAGCGCACCGCAACCCCGCCGGGAAACAGGTTTTACTTGCGCTCGAAGAGGGAGCGGATCTTCTTGCCCACAATCTCCACGGGGTGCTCCGCCAGGGCGGCGCGCTTGGCCTGCAGGTTGGGGGCGCCGGCAGCGGCCTCCTCCAGCCAGTCCTTGGCGAACTTGCCGGATTCGATGCGCTCCAGGCTCTCCTTCATCTTGGCTTTCACCTCCGGGCCCAGAATCTGCGGGCCGTTGTAGTAGGAGCCGAATTCGGCGGTGTTGGAGATGACGCTGTTCATGCGCTGGATGCCGCCGTTGTAGATGAGATCCACAATGAGCTTGGCCTCGTGCACGCACTCGAAATAGGCCATCTCGTGCGGGTAGCCCGCCTCGATGAGCGTCTCGAAGCCGTACTTCATGAGATCCACCAGGCCGCCGCAGAGCACGTTCTGCTCACCGAAGAGGTCCTCATAGGTCTCCTGGGCCATGGTGCACTCCAGCACGCCGCCGCGGGTAAGGCCCTCTGCCTTGGCAATGCCCAGCGCCGTGGCGCGGGCCTTGCCGCTCGGGTCCTGGAATACGGCAATCAGGCCGGGGCAGCCGAAGCCTTCCTCGAACACGCGGCGCACCTCCGTGCCCGGGCCCTTCGGAGCCACCATAATCACGTCCACGTCTGCCGGCGGCTCAATCGTCTTGAACACGTATGCAAAACCGTGGGAGCAGCACAGCGTCTTGCCCGCCGCCAGGTTCGGCTTGATCTGGCTGGCATACACCTCGCCGTGCTTTTCGTCCGGCAGCAACAGGTGGATGATATCCGCCTTGGCTGCGGCCTCGTCCACCGGCATCACTTCAAAACCGTCCTGCGTTGCGGCATCCCAGCTCTTGCCGGGGCGAATGCCGATAATAACGTGCACGCCGCTGTCACGCATGCAGAGCGCCTGTGCGCGCCCCTGTGCGCCGTAGCCGATGACGGCCACGGTACGTCCGTTCAGAACGCTCACATCGGCGTCCTTATCGTGAAGTATCTCCATAATCAGATTGGGTTGAGTTAACTTCACCCCGTATCAGGGTGACGGCTTCACTATACCACCCGCACGCCGCTTTTCAAGCGGCGGCGGGTATTATGACAGAAGAACACGGGTTGACCCCGCCCCGCCGCCGCGATACAATGGGCGTGACATGTACACCAGCTTTTTCGACGTCTTCTCCATCGGCATAGGCCCCTCCAGCTCCCACACCATGGGGCCCATGCGGGCTGCGGCCCGCTTTGTGCAGGACCTGCGGGAGCGGCAGGCGCTGGGCTCCGTGAAGCGGGTGAAGGTGAACCTGTACGGCTCACTGGCGCTCACGGGAGAGGGGCACGGCACGCCCGGAGCCGTGGTATACGGGCTCATGGGCTATGATGCCGAGCGCATGGACCCGCACAAGGTGCAGGTGAACCCGGGAGACCTCACGCTCAACCTGGGCGGGGAGCACCCCATTGCATTTTGTGCGGAGAGCGATATTGAGCTCAAGATGAAGGAAAGCCTGGAGGAGCACCCCAACGGCATGCGCTTCTACGCATACGGGGAGCAGGACGAGCTGCTGCTGGAGGAAACCTTCTTCTCCGTGGGCGGCGGCTCCGTGCGGAGGATTGGCGAGATGGGGCGGGAGGAGCCCGGGGACTCCCCCGTGGTGCCGCATGATTTCAGCACCTGCGATGAGATGATGAGCTTCTGCAACAAGCACCAGGTTACTCTCGCCGGGCTGGTGATGGTGAACGAAACCTCCCTGCGCCCCGTGCACGAGGTGAACGTGCGCATCCGCCTGGTGTATGATGTGATGATGGAAAGCATAGACCGCGGCGTGGCGGCGGATGGCCGCCTGCCCGGCCCGCTGCACCTGGCGCGCCGCGCGCCGCGCATCCTCAAGCGCATGCAGGAACGCTTCCTGGCCACCCAGCTGGACCCGCTGGTGAACATGGACTGGCTCAACCTCTGGGCCTTTGCCGTGGCGGAGGAAAACGCCGCCGGCGGCCGCGTGGTCACCGCTCCCACCATGGGCTCTGCGGGCGTGCTGCCCGCCGTGCTGCGCTACTTTGTGCGCGTGGGCTACAAGGAGGCCGGCGTGGATGTGGAGGCCGGCGTGCGCAACTTCCTGCTTTCCGCCTCCGCCATCTGCTCCCTGTACCGCGCAAACGCGTCCATCTCCGGCGCAGAGGTGGGCTGCCAGGGAGAGGTGGGCGTGGCCTGCTCCATGGCTGCGGGTGCGCTCGTCTCCGCCATGGGCGGCACCAACGCCCAAATTGAAAACGCCGCGGAAATTGCCATGGAACACAACCTGGGCCTCACCTGCGATCCCGTGTGCGGCCTGGTGCAGGTGCCCTGCATTGAGCGCAACGCCATCGGCGCCGTCAAGGCGGTGAACGCCGCGCGCCTCGCCCTGCGCGGCGACGGCTCGCACTTCGTGAGCCTGGACAAGGTGATAGCCACCATGTATGAAACCGGGCGCAGCCTGGCCGCCGGCTACCGTGAAACCTCCCTGGCCGGCCTGGCCAAGAACGCGCTCACCTGCTGAGGCACTGCGCGCACCGCCCTTTCATGGGTGCGCACTCACTTTTGGCTTGCGCGGCAGGGTGGAGATGGGGTAGAATGCGGGGTGCCTGAAACGGCACCTTTCCGCATCATGAAAACGCTTGTCATCGCTCGCCACGGCAACACCTTCCGCAAGGGGGAAACTCCCACCCGCGTGGGTTCCAGAACCGACCTGGAACTCGTGGAGGAAGAGCGCGGGCGCGGCATAGGCCTGTATCTCAAGAAGCTGGGGCTCACCCCCACCCGCATCCTGGCGGCGCCGCTCAAGCGCACCATGCGCACGGCGGAACTGGCTGCGGAGGAGCTGGGCAATCCCTGCCCCGTGGTGGCGGATGCCCGCTTTATCGAGGTGGACTACGGCCCCGATGAGAACCGCACGGAGGAAGAAGTGGTGGCGCGCCTGGGTGCAGAGGCCATCGAGCTGTGGAACGCGCGCGCCGTAGTTCCGGACGGTTGGAAGGTGGATGTGCCGCGCATCATCGCAAACTGGCAGGAGCTTGCCGCGGAGGTGGCGGAGGGAGAGGTGCTGCTCTGCGTCTCCAGCAACGGCACCATCCGCTTTGCCCCGCATATCACGGGCGACTATGAGGGATTCTGCGCCGCGCACGACATCAAGGTGCCCACGGGCGGCGTGTGCGTCTTCACCTCCGGGGACGGTTCCACGTGGACCTGCACGGAGTGGGGCACCAAGGCTTTCAAACAACTCTAACCAAACCCAATCAATAAACAATATGGAAATCGATAAAATCACGCCCGCATGGGTGAAGGAATTCAAGGAGTTCGCCCTCAAGGGCAACGTGGTGGACATGGCTGTCGGTGTCATCATCGGCGGTGCGTTCGGCAAAATCGTCACCTCCCTGGTGAATGATGTCATCATGCCGGCCATCCTGATGATCACGCCCGCCGGCAAGCTGGATGCACTGGCCTGGAACGGCATCAAGTACGGCGCGTTCTGCCAGACCATCATCGACTTCCTCATCATCTCCCTCTCCATCTTCTTCGCCATCCGCGTGATCTGCAAGCTGCGCGCCAAGGACAAGGAGGAGCCCAAGGAGGAAGCCCCCGCCCCCACCCCGGAAGATATCCAACTGCTGCGCGAAATCCGTGATGCGCTGCGTAAATAAGCGCCTCACGGGCATACATGCCGCCTATTCGCACAGAGGGTAAGGAGCACGTGCCGGCGCGCCCGGCTTTCCTCGTTCCCAACCGCATCCCCAACCTGGAGGTCCTGCAGGAGCTTGAATCCATGCTGGGCGGCGCGCAGCGCGTTGCCTGGCTGGTGGAGGAAACCTGCATGCCCACCGGGGAGGTGATGGAATACCTGCGCCAGAGCCGCGCCGCCGGAATCATGGGTTCCATGGCGCGGCAGAGCGGTATCATGCTGGCGGAACAGCTGCACGACATGATGGGCAGCGGCCGCCACGTGGTGCTGCTCACCGGGCCGCGCGACAGCGAGGACGGCGCCACGCTCAGCGATGTTCCCGGGCGCCTGCTCTCCCACATGGACGGATGCTCCCTGGAGACGGTACCCGTCTACGTGGGCATGTTCAACGAGGGGCTGGAGAACAGCGTGACCACGCAGCAGCCCTGCCATGAGGTGCGGATGCGCGTGATGCCGCCCATCCGCGGCAAGGGCGCGCAGAGCGCCCGTGTGCTGGAGGCCTGGATGGAGTGCTCGGCGGACATGTTTGCGGAGCTGCCGCTGCCGGAGGACTGCTCGCTGGCGCGCATGCTCGTCACCGCCATGCAAAGCCACGCAGAGGCCAAAATCATAGACGGCATAGACGACTCCGAGCTCACGTTCCGCCAGTTGTTGGCCATCTCCCTGATGCTGGCGCGGCACCTGCGCCGCACCATCACGCACAAGCGGCTGGGCGTTATCCTGCCGCCCGGCAAGCGCGCCGCCATTGCCAACCTGGCCTGCCTGTTCGCCGGCATTGCCCCGGTGAACATCAACTACACCGCCGCGCCGGAGATAGTGCGGGAGATGATGCTGCAGGCGCATGTGACGCGCTTCATCACGGAAGCCCGCTTTGTGAGCCTGCAGAGCAAATTCCAGTGGCCGCCCACGCGCGATCTCATCTACATCGACGACACGCTGGAAGCGCTGGGCAACGGGCGGCTGCGCGTGTGGCGCACCATGCTGCGCTACCTGCACACGGACCGGCTGCTGCGCTTCCTGAAGCTGCCCGCCCGCAAGCCGCACGATGAGGTGGCGCTCATTTTCAGCGGCAGCACCAGCGGCGCCCCGCGTGCCATTGTGCTCACCCACCGCATGGCGCTGGCCAACCTCATGGGGCTGCAGAGCCGCATGCAGCTGCGGGAAGGGCAGCATATCCTTTCCACCGCACCGCTCTATTGCAGCGCCGGGCTCCTTCCCGGCCTGCTCATGCCGCTGCTCTACGGCTACAACATGGTAACCTATCCCTCCGCATCGGATGCGGGCGGACGCCTGCGCGAGCTGATTCTGCGCCACGGGGTGAAATCCCTTGTGGCCACGCCGGATGTGGCGCGCGCACTCATTGCAGACGGGCAGGACTGCCCGCTGCTCAACCTGAAATACCTGGTGGCCGCAGGAGGCCCCGTTCCGCCCGCATTGGCGCGCGCCGTGAAAGAGCGCCTGCAGACCACCCTGCTGGGCTCCTACGCGCTGTCGGAGGCAGGCTCCCTGGTTTCCCTTTCCCAAAACAACACGCCCACCGCCACGGCATCCGTGCGGCAAACGGCTCCCTACCTGCGGCAGGAGGGCATAGGCGAGCCCATGCCCGGCATTGCCGTGAGCATCAGCGATCCGCGCCGCCCCTCCCACCTGCTGCCCATCAACACGCCGGGTCTGGTGTGGGTGCGCGGCGCCGCCCTCACCCACAGCTACCAAGACAACGAGGAGGCCACTATCACCAACATCCGCAACGGCTGGTTGCGCACGGGAGACCTGGGCATGGTGGATGCGGACGGCAAGCTGCACATCTTCGGCACCCGCGAGCGCTATGCCGTGGTGCGCGGGGAATTCATCCCCCACACCGCGCTGGAGAACCTGCTGCTGGAGGGATTCGGCGAGACCGACCCCGCCGCCAAGGAGCGCAAGATTGCCATTGTCTCCCTTTCCGACCGCGATGCGCGTGACCACCTGATTATGCTCACCACGCTGCCGGCGGACAAGCTGCCGCCGGATATCGCGGTGCTCAGCTACGGCATCCGCAATGAAGGGTATTCGGAAAACTGGTGCCCGCGCATTATCCTGCATGTGCCGGCAATCCCGGCGCTGCCCAACGGCCGCCTGGACTACGCCGGCTGCTGCGCGCTGGCCCAGCAGGAGCTCGCCCGCATGGAATAGGATTCTCAACTAAACAACGCATATATGAACACCAAGAACATACTGATGACAATCGCGCTCGGGTGCGTCCTGGGCTCACCGCTTGCCGCGCAGGACAGCGCCGCCCCCATGGCCCCCACGCCCGTGGCTGCGGAGCACCCCGCCTGCGCCTGGAACGAGTATCCCCGCTGGTCCCGCATCACCCCGGACCAGGTGCTCAAGGATATCCGCTACGGCCTGCAGCGCGCCCACCGGAACATTGATGCCATCTGCGCCGTGGAGCCGGACAAGGCCACCTTTGAAAACGTTTTCCTGGCCTATGGGGATATCGGCTATGAGATGGAATGCGCGGGCAGCATGCTCGGCGTGCTCAGCTCCAACATGGATTCCCCGGAAATACGCAGCGTGCAAGAGCAGCTCATCCCGGAGCTCGCCGCCTTCTCCGCCGCCATCATTGCCAATGAAAAGCTTTGGGAGGTGGTGAAATCCGCCGCCGCGCAGGACTGGGTGAAATCCCTCTCCCCCGCCAAGCAGCGCTATGTGCAGCAGGTGGTGGATTCCTTCCGTGAGGGCGGCGCCGACCTCTCCCCGGAGCAGAAGGCCCGCAAGGCCCAGATTTCCGAGCGCCTGAGCAACCTGTCCCATGAGTTCAGCAAGAAGGTGCTGGATTCCCAGAACGCCTGGAAGCTGGTGGTGACCGACAAGGCGCAGCTGGCCGGCATGAGCGATACCTGGATGGCCAAGGCCGCTGCCGCCGCCCTGGAGAAGGGCTACGGCACCCGGGAGACCCCGCAGTGGATTGTGACCCTGGATATCGACAGCGTCATTGAGGTGCTGCGCAACTGCACCGTGCCGGAGACCCGCAAGCTTTGCTGGGAAGGGCGCCAGAGCCTGGGTTGCGGCGAATACGACACCTCCGCCATTGTGGCGGAAGTGATGCAGCTGCGCAAGGAGCTTGCAGAGCTGCTCGGCTTCAAGACCTTTGCAGACTTCACCACCGTGCACCGCATGGTGGAAAGCGGGGACAAGGCCATGGCCTTTGTGGACAACATGGCCCAACAGGTGCTGCCCTCCTTCCACAAGGAATGCCAAGAGCTGTGCGACTACTATGCCAAGGAGACCGGAAAGACGGAGAAGGTGGACAAGATGAATCCCTGGGATTCCACCTACTACGCATACCAGCTCAAGAAGCAGCGCTACTCCTTCGACCCGGACTCCGTGCGCCCCTACTTTGAGGCGGAGCGTGTGCGCGAGGGCATGTTCAATCTCGCAGCCACCCTGTACGGCATCAGCTTCAAGGAAATCCCCACCGTCTGCCTCAAGCCCGGTGAGGAGCTCCCCGCCGGCAAGGCGGAGGCGTGGCACACGGAAGTGCGCCTCTTCGAGGTGCGCGACAACAAGACCGGAGCCCACCTCGGTTCGTTCTACATGGACCTGTTCCCCCGGCCCAGCAAGCGCGCCGGCGCATGGGTGATGCCCCTGGTGCTCGGCGAGCCCTCTGCCAACGGCAAGCCCCACCGCCCGCACCTGGCCGCCCTCTGCGCCAACCTGACCGCCGCCACGGCGGACATGCCCGCCCTGTACTCCCACTATGATGTGGAGACCCTCTTCCACGAGTTCGGGCACATGATGCACAACATGCTCTCCGATACCGAGCTCATGGCCCATGCCGGCAGCAGCGTGGCCTGGGACTTTGTGGAGCTCCCCAGCCAGCTCAACGAGAACTGGAGCTGGGAGCCGGAGGCACTGGCCACCTACGCCAAGCACTACGAGACCGGTGAGCCCATGCCCGCGGAGCTGGTGAAAAAGCTCAACGACAGCCGCTTCTACATGCCCGCCACGGATGAGATGAGCCAGCTCGCACTCGCCAAGCTGGACCTGGAGATGCACATGAACTACGACAAGCTCTTCAAGGGACGCGACCTGGACGAGGCCACCCACGAGCTTGTGGGGTCCTGGCGCATGCCCTCCACCGTGACCTCGCGCTCCACCATGCGCAGCCTCGCCCACTGCATTGCCGGCGGCTACGCTGCGGGCTACTACTCCTACAAGTGGGCGGAGGTGCTGGCTGCGGACGCCTTCTCCCGCTTCGCGCAAGAGGGTGTGCTCAACCCCGCCACCGGCGCCGCCTACAGGGAGACCATCCTCTCCCAGGGCGACAGCAAGCCCGCCGCCCGGCTCTTCCGGGATTTCATGGGCCGCGACCCCAAGCCGGACGCCCTGCTCCGCAAGGAGGGACTCATCAAGTAAACGGTTCAGCCGCACATTTGGCTTCATGCCCTGCATGGTGACTCCACCATGCAGGGCTTTGTTGAAATTTCTCTCGCCATTTTTGCCTATTGTGCTAACATTCATTTATGGCTCCTAGAAAGGCAATTCAAGAATGGAAGTACACCCGGGCAGACACGGCGAATGTATAAGTCTGCCCAAGGTGCCCGTTGATGTTGTCCCTGATTGGGAGCCGCGTGCAGCAGACACCCGCAAAACAATAGAAAAGCGCTTTGCGGTCAAATTCCGAGAGCGTTCCTCCCTCGGCCTCTCCATGCTGTACACCGCGCATGGATGCGAGATTGAACAGTCATCCTATGGTGCGGCCTTTCTTCTCTCCCGGCAGAGAATCCGCGGCATCGATTTCACCAAAGTGGAAAACAGACGCAAATACAGCGATGAGGAAGTGTTAATGAAAGGCTGGCATGAGAACATCCGTTTTTATGACGAAACGTCCAAGACGATAGTCAACAATCACGCCTGCCGTGAAGAGTTGCAAAATTTCAATCCCCATTCCCTTGAGGAATTCCACGCATTTTGCACGGCCCGCTGGAACATTGAACTCCCTGAAGAAGAAAGGAGGCTGCTGTAGTGAGATACGATATTACAGAATTGAACCAAGCAACGTGCCGCCAGGCCCTGGCGGGATTCTGGAATGATGTGTGCAATATGGAAGACACCCCGCAGGGCTTGGTGATGACACTTCCCATTCTGCTTTCAGACGGCTGGCAGGTCACTGTGAACGTGGATAGGGAGTTTGCCGACTGCATTGTGTTGAGGAACCGCGGCCAGCTCAACGGGTGGCTGCTTTCCAACGGCGTGGATATCCGCAAGGAATGGTTTCAGGAGGCTGTGCAGGCTCTCATGAGGGAATACGAAGTTCAAGAGGACAATCGCGGGTACTTCAAAATGTTTCATTTGCCGCTGGACGCGCGGGAAATCCAGCTCTTCGGTTCCTTCCTTTCAGCGCTGTCGTACCAAGTTCTGCGCATACGGAGAGAGGCAGACGTTCCGGAACACATTGCATTCACCAATGTGATGAACGTAATCCGGAGGCTCAATATTCCGTGTGAGCGGGAGAAGTTGATACGGACCGCCTACCGCGAAATCCGAATCGATGTGGTATGCAGCGGAATCAAAAGCTCGGCAGCCGTGCAAACCTTCGATCAAAACTCCCGCTTGGCCCAATCATTCGAGCTTTGGAGTTCTCGCTTGCGCGAAATCTCAGAAAGTTCCGATGGGATGTACAAGACCTGCATGGTGTATAACGAGGACACTTGCTGTATCCCGGCCGATTTGCTCAACGTGGCGAAAAGCCGCGTTGCCCACGTCCTTCCCTGCCAGAGAGAGGATGAACTGGCAGATATTCTGCGTGAATCCGTAGCTTGAACACCGGTCAGGTGTACATGCCGCCGTCGCACACCAGCACCTGGCCGGTGATGTAGCGCGCGGCATCGGAGGCCAGGAACAGGGCGCAGGCTGCCACGTCCTCCGGCTCCCCGAAGAAGCCCAGGGGGATGCGGTGCATAATATCCGCGCGCACGTTTTCCGGCAGGGCATCCGTCATTTCCGTGGCAATGAATCCGGGGGCAATGGCGTTCACCGTGACCTTGCGGCTGGCAATTTCCAGGGCTAGGGATTTGGTGAGCCCCACCACGCCGGCCTTGGAGGCGGAATAGTTGGTTTGCCCGGGGTTGCCGCCCAGCCCCACCACGGAGCTGAGGTTGATGATGCGCCCGGACGGGCTTTTCATGATGGAGCGCATAAAGGCCTTGCAGCACAGGAACACGCCCTTGAGGTTGGTGGCCAGCACCATGTCCCAGTCCTCCTCCTTCATGCGCATGGTCAGGCCGTCGCGCGTGATTCCGGCGTTGTTCACCAGAATGTCGATGGAGGGGAAGTCCGCCAGCACACGCGCGGCGCATTCCTCCACGGCGGCGGTGCTCGCCACGTCACAGGCGTAGGCCTTGCAGCTTCCGGGGTATGCCGCGTTGATCTCATCCGCTGCGGCGTTGCATGATTCCGCGCTGCGGGAGATGAGCGCCACATGCGCGCCCGCCGCTGCAAAGGCCTTCGCCACCGCGTGGCCTATCCCGCGTCCCGCTCCGGTAACCACGGCCGTCCTGCCTGTCAGATTTTCCATAGGCGCTCATTGTACACAACATTCGCCCCCATGGCAAGCCAAGAGCCTTGTTTTTCATTCACATGTTTCACCCCCGATTTTTATTTCATATTTTTTAACATTTTCACCCATTATCCAAACGCACTTTGTGTGTTCATGGTGCAAAAATAGTTTGACAGGGCATACGCACATTGCCTATAATATGCGCGCAGGTGTGTATATCGCGCGGGCGATATGCTCCCGCGCTGCCGTGCACACGTACAGGCGGCGAGCCTCTCCCCACCCGCAGAAAACTTTCAAGAAATTTTTCCATGCTCAGTATTTTCAAGAACCTAGGCCAGTTGTTCACATACGACATAGGCATAGATCTTGGCACGGCCAACACGCTGGTCTACATCAAGGACCAGGGAATCGTGCTGCGTGAGCCTTCCGTGGTGGCCATGCAGGGCGACCAGGTGAAGGCCGTGGGCGAGGAGGCCAAGCGCATGGTGGGCCGCACGCCGGGCAGCGTGGTGGCCATCCGCCCGCTCAAGGAAGGCGTGATAGCCGACTTTGTGGTGGCGCACCAGATGCTCAACTACTTCATCAAGAAGGCCCGGCAGCGGCGCAGCCTGCGCGGGCCGCGCGTGCTTATCGCCCACCCCTCCGGCATTACGGAGGTGGAGCGGCACGCCATTGAAGTTTCCGCCTACAACGCCGGGGCCAGCCGCGTGCGCCTGGTGGAGGAACCCATGGCCGCCGCCCTCGGCTGCGGCCTGCCGGTCTCCGAACCCGTGGGCAACATGATTGTCGATATCGGTGGCGGCACCACCGAGGTCGCCATCATTTCCCTTTCCGGCATCGTTTACAGCCAATCTGAAAAGTGCGGCGGCGATGCGCTGGATGATTCCATCACCCGCCACATGCTCTCCGCCCACAACCTGCTTGTGGGACCGCGCACGGCGGAGGAAATCAAAATTCAGGTCGGCTCGGCACACCCGCTGCAGCAGGAACTGCAGATGGAGGTGAAGGGCCGCGACCGAGGGAGCGGTCTCCCCAAGACCGTCACCGTGCGCTCCGAGGAAATCCGCGAGGCGCTCAAGGACAAGTTCGATATCATTCTCAATGCCGTGAGGCAAACGCTGGACCACTGCCCGCCGGAGCTGGCGAGCGACCTGTACGACCGGGGGATAGTAGTGGCCGGAGGCGGCGCGCTGATACGCGGGATTGCGGATTTGCTGCATGAGGAAACGCAGTTGCCGATAGTGATAGCCGAGGACCCGCTCAGCGCGGTCGCGGAGGGAACCGGCAAGTACCTGCAGGAATCGGAGGCGGTGTTCGACTCGTACGACTAACCGCCTGCAGCAGGGAAGGGCATCCATCCTGTCCATGGTGAAACACCAAACCTAACAACATAACATTGTCTCTAATTTCAAAAATGATCAATACAGTGAAGCACCTCTTCGGGTTCGGCCAATGCAACCCGAAGGAGGGAACCACCATTGTGATCAATGCTGAGAAACTGGAGCGCCGTGCAGCCTTGCTGGAAGACGGCGTGCTGGAGGAATACAGCATTGAGCGCGAGGGTGAGGAAAACATCGTCGGCGGTATCTTCAAGGGCCGTGTCAAGAACATTGAACCCGGCCTCAAGGCCATGTTCGTGGATATCGGCTATGAGAAGAACGCCTTCCTCCACTTCTGGGATGCGCTCCCCCTGGCCCTGGATTCCTCCCTGGAGGAAATCCAGAAGGAGGGCCGCCCCCGCAAGCAGCAGAAGAAAATCACCAGCAAGGACATACCGGACATCTATCCCATCGGCTCCGATATCATGGTCCAGGTCACCAAGGGCCCCATCAGCTCCAAGGGACCGCGCGTGACCACCAACATCTCCCTGGCCGGGCGCTACATTGTGCTCATGCCCTTTACGGACCAGTTCGGCATCTCCCGCAAGATAGACGACCCGAAGGAGCGCCAGCGCCTGCGCCAGATTGTGCAGAAGCTCAACGTGCCGGAGGGCATGGGCATCATCATGCGCACGGTGGCGCAGGGGCAGCGCTTCCGCCACTTTGTGCGAGACTTGGCCATGCTGCTCACGCAGTGGCGCGAGGTGGAGGAGAAGTTCAACACCCAGCCCACCGCCACCTGCGTGTACCGCGAGCCGGATTTGGTGGAGCGCACCGCGCGCGATTTCCTGACGGACAACGTGGACTACATTGTGTGCGACAACAAGGAGACCACCGAGCGCATGCAGGACATCGCCGGCAAGATTTCCCGCCGCGCCAAGCGCCACATTCAGTACCTCCCCTGTCAGCAGCCCATCTTTGAGGAGCTCGGCATCGAGAAGCAGATCAAGGAAGCCTTCCAGCGCCAGGTGCTGCTGCCCTGCGGCGGCTATCTCGTCATCGACGAGACGGAGGCCCTCATCGCCATCGATATCAACACCGGCCGCAACAAGGGCAACAAGGACCTGGACAAGACCATCCTGGAAACCAACCTGGAATCCGCCCGCGAGATTGCGCGCCAGCTGCGCCTGCGCAACATCGGCGGCCTGGTGGTGGTGGACTTCATCGACATGCGCCACCGCAAGGACCAGATGGCCGTGTACAAGACCATGAAGGAGGCGCTCAAGCGCGACAAGGCCAAGACGCAGGTGATGCAGATCACGCCCATCGGCCTCATGGAGATGACTCGCCAGCGCATCAACGAATCCCTGCTGGACTTTGTGAACGACCACTGCCCGTACTGCCACGGCCGCGGCCGCATCAAGAGCGTCATGACCATGAGCGTGGAGATTCAGCGCCAGCTGCGCGCCACCATCACCCGCTTCCGCGAGAAGGTGGGGGATATGGTGGTTGTGGTCAACAGCGATGTGCTCTCCCGCTTCAAGAACGAGGACTCCAAGCTGCTCATGGAGCTGGAGCGCCAGTGCGCCGGGCGCCTCATCTTCCGCAGCGACCCCTCCATCCACCGCGAGGCCTTCGCCATCATCGACCCCCGCACCAACAAGGCCCTCTACCAGGTCAACATGTAAGGCCCCGCGCCTTCAACATCTGCACATATGAAGCCGCTCAACAAGCTCGGTGAAAGGCAAATGGACGACGGGAGCGTGTGGGAGCTCTGGGAGCGCGACGGCGAGCTGAGCCTCCAGCGCGACGGCCTGCCGTGCGCCACCAGTTTCACCCACGGAAGCGAGGACTCCATGGCGGAAATTGCCATCTCCCCCATCACCCGTGCCGGGCAGCCCCAAATCATGGTGGCCGGGCTCGGCCTGGGATACGGCCTGGCCAAGGCCATGGAGTGCCTGCCCAAGGAAAAGGCCCGCTTCATTGTGGCGGAGCCTGTGGAGGAAATTGTGGCCTGGAACCGCCAATACAGCGCCAACAAGGCCGCGCTGGACGACCCGCGCGTGACCGTGGAGCCCGCCACCGCAGCGGATTTGTGCCGCAAGCGCACGGGCTCGCTGCACGCCATCCTGCTGCGCCACAGCTTTGCGCGGTGCGAGATGAGCCTCTCGGACGCCCAGGCGTACTTCAACGCGCTGAAGGGCGGCAGCCTGCTGGCCATCACCCTCTCCAAGCGCGACAAGCGTTTGGAGGGCACGCTGGGCAAGGCCGGGTTCGAGACCAGCACCTCGCCGGTTCCGGCCTCATCCAAAGGCAAGCAGACCCGCATGCACACGCTGCTGCTGGCCCGCCGCGGCCGCTTTGTTCCCTTTGCCGAACGCTAACCCCCAGCCGCCCGCCACGCCATGAACCTGCCCTACCTCCATTCCGGCCGCAGAACCCTGGATGAGCGGGAGGAGCAGCGCCGTAGCCGCCAGCACGGCATTTCCGGCCTCATTGTGGTGGCGGGCATCATCTTCCTGGTGCTGGTGGCCTTCCTCACTTCCCTGCTGGTGCTCAACCCCTTGCTGGAGCTCTACCACCTGGAGCAGGAGCGCGACCAGGCGCAGGACGAGTTCCGCCGCGCCAAGGCGGAGGAGACCCAGGCCTACAACGAGTTTCACTGGATGATGGATCCGGAGTACTTTGAACAGGTGGCGCGCGACCGCGCCAACCAGGCCAAGGCTGGGGAGACGGTGATTCACCGCCCCGCGCCGGAGCACCAGCCGCACCCCGCCGCCACACCCGGGCAGCCTGTCAAGAAATAGCGCCGCGCCTCACAGTTTCGGCACGGCCGCCAGCAGGGTTTTCGTGTACTCGTGCTGCGGGTGGTTGAACACGGCGTCCGCCGTGCCGTATTCCACCAGCTTGCCGCGGCGCATCACCGCTATGTTGTCCGCCAGGTAGTGCACCACCGAGAGGTCGTGCGAGATGAAAATCATGGTGAGCCCCATCTCCCGCCGCAGCTTGTTGAGCAGGTTCAGGATCTGGCTCTGGATGGAGACGTCCAGCGCGGAAACGGGCTCGTCTGCCAGCAGCAGGGCAGGCTGCGGCGCAATGGCGCGCGCAATGGCGATTCGCTGGCGCTGCCCGCCGGAAAACTCGTGCGGGTACTTGTACATGTGCTCCGGGCTGAGCCCCACGCGCTCCATCAGCTCTGCCACGGCCGCCTCCCGCTGCCCGCGCGGAAGCGGCGCGCGTCGGGAAAGCGCCTCCTCCAGAGTGGTGAAAATGCTGAAACGGGGGTTCAGGGAGGCGTACGGGTCCTGGAACACCATCTGGAAATCCAGCCGCCTCTTGCGCACCTCCGCCTCTCCCAAGGCCGTGAAATCCGTGCCGTTCAGCACAATGCGCCCGGAGGTGACCGGCTGCAGCTGCATCATGGCGCGGGAAAGGGTGGATTTGCCGCAGCCGGATTCGCCCACCAGCCCCAGCACCTCTCCCTTTTCCACGCTCAGGCTCACGCCGTCCACCGCCCGCACCCACTCGCCTGTGCGGCCCCAGGTGCCGCGCACGGGAAAGTGCACACAGACGTTTTCCAGCTCCAGATATGCCATGCGCTCATTCTATCAGAGGTGTATGGCAGCGTCAAGGAAGACACCCGCCACAAGATGTTGTGGTGGCGTTTCTCCGCTCCCCAAAAATGTGGGGCAGGGTGCGTTTTTTTCTTGCCACGCGCGCGGGGAAGTAATAAAATATCCATCAACAAAGGAACAGTTATGAAATTCACACTTGCGAAACAAGTTCTCCTTGATGGTTTGAACAAGGTTGCCGGCGTGGTATCCACGCGCCCGAGTATGCCGATTCTTTCCAATGTACTGCTGTCTGCCGCAGAGGGCGAGCTCAAGCTCACCACCACCAACATGGAGCTCACCATCGAGTCCAAAATCCCTTGCATGGTGGAGAAGCCCGGTTCCATCACCCTGCCCGCCAAGAAGCTGCAGAGCATCATCCGCGAAATGCGTGACGGCGAGGTCGGCGTGGAGGTCACCGGTACCGTTGCCACCATCCGTTGCGATCGCGCCCAGTTCAAGCTCAACGGTCTGGCGGCGGATGAGTTCCCCGGTCTGCCCGCTGTGAAGGAGGCCCGCGAGTTCAAGGTGCCGCAGGCCATGCTTTCCCGCGGTTTCCGCTTCACGGAGTTCGCCATTTCCAATGATGGCACGCGCTACGTGCTCAACGGCATCTACACCTGCTTCCAAGACGGCAAGCTCACCCTGGTGGCCACGGATGGCCGCCGCCTGGCCCTCTTTGAGAACGAGCTGGAGTTCCCGGAGAGCTCTGCCGTGTGCATTGATATCCCGAGCCGCGCCGTGGCGGAGGTACACCGCCTGCTGGGCGATGCCGGGGACGTGATGGTGCGCGTCACCAGCAACCAGGCATTCTTCGATTTCGGGGACACGCTGCTCATCACCAAGCTGATTGACGGCAACTACCCGAATTACCGCCAGGTGATTCCCAGCCGCTACAACGAGCGCATCACCATGCCCGCCCAGGAGCTCGGCGAGACCGTGCGCCGCGTTTCCCTGCTCTCCTCTGAGAAAGCCAACACCGTGCGCTTCCGCTTTGCCCCCGGCTCCATGGAGGTGCAGTCCAGCGCCGCAGATGTGGGCGAGGCCCATGAAGAGATGCCCATCGACTACCAGGGCCGCGAGCTCGCCATCACCTTCAATGCTGACTTCATTCTCGCCCCGCTCAAGGCTGTGGGAGACGGTGAAATCTCCATCGATCTCATTGATGCCTCCAGCCCCGGCGTGATGCGCGTGAAGGACGAGTTCCTGTACGTCATCATGCCCATGCACTCCTGATGGGGAGGCAATGCTGATTTTTCGGGCCGCCCGGCAATGCGCCGGGCGGCTCTTTTTTCTTGCAACGCGCGGGGAATGTGCTAGAGTGGACGGAGTATGAAGACAGCCCGCATCCGCATGCTTTCCGGTTTCACCCTCATTGAGCTCATGGTGGTGATTGCCATTCTCGCCGTTGTCGGCACCATCGGCTATGTCACCATGGCCGGCAAAATGGGTGCCGGTGGCGATCAGAAGTGCAAGGAGAACCTCGCACAGCTCGCCACCCTTGGCCAGCGGTACGGCGAGGACCGCGCACACAGCACCCTGCTGCCCACCAGCGGCATGGACGACGACCCCGACACGGAGAACGTCATCGAGACTCACGGCTGGTGGCTGGCCCTTGCGCAGATGGAGGAGAGCGGTGCCCTGGTTCCCACCGATGCCAAGGCGAAAATCAAGCTGCCCGGCTACTTCCACTGCCCCAAGGACGAGCGTGCCACGGTGGAGGACGGCAAGATGTTCGGCGCGGACTACAAGACTGTTTCCTATGTGTCTTGGACGGATGGCAGCGAGGACCCGGAGAACCCGAACTCCTGCATCCGCACCAGCGCCAAGCAGCATCTGGACAGTCTTCCCTGGCTGACCGACGGCAACCCCGTGAAATCCCAGAGCGTGCATAATCTGGAGGGTTTCACCAAGATGGTGATGCCTGCGGTGGAGCGCCACAAGGGCAATATCATGGTGCTCTACGCCAGCGGTCTGGTGAAGGCCGTGCCTGCGGATGAGGACATGAAGCCGGAGGATGTTTTTGCCGCCGTGGCACCGGAGATGGCACGCGCGGAGGCCAACGCCCCCGCCGCCAAGAAGGGTGCCAAGGGAAAGAAGAAAGACAGGAAATAACCTGCCATGCATGCAGCGGCGGAGCTTCCCCTGCTGCCGGAGTGCCTGCCGCACCTGCACGGGCGCACGGTGGTGGCGGGCCTGAGCGGCGGACGTGATTCCGTGGCGCTCCTGCTGGCCCTGCAGCGCTGCGGCTGCACCTTGCGCGCCTGCCATGTGCACCATGGCATACGCGGCGCTGCGGCAGATGGAGACGCCGCCTTCTGTGAAAGCCTTTGCGCGCGTCTGGGCATCCCCTTTGAGCAACACCGCGTCTCTGTACCGCAGTTGGCGGTGGAAAGCGGGGAATCCATGGAAACAGCCGCCCGCCGCGCACGGCACACCATCCTGGCGGTATGCGCTGCACGCTGCGGCGGCAACACCGTGGCCCTGGCCCACCATGCGGACGACCAGGCGGAGACGGTGCTCTTCCGTCTGGCGCGCGGCTCTGCGGGGCTGCGCGGCATGCTGCCCGTGCGGCAGGATGAAACCACCACCTGGGTACGCCCGCTTCTCGGGGCCACCCGCGTGCAAATCACCGCCTGGCTGCACGGGTTGGGCCAGGATTGGCGGGAGGACGCCACCAACGCCGTGCCGGATGCCGCCCGCAACCGCATCCGCCTGGAGGTGCTGCCGGCCCTGCAGCGTGCCTTGGGGCGGGATGTGGTGCCTGTGCTCAACCGCAGCGCGCGCCTGCAGCAGGAAACCCTGGAGGCGCTGGAGGCCGCCCTCTCCCTGCTGCCGCTCACAGACCCGCAGGGGCGTTTCTACCTTCCCGGTGCAGCGCAGCTGCCCGCGCCCCTTTGCAAGGCCGCTGCGGCCCGCTACCTGCGTCTCTCCGGCGTGCCGGGCCTGGCAGAGGAGCATGTGCTGGCCGTGCTGGCCATCCTGCCGCCGGACGCCCCCGCCGCGCGCGTCAACCTACCGGGAGGCTTCACCGCCTGCCGCAAGGAGAAACGCCTGCTCATCCTTGCTCCCCCCGCCCTTGCTCCCGTATCTGTGGCATGGAGTTTGCAATGAATTTCAAACTGCTTCAATCCCAGCATCCTGAACACCGCCGGAGCCGGGCACACCGTCATATCCCGGCAGAAACCGCTGCTGCCGGCGAGCGGCGGATTCTGAATGAAATGTTGCACCCGCGCACTCCATGCGGAATACACCTCATCCGCAGATATCCCGCTGAAACTCATCCGCAACTCGCTCACCGCCCGCAACCCGCGTTTCAGCGTGGTGTGCGAATCGCGCACAAGCTGGCTCTCTGGGTGCGCGCCCTCCTGGCCCTCCACGGGGCTCTCCACCTTCTCCATCCACCCTCCCCGCGCCATCTCCCCTACCTCCACTACCACCGCCGGCACGTCTTTATTCCCTGATTCCCGATACCCTCCCGGTGACGGAAGTGACAGAAAATTCCGGGGAGTAGGGAACAAAATGCCGCGAGGTGGAGTTCTGTTGTTGATAGTCGGCACTTCTGATGCAACGTGTTGATAATGGATCATCGGTCGGTTGCGCTGGCCTACAGTATTCCAAATACTGATGCAAGCCAAAAGTTGGATTTTTTTGATTTTTTCGGGAATCAAGGGTATGCCCGATCTTCGACACTCTCCTCGCCGTGAGCCCGGCTTGCCGCGCAACAGGCGTATTATGAGTACGATGCGCCATTTAAGACGCCTACAGTATTTGGAAACCTGTATGCTACCGCTTGGAGTTTGGGAGCACTGTGCCCTCTGCTCAAGCTTTCGTCTAACCTCGAAAATACAATAACCACAATAGAAAACAAACTATGAGACTTAAACTCAATAGAACATTGCGCGCGGCGCTCATCGCCGCCTTTGCAACGGTGGGCTTCACCCTGCCGCAGTCGTTCGCCGCGCCCCAGACGCTCACCCTCACATCGCCCGGTGGCGCGCAGATAACGGGTGGCAACCAGCTCATTACTTGGTCGGAATCCACTGGGCAACTGACCTCCTGGCAGCTGAACTTCGACATGACGTGCTCCTCCGCCACGGATCCGTTCATCCGCATCAACGGCAATGACGGCTACAGCGTCAAGTCCAGCCCGAATAGCCTCCAGATAACCAAGGGCTTCGGCAGCGCGCTTCTTACACTGGGCGACCTTTCCCTGGGTTCTTCCACTCCCGTCACCATCAAGTTTATTGCGGACGTAGACGGCAACCAGGCCAGTCTCGGCACCGGCACGTTCTACATTTCCACCGGTGACAATACGAACGTGGTGAGCACCAAGGTGACTGGCATCACGTTCGCCAGTGGCACCGGCAATCCCTCCCTTGTATCCGGCACCTCCCGCATTTGGACGAACAGCGGCGCTGAGAAGCTCTACAACATCAGCGTCACCAAGCTGGACAACAACGTGATGGTCATCAGCGACTGCACCTGGCAGGGGACGGAAGAACACCACTCCTGGTCTGATGCGGCCTCCTGGAACGTTGCGTTCACTGCGGGCAGCAACGCGACTTTCGGCTCCGCCGCCACCACGAAGACCGTGGATGTGGATGGCGTGATTGAAGCATCCAGCGTGACCATAGATAACGCCGAATACACTTTTAACGTTGCCAATGGGGGAACCTTGTCAGCCACCACCCTGTCGATGACCGGCAAGCTGACCGTGACCGGCGTGGAGGGCAATGCCGATAAGGTGACTATCGGTTCCCTGACCGGTACCGGCGACCTGACCGCTGGTGAAGGCTCCAACGTCACCGTGAACGCGCTGTCCTCCTATACCGGGGCCATGAGCGTGGCAGACGGTGGCACGCTGAACCTGGGCGGCGATATCGTCCTGGCGGACCTGACTGTTGCCGACGGCACGGTGACCACCACGCATGCCGGAGCCAACGGCGTTGTCACCAACACGCTGACCATCGGCCAAGACGGCACCTTCCGCGTGCTGGGCGAGCATGATGCTTTCGGCTACAACAACGGCGCCACCAAGAACATTGACATGACCGGTGCACAAGACCACCTGGCCACGCTCTCCCTGGAGCAGAGCACCGGCAACAGCGTGACGATGACCACCAACATTGCCATGCACGGCTACTCCGCCATCACCGTGAAGGAGGGCGGCAAGGGCTTCAACACCTACAATGGCAACATCACAGTTGAGAACAAGGCGAACACCATTGCGGTTATCGACCTGCGCAACGCAGTGACCATCGATGTCGCCAAGGATGGCGAGCTCTCCGTGGGCAAGTTTACGCAGAACGGCACCAATGCACCGGCCGTAACGAAGACCGGTGAAGGCACCATGACCATCACGGAGGCCTCCACGCTTCCCGGCGCGCTGAACATCAACGGCGGCACGGTCTCCATCGGCGCCGACACCACAATTGCGGGCCTCAACATTGCCGCCACGGGTTCGCTGACAGTCACCGGCGGCTCCACCTCGGTGAGCGGCAGCACCAACGTCATCGGCAACACCATTTCCGTGACGGGTGGCACGCTTACCCTCACCGGCTCCTATGCCATTGACAGCATCACGGGTGGCGGCCTTGTCACGGATTACGTGAATTACAACGGAGAAAAGGCCAACAGCGGCTTCTCCCGCAAGTCCGGTTCCGTTACCGTGTACAGTCAGGACGGAGGCACAGTGGACGCAACGGGTGCCACCTTTACCCTCGGCGGTCGACAGGTCACCGCGACCGACGGCGTTGTGACCATCGACACCACGATTGACTACACCACCCTGTACGCGAACACAAGGACGGCGGTAGACTTCGCCGCCCATCAGGCGTATGCCCAGAGCCAGGGTTCCGGCATCACCGGCGTGGTGCTCAAGAACGATACCATCGTGCAGAACGTTTCCGGCACCGTGGGCGTCACGCTTGCAGAGGGTGCCACCCGCGCCACCGTGAACGCCTCCGGTGCCACCACCATCAGCGGTATCTCCGGCTGGAGCAACAACATGCTGGTGATTCAAGGCAATGGGGAGGTGACCATGGCAGGCCAAACCCTGACCGGCAGCCAGAAACTGCAGGTCGCGGGCACCGTGAGCACCACGGGAGCCTTGACGGTGAACGGCGAGGGTGCCTCCCTGGTTGTGGCTAGGGATGCCACGCTCAACGTCACCGGCAACATGACCCCGGTTCTCGGCAGAGTGGAAATCCAGGGCGAAGTGAACATCAGCCATGAGCTGGACCTGAGCAACGGCAGCACCGCCGAAGGCACCGTGAATATCGCTTCCTTCGGCAAGCTGTCCGCCTGGGGCATGTGGATGCACAAAGGTGTTTCTGTCGACCTTGAGGAGGGCGGCGAGTTCTCCATCGGCCAAAATGCGACCAAAGACCTCACCATCATCGGCAAGGACGGCGGCAGCGTCACCTATACCAACGCTGCCAGAGATGCCAACTACGGCACAAACAACGCCGACTACAAGATCTCGAACGCCACGGTGACCACCACCGGTGCGAGCGTGACCCTGGGCAACACGCTGGAGAACGTGGACGTGGTGATTGCCGAAGGCAGCAGCCTGACGCTCAACACCAACGCCGATTCTGTGACCGTGGGCAATGGCGGCACCTTCACCAAGGGTACGGGCGCGACCGTGGGCACCATCAACGTTGAAGACGGCGGCACAATCGCCGGCGGCGTGGATGCCAAGGACGTGGGCATTGCCGCCCACGGCACGGCCACATTCGACGAGGGCGTCAATGATGAGCAGGTAGGGATTGCCATTGCCGGCTGGGATTCCGGTGCCACTGTCACCAACAATGGGGACAGCACCGCCAAGTACGCTGGCTTGCAGGATGAAAACATGACGGTTTCAGCCGAGGAGTTGTACTCTCTGGCGGAAAGTGAAATCGTTGTCAACAATGAGCTGAAAGTTGGCGCCATTATCCATTGCGGCGAAGGTGCACTTACGCTCGCCAACGTGAACGGCGATGCCTTGGAGGCTGTTCAGACCGACACCGCCGCGCTGGTTCTCCAGGGCATCACGGAGACCACGCTCACGGAAATGACCATCGGCATCGGCGCCTCGGTGGCCGTCTACACGGACAGCTCTAAGGCGACGGAAGGCACGGTGACCATCGATGCCGGTTGCATCCTGACCGCTGGCGAGGGAAGCACGCTGTACGCCAACCTGGTGCTTGAGGAAGGCGCCACGTGGAACCTGATGGGCAACTCCATGAACCTGGGCAGCACGCTGCAGCTCGCCACCCTCATCACGCTGGACGACGCAACCCTGCAGAACCTGGACGATGATTTGAACGTGGGTGAATTCTACGCTCTGGCATGCGATGCCTCCGGCCATGGAATCGAGTATCTGGGGCAGACGGGCGTGGATGCCTGGTACGATGGCGTGTTCTCACGCCAGGGTGAGCATTACACGCTTGAGGGCGACTTCTACCTGGACGTGCAGAACGGCGACTTCGGTCTGGTGAAGGTGAGCAAGACCCCGGAACCCACCACGGGGACGCTGAGCCTGCTGGCACTGGCCGCGCTCGCCGCCCGGCGCCGCAGGAAGTAAAGCAAAAGGATTCAAAACTCAAAGAAACGGCGTAATCTCATTTGAGTTTTTGGTTGGGGCTGTCCGGAGCAATCCGGGCAGCCTTTTTCGATTGCAGCATGGCTGCATGAGGGGGCGGTGGGCGACTCCGAGCGCGTACCGGGCAACGGAAGGTAGGAGATGTCCGTGTCGCTGGTGCTTCACACGAGCGCCATGCGCAGGACGGCGTGGAGGCCCGTGTACCCGCGTATGTGCAGGATGATGCCTTCGAGCAGCACAGTGGGTTCCAAGCGGCAGCACTGTTTTGGGCGGGTGGACGCCTACAGTTTTCAGAATACTGTAGTCAAGTTTTTTTTGAGGAAAATCGTCGCGTTGCGCCTGTATGCCTTGTAGTATAGGCGTATTGGTCGAGTCCATTATCCTAGGGTTCCTGCGTCCTCTCAGAAATAGGTGGCCGCAGTGGCCGTTGATTTCGTGATGGTTATGAAATTATGCAGCCTACAGTATTCTGAATTGGCACACATGGTGCAGGCTTGACAAGACAGTGCGATTGATTCATAGTGGAGCGCATGAAAAACAGTATCCTTCTCACCGCCGCCGTCCTTGCCTTTGCACCCGCCATGGCCCAGGAAACCGCCCCTGCCGCCCCCGCTGCCCCCGCCGCTCCGGCGCAAGCCGCCGCACCCGCCGCACCCGCCGCACCCGCGGCAGATGCCGGAAAGTTCGAGGCTGCCGCGCGCAACCTCATGGGCTGCGTGAAGGAGCTTAATACCGCCCTTCAGGGGGTCAAGGACACTGAGAGCGCGGATGCCGCCGCTCCCAAGGTGAAGGAGCTGGTGGAGAAGATGAACGCCGTTTCCGCGGAAAACGAGAAGCTCGGCGAGCCCACGCCGGAAATCCAGGACCAGGTGGAAAAGGCCATTGGACCGGAGTTTGAGCAGACCATGAAGGCTCTGGGGGAGACCCTGCGCCCCATCGCCATGAACGGGTTCTATGATTCCGAGGCTCTCATGCAGGCCATTGCTCCCCTGCTGAGGATGAACTGAGGCCGCGCTTCACGCAAAGGGGCGGATATCATCCATCCACTGGCTCACGCTCTGGTAGCGCTCGCGTATCATCGGGCGGCACGCATGGTCGATGCTGCGCAGCAGGTCGATGTCGAATTCTTTCAGCAGCTTGGGATAGGCCGCCAGCGGCGTGGCGCTGTCGTACAGCTCGCGCTGGCGGCAGCCGGGCAGGCAGCTGCCTGTGAGCAGGTAGTACAGCGTGGCTCCCAGCGCGTACAAATCTGTCCACGGCCCCATGTTGCCGTCCTTCTCTCCCTGCTCGGAGGGCGTGAAGCCCAGTGATTCCACGGTGGAGACGTTGTTGTCTCCATACTGTTCGCGTGCCGCGCCGAAATCAATGAGCTTGGGCAGGCCGTTGCGGGTGATGAGCACGTTGTCCGGCTTCACATCGCGGTGCAGCAGCTTGCGCTCGTGCAGGTAGTCCAGCGTGTCCAGCAGGCGAGACATGAGCCCGATGAGCGCCTCCTGCGTGATGCGGCTGCGCCCTTGCGCGTAGTCTGCCGCCACGCGGCCCAGCGATACGCCGTCGATGTATTCCGTGGCGTAATAGGAGGTCTTGTGCGCCTCGAAATAGCTGTACACCTTGGCAATGCCGGGGTGGTCGAAACTGCCGAGCAGGCGCGCCTCGCGCAGGAAATTGCCGCGTCCCCAGTCAAAGAGCTCGCGCCCGCTTTCCTCGTTGTTCAGGCACACGTCCAGCGTCTCTGCGCTGCGGTAGCACAGGGAGGCGGGGAAATTCTCCTTGATGACCACCTGGCGGCGCAGGCGCTTCTCCTGCGCCAGGTAGGTGATGCCGAACCCGCCGCTGCCCAGCGTGCGCAAGATGGTGTAGCCGCGCAGCGCGTGGCCTTCCGGCAGCTCCTTGGGGGCAATGCCGCACGCTTGGTCGGCATTCGCCGCCTGCGCGCTGTCGATGTTCGCCTCTTGGGCTGCAGCCAGGATTCCCTCCATGAACGCGCCAACGTTGCGCGAGGGTTCCAGCGGGGTGATGGGGCGTGATTCCGGCATGTGCATGCATTGTAATACCCGCACCCCCCGCATGTCCAGCAGAAAGGGCGCGCGGGTTTACTCCCCCTTTTTCACATGGACGAGCAACA
Organism: Akkermansia sp.; assembly: GCA_045616565.1. GTDB lineage: Bacteria > Verrucomicrobiota > Verrucomicrobiia > Verrucomicrobiales > Akkermansiaceae > Akkermansia. The sequence continues at coordinate 13,148 of JAZLHB010000091.1, read as the reverse complement.
GGGCGATATCTGCAGGGGTGATGCCCGGGATGCGGGCGGCCTGGCCGATGGTGGCGGGGCGCACGCGGTTGAGGCGCTGGCGTGCTTCCGTCTTCATGGCGGGAATGGCGTCGTAGTCGATGTGGGACGGGATTTTCTTGTCCTCCTGGCGCTGCATGCGCTCGGCTGCAATGCGCATGCGGTCGATGTGCCCTGCGTATGAGATTTCCAGCGCGGCGGGCTCCCAGACATCCTGCGGGAAGCGCTCCAGAATCCCGGTGGGAAGGGTGTGCCAATCGTTTTCCGGGCGGCGCAGCCAAAGCTCCAGGGAAATGCCGCCGTGACGCGTCTCGCGCGCGTATTCGCGCAGCTCCGCAATGCCGCGCAGGCGCAGTTCTGCGGCTGCGCCTTCTTCTGCCGCTACCAGGCCGATGCTTGCGCCGAGCGGGGAGAGGCGCAAATCCGCGTTGTCCTGCCGCAGCAGCAGGCGCATTTCCGCGCGGCTGGTGAACATGCGGTAGGGCTCGTCCGTGCCGCGCGTCACCAGGTCGTCCACCATCACGCCCAGGTACGCCTGGTCGCGGCGCAAGATGAGCGGCTCGCGCCCGTGCAGGGAGAGCATGGCGTTGGCCCCGGCGAGCAAGCCTTGTCCGGCGGCTTCCTCATACCCGCTGGTGCCGTTGATTTGGCCGGCAAAGTAGAGGCCGCGCACGCGTTTGGTTTCCAGCGTGGGCAACAGCTCCGTGGGCACTACGAAATCATATTCCACGGCGTATCCGGGGCGTATGAGTTCCGCATGCTCCAGCCCGGGGATGCTGTGTACAATCTCCAGCTGCACAAAGAAGGGCAGGCTGGAGGAGAGGCCGTTCAGGTAGTATTCGTCCGTGCTGCGTCCCTCCGGCTCAATGAATATCTGGTGGCGCTCCTTGTCTGCAAAGCGCACCACCTTGTCTTCTATGCTGGGGCAGTAGCGCGGCCCCGTGCCTTCGATCACGCCGCCGAAAAGCGGGCTGTGGCGCAGGTTGGCGCGGATGATGTCGTGCGTGCCGGAATGGGTGTAGGTGATGCCGCAGGGCAGCTGGTGCAGGGAGAAATCCGCATCCGCCCAGCAGTTGAGCGTGCAGTGCGGCTCTGCGGCGCGGCGCAGTTCCTTGCGGGAGCGGTTGCTGAAAAGCGTGGGCGGTTCATCGCCCGGCTGCATTTCCAGCGCGGCAAAATCAATGGTGCTGCCTTTCACGCGCGGTGAGGTTCCGGTTTTGAAGCGGGAGAGCGGGAAGCCCAGTTTCTCCAGGCTGGCGGAGACGCCGCTGGGCGCGCAGCCCAGGCGCCCGCCAGGCAGGTGGTTCATGCCCACATGCAGCAGGCCGCGCATGAATGTGCCGCTGCACAGCACCACGCGCCGCGCGCGGATGCGCTGCCCCCACGCCGTGGTCACGCCGCGCACGCTGCCGCCATCCACCACAATGTCATCCACCTCACCCTGGAAAAGCTGCACGTTGGGCGCGGTTTCCAGCACCCATTTCATGCGGGTGCGGTAGGCCGCCTTGTCGCACTGCGCGCGCGGGGCGCGCACGCTCGGCCCCTTGGCGGCGTTCAGCATGCGGTACTGGATGGCGGTGGCATCCGCATTCAGCCCCATGGCTCCGCCCAGCGCGTCAATCTCCCGCACCATGTGGCCCTTGGCAAGGCCGCCGATGGACGGGTTGCAGCTCATCTGGCCGATGGTGTCCAGGTTGTGGGTGACAAGGGCCACGCGGCCGCCGAGGCGTGCGGCGGCCAGGGCGGCCTCGATGCCGGCATGCCCGCCGCCAATCACCGCCACATCAAACTCTGTGGGCACATCATGCATGAACGCTGTTTTTGTAGTGCATCCGCGCGGTCTTGTCAATGCGGAAATCCCGCCGTGCCGCGCTTGGAGCCCCCGGAAGCAGGAAACCTCCCGGAGCTTTCGCTCCGGGAGGCCCTTGCATTCTTTCAAAACTCACACACAAAAAGTCTTGAAAGCTCATTAACACACAACCGGCGCTTCTCAGCGCCCACATGCGGAGCCATGAAACACTCCCGCATGCAGGTGTAATTTACTCTTTTCCACCCCGCCTTGGCAAGCAAAAAATGGCGAAAATTCAAAAAAATCTGTTCTTCCAAAATTCTGGCGGCGGCAGATGGCGTGTGTACTCCATGCACTTTTTGAGTCGCGTTTCCTTCTTGACACACCCTATCGGTAGGCGTAGGATATTGGTAATCGCATAACAAACACAATGAATACGATGAAGGGAACCATATTGGCGGCGGGGCTGCTGGCCCTGGGTGTGCCCGCGCTTGCGGGGGAGGTGAAGCAGCTTCCCAAGCCTGTAATCACAGGCGGAATGCCGCTCATGCAGGCTATCGACCAGCGGCAGAGCGGGCGTTTCTACGACAAGAACCGAGCGGTGGACGACCAGACGCTCAGCGAGATCCTGTGGGTGGCGTGGGGAGCAAACTCCCACGGCAAGCGCACAATTGCCACAGCGCGCAACTTGCAGAACATGGGGCTCTACCTGCTCACCAAGGAAGGCACGTGGAAGTATGACGGCCAAGCCAACACACTGGAAAAGGTGAACGACAAGAACCTGATTCCGCTGTGTGCCAAGCAGGATTTTGTGAACGATGCGCCGGTGCACCTGCTTTTCACCGCCAAGGATGATGCGTGGGGCCGCTGCCATGTGGGTTCCGCCTACCAGAACGTGTACCTGTATGCCACCTCCAAGGGTCTGGCTACGGTGATTCGCGGGCTGATTGATGCGGATGGGCTCACCAAGGAGCTCGGCCTGCAGGGGGAAGAGCGCGTGATTGCCCACCAGACCGTCGGCTGGCCGGAACCGGAGGCGGAATAAGCCTCCTGCGGCTCACTTCACGCGCGTGAGCACCATCTCTTTCACCATGCACTGGTTCGTGGTGCCGTTGGTGTTCGCGCACCGCGGCGTGTAGCGCAGCGTGAACAGGTGCCGCCCCTCCCCGAGCGCCACAATGACGGGCGCGGTGAACGCATAGTTCTCCCACTGCCCGGCCTCCGTGTTGTGCGGCAGCACTACAATGCCGCGCGGCAGGCCGTCCACCTCCAGTTCGCGCAGGGCGCAGGTGTCTGCATCCCGCAGGGAGGCGGTGGCGTTGCAGTAGCGCACGCGCACGCGGTAGACGCCGGCGGACAGGTAGGTGTCCATGTAGTCCAGCTGCGCTGTGCAGGGGCGGGTATCCAGCCAGGCGCGGCCGTGTTCCACGGGGAATTCGGCGTTCTCGCCAATGCGGAAGGGGGTAAGCTTCACCACGGCATCCGGGGCGGTGACCTCGAAGGGGCGGCTCAGGCAGGAAGCGGTGAGGGTGCTCACGGCCTGCACCTGGTATTCCGTGCAGGGGGCGGTGGCGTTGATGGCCAGCGAGCAGTCCGCCGTGGCGGAAAGGGCGGTTCCGTTGCGGAACACGCGGTAGGAGACGGCTCCCGGCACGGGTTTCCAGCGCAGCATTTCCGGCGTGGGGGAATCCCATTCCGGCTCCGGCAGGTCCTCCATGGCGGCAGGCGGCTCTGCGGGGGCCTCGTTGTCCTCGCTGGGCCAGAGCTCCAGCTCCACCTGCACATGGCCCTCCGTGTTGATGGGGATAACGGGAGAGCCGGGCTTGCCGTTGATCATGGCGGAGCCTATTTCCGTGCCGTAGCCGTTCAGGTGGATATCCAGCACCATGTTGCGGATGCGCAGCCCGGTGAGCCAGTGGCTGCCGCGGTACTCCTTGGGCACGCAGGGTGCAATCACCAGATTCTCCTTTTCATACTGCAGGCCGAAGATGCCGTGGTAGAACATGCCGAGCATGCCGGATACGCTCCACAGCTGGCGGTCCGAGTTCAGGAGGGTGCCGCCGGCCTCTCCCGTGGCCGCATTGAAATTCTCCTTGTTGGTGCCGAAGGCCATGCACGCGCGCAGCAGGTGCGACATGGAGCGCCCCGCGCCTGCCGTGTCCTGCAGCTCCGCATGCGCCAGCATCACATACGCCTCCACAAAAGGCCACACGGCGCGGTTGTGGTACGCATCTTTCTGTGAGACCTTGTACGGCGCAAACACGGGCGTGCCCCAGGGTGAGCGCGGCAGGTGGCTGAGCGTGTACTGCGCGTTCTTGCCCGCCAGGCCGGCGAGCACGGCCAGCGCGGTGGCCAGGGTGTCCGTGCGCTCGTCCAGGTAGCCGTTGGCCAGGCGCATGATGCCGAACTGGCGCGAGCCCTTGTTCCAGAATTTTTCAACGATGGCGTCCGCGAGCTTTGCGGCCTGTTCCCCGTAGGGTTTGGCCTCCTTCTTGCAACCCAGCAGATTGAGCATGCGCGCCAGGATTTGGCGGCAGATGAAGTGCAGCACGTTGGTGCCGAATGCGTATGAGGAGCCGATATCCGCCGGGGTCATCCAATCCGGGTAGCTCTGCTCACGCCAATCAATGAACGAAGTCTCGCCCGGGCGCAGCTCGCTGAGCGACGGCAGCACGGCGGCATCTTGCTCCAGCGTGGCCTGCAGCACTTTCGCGCAGTGCGCCAGCCAGTCGCGGTCCCCGGTCACCTTGAACAAGGCCCACACGCCCAGGGCCCACACCACGCGGTCCGTGGAGACGGGCCAGCCGCCGCCGGTTCCGGTATCCTGCACCACCAGGCCGTGTTTCACGCGGGAATCCAGGCTGGCGCGGCATGCCTCCGGCGCTGCCACGGCGGCACCCAGCGCCACCGCGTATGCAATGTCGCGCGTCCACACGGAAGACCAGTTGGCTCCGGCGAGCATGTGGCCGTGGGGGGTGATGTCGTCGTACAGCTCCTTGAGCGCCAGGTTGTACATGGCGCCGAGCACGGGGATGGAACCATGGTAGGCGGCGCAGCCCTGCGGCAGTTTCTTGGGGATTTCCACCACGCGCTCCGCGCCGCCGGAAACGATGCGCAGGTTGCCCTCCCCGGTGATTTCCGCCTCCAACCCCTGCTGCACCAAGCGGCGCGTGGTGAGGCGGAACGCAGCGTTCTGCATCAGCACGGTCTCTTTGGCGGCAGGCATGGCGGGAGAAGGGGAATACGCTTAAAGGATGGCGCCGGGGGTGTAGCCCACGCCGTTGGGGAACTGGGCGGCCAGCTCCTGCACCATGGCGGTGAAGGCGTCCACCTGGCTGCCGGCCATGCCGGTGTCCCCGGCATTGGCATCATAGATGTCCTGTATCTCCTGCCGCGTGAGCTTGAGGCGGGCATCCGCGCCCAAGCGGTCCAGCAGGTCGTTGGCGGAGATACGGCCCTCGCGCAGGTCGTTGGAGACGGCCACGGCGTGCTCCTTGATGACCTCGTGCGCGGCCTCGCGGCCCACGCCGCGCTTCACGGCGGCCATCATGATGGTGGTGGTCATCAGGAAGGGCAGGTAGCGGTTCAGCTCCGTGCGGATAACGGGCTCGTACGCCTGCATCTGGTCCAGAACCGTGATAAAGGTTTCGAACAGGCCGTCCGCCGCCAGGAAAGCATCCGGCAGCACGCAGCGGCGCACCACGGAGCAGGAGACGTCGCCCTCGTTCCACTGGTCGCCGATGATACCGCCAATCATGGCCAAATGGCCCTTGAGGATGGCGTGGAAGCCGTTCACGCGCTCGCAGGAGCGCGGGTTCATCTTGTGCGGCATGGCGCTGGAGCCGGTCTGCCCCTTGGCAAAGCCTTCCGTCACGAGCTCGTGCCCCACCATGAGACGCCAGGTCTTGCAGAAGCTGCTGGGGGCGGAGGAAAGCCCCACCAGGCCGGAGATGACCTCGAAATCCAGCGAGCGCGGGTACACCTGGCCCACGTTGGTCCACTTGGCGGCAATGCCCAGGTGCCCGCAGATGCGCTGCTCCAGCTGCAGCACGGTGGCGGCATCTTTGTTGAAGAGGGAAAGCTGGTCCAGCTGGGTGCCCACGGCACCCTTGAGCCCGCGCACGCGGTAGCGGTCCATCACGCTGCACCACGCCCAGGTCCAATGCACGAGCTCCTCACCGAACATGGACACGCGCTTGCCCATGGTGGTGGCCTGCGCCGCCACGTTGTGCGTGCGTGCGGCAAACACCAGGTCGCGCCAGGTGCCGGCGTGCTTGGCCATGCGGTCCAGCGTGGCCACCGCCTTGTCGCGGATAATCTGCATGGAGCGCCAAATCTGCAGCTGCTCCACGTTCTCCGTGAGATCGCGGCTGGTCATGCCCTTGTGGATGTGCTGGCAGCCGGCGAGCTCGCAGAACTCCTCGATGCGGGCCTTCACGTCGTGCCGGGTGATGCGCTCGCGGGCGTTGATGGAATCGACGTTGACGTCGTTCTTCACGCGCTCGTAGGCGTCAATGGCCTCCTGTGGGATATCCAGGCCCAGATCCTTCTGGGCCTTCATCACGGCAATCCAGAACTCGCGTTCCAGGACAATCCGGCCCTCGGCGGACCAGATGGCTTTCATGGCATCGGAGGCATAGCGCCCGGCAAGTACGTTCGGTATGGCGTTCATGATACGGTGGGGGATTCGCGCTTACGCGCGCGCCGTATATAGCACCCTTCCCCTGTTTTGACAAGTGCAAAAAATGCCGTGCCGCCGATGCCGTGCACCAAGCGCGGGGCAGGGGGGGCTACACGCACATGTCCCGCCGCAGGGCGGTGGTCTTGTCCGCGCAGCCCAGGTAGTCCGCCAGCGCAAAGCCGAACTCCAGCGCCGCGCCGGGGCCGCGCCCGGTCACAATGTTGCCATCCGTGGCTGCAGGCGCATCCAGCACCTCTGCGGCTGATTTCAGGTCCCCCTTCACGGCTGGGTAGCAGGTCACGCGGCATCCTGCAATCACCCCCGCTGCCTCCAGCGCTATGGGGGCGGCGCAAATGGCCCCCACCAGCTTGCCCTCCGCATGCATGGCGCGAACCAGGGAAAGCACGCCCGGAGTGTCGCGCAGCGTCCAGGATGCCGGCCCGCCCGGCAGCACAATGCCATCGTAATCCGCAGGGTTTGCATCCACCATCAGCATTTCAGCCGTCACGGGAATCCCGTGTGCGCCTATGGCACTGCGGCCGGTAAGTCCGGCGGTTACCACGGGTATATCCAAACGGCGCAGGATATCAATGGGCGCGGTGAGCTCGATTTCCTCGAACTCGGGGGCAACAATAAAGAGGATTGGTTTCATGATGCTCTATTCTATCGTGCCCTCCCCCGCTGCGTCAATCAATTTCGGCCGTATGGGTACAATCCGAGAAAGCCCCAAGTGGCGTTTCTCCGGCAACAGTACGGTACGCCTGCTGGGGGTGATGGGGCTTTTCCGGATACTTGGCTTTCAGCTTGCGGGAGAAGACCAAAGCATCACAGTGTCGGCGGATGGTGCGCATTCCCCTGTCGAGGATGCCGGCAATATCTGCGGAATTGCGCCAGGTACCATTGCACAGGATTAAGATGGCATCCCACATTTCTCCTTGAGTTGACTTTCGATCTTTTGCCACTTTACGGACTATTTCAGGGAAAAGGGATGCTGAATCTGTTCGATGAGCCTCGGAATCGAGGTCGGCCATTTGGCCATGAGGTCGGCCATTTGGTTCATTTAGGTCGGCCATTTGGCCATGAGGTCGGCCATTTGGCTCATTCAGGTCGGCCATATGAGTGACGGGATTTGCGGATTTTGCGGCAGGGAGGCAATATTTGGTGCCTCTGCCGCGTCCTGTAGATTGCAGCAGACCGCGACTCACAAGGCGCGCAAGGCGTTTGCTGAGGTCGGCTGGGTGGATGCGGAGGAGTCCGGCTAAATCGCTGTTGCCGATGGTGGGCTGCGAGGGCACACAAAGGAGAATGAATTTGTCGGCGATATCCATACTGGCAAAGGCTTGCCGCCCTACGGTCGCGGAGACTTCATCAAGCCTCTTTCGCGGAATCATACTAGTGAAAGGGAGTTTCCAAACAACGCAGTCAGGTTGCTGCGTTTCCTGCACTTCCGGCATCGCGATGCAGTAGTCCATCCATCCATTGACAATCTTGTCGATACCTGAGCTTGCCTTGTCTACCACGCCCAAGGCCTGGAACATTTTTTGTAGCCCCTTGTTGCGGCAGATGCTGGGGTGTTGTTGAGTGCCGAAAAGCAGACTGCTATCCACCAGCAAGCTGCCGGGATTGGTAAAGGAGATGCCTGAGGGACGCAGGTCTATGCGGACTCCGAAGTGTTCGAAGTAGTCTGCATGAATCAGGGCGTTGGCCAAGGTTTCCTTGACCGCGATGTGTGCTGGCGTGGATTCGTTTCTGATTAATTCTTCATTCAACTGGAAGGGTAACTTGAGCGCCTGGTTGAGGCGTGGAGCACCCTGAAAAAGAACTCGTAGAGGTTGCCAGACCAAGTGCCGTCCGTGGTGATACGGTCCACCCAGCGCTTTTGGAGGTCCGTGCTGTCCTCGTACTCAAAGAAGTCCAGCTGGAAATGCGGCAGGAATTCCTGCAAGGCGTCACTGGTGCCGAACATGAGTAGGCCGGCCATAGTGATGCCCTCTTCCCCGGTATCACGGTCCACGCGGTAGCCACCCAGTTTCGTGAGCAGGGAAAGGTCGTCGTAATCCTGAAGCGACTCTCCCAGGCTTGTTATTTGCATGCGCTGGCGGAATTTGCGGAGGGTGGTTGCATCCAGGTCCCGCAGGTTGGAATGGCGGAGGATGGCGGCATCCAGCGAGAAGTCCAGGCTCTCCACCACGTCACGGTTGCGGCGCATGCGTGTGATGTCCTCCTTCTTGCAGCGCACGTCGGCAGAACCCTTGCGGATAAAGCTGTTGGCCTCGTTCCCGCGGAGGGAGACGGGGCGCAGGGCCGGTTCTGCCTTGGGCACACACATGGCGATAATCTTTTTGCCCTTTAGGCTGACGGCTTGGATATGGCGATTGTCGCATAGCGCGGCGCTGCATTTTTGCGGGTTGTTCTGGGTGACAAAAAGGGATTCGATGGTCTTTTGCTGGTCTTTGACACCAGAAATGCTGCCATCATCTTCCACGCCGAGGAGGATGATACCGCCAGCGGTGTTGGCAAACGCGCTGTAGGAGGACCAAAGTTCAGCTGGGATGCCCCCTTGGGCACTCTTGAACTCCAGGCGGTCGTCCTCAAACTAGAACTGGTTGTACCGCTTGCGGACTTCTTCTGTTAAGCTCTCGAATTCCATGGCTCGGTTCTATATTGTATGTGGCATGGTCGCGAGTGCGAAAAGGACTGTGCGTCCATTGTACGCTCGCCTGCGTTGTGGGTAAAGCGAAAAACGGCTGGAATTCGCCGGCGCAATCAGCCCAGGCTGGGGTCCAGGGCGTACCGGAGGGAGGAGAGGGCCATGAAGACGGCTGTTTCCACGCGTAGGATGATGCCGCCGAGGGAGATGTGGGTGAAGCCGGCTTGGGCGGCGGCTTCGTATTCCGCCGGGGAGAAACCGCCTTCCGGGCCAATGAGGATGAGGGCGGAGTCTGCACCGGCGGAGCGGGCGGATTCCAGGACCCGGCGGATGGGTTTTGCCTGCGGGGTGATGGCGCACATGAGGCGTGTTTGCGGCAGGTCCGTGCGCTGCAGCAGGGTGGGCAGGGGCTGCGGCACCTCCACCACGGGCAAGCGGCGCACGCCGCATTGCTTGCAGGCTTCCAGCACGGTTCTGCGCCACTTTTCCGCCTTGGCTTCCGCCTCTGCGGGTTTGAGACGCACAATGGTGCGCTCCGAGATGACGGGGATGATGCGGGAGGCCCCCAGCTCCACCGCCTTTTGCATGATGAGGTCTGTGTTGGTTCCCTTGGCGAGTGCCACGGCCAGGGTGATGGGGGGCACGGGCGGCAGGTCCGGCAGGGGCTCCAAATCCCCCACGGTGAGGGAGCTGCCGCCCTGTGTGGCTACAATGCGCCCGCGCACGGCACGGCCGCAGCCGTCAAACACCTCGCATGCCTCACCCACCTTCATGCGCAGCACGCGCAGGGCGTGGTGGGCCTCCTCCCGCTCAATGGTGAGCGCGGGGGTGGAAAAGTCGGCATCCGGCAGGTAGCAGCGGTGCATGGCCGTGCAGGGCAGGGGGTGGAATCAGGATTTCAGGAAGCGCGCGGCGCGCTTGCGGAACTCCGCCACCTCCGGCTGGTTGTTGTCCTTGAGGGATTCGGTAAAGGCGTCTAGCGCCTTTTGCTGGGCAGAGCTGAGCCCCTTGGGTGTCTCCACCTGAACCTCCACCAGAAGGTCTCCGCGGTTGCCGCCGCGCAGCTGGGGCATGCCCTTGCCGCGCACGCGCAGGATGGTGCCGCTCTGCGTGCCTGCGGGAATCTTGAGCTTGGCCGGGCCCTCCAGGGTGGGGGCTGCCACCACGCCGCCGCGCGCGGCATCCGCAAACGGGATGAACACCGTGCAGCTGAGATCCGCGCCGTTGCGCGTGAAGACATCGTGCGGTTTCACCTCGATAAAGACGTACAGGTCACCGGTGTTGCCGCCGTGCAGGCCGGCGTCTCCGTTGCCGGTGGAGCGCAGCTTCACACCGTTGTCCACGCCGGCGGGAATGTGCATGGTGATGGATACGTCCTTGTGCACCCGGCCCTCGCCGCGGCACTTGGGGCAGGGATTGGTGATGGTCTGCCCCTGTCCGTGGCAGGTGGGGCAGGTGCTTTGCTGCACAAAGAAGCCGTTCTGGCGGGTGACCACGCCGGTGCCTTGGCAGGTGGGGCAGGTCTTGAATCCGGCAGAGCCGTCCTTGGAGCCGGTGGCGTTGCATGCCTCGCAGGGCACCAGGCGCTCAATGTTGAGCTGCTTGTCGCATCCGGCGAATGCCTCCTCCAGCGTGAGCTCCAGGTCGAAACGCAGGTCCGACCCGGGCTGGCGGGGATCCGCCTGGCGGCGCTGCTGGCGGCCAAAGCCGCCGAACCCGCCAAAGCCGCCGCCGAACATCTGGGCGAAGATATCCATGGGATCGGAGAATCCGCCGAACCCGCCGGGGCCGCCGGCACCGCCCATACCGCCGTTCTTGAAGGCCTCATGGCCCATGCGGTCGTAGGCGGCGCGCTTGTCGGCATCGCTGAGCACCTCGTAGGCCTCACCCAGCTCCTTGAATTTCTCCTCGGCCTCCTTGTTGTCCGGATTGCGGTCCGGATGGTACTTCATGGCGAGCTTGCGGTAGGCCTTCTTGATGGTGGCGTCGTCCGCGTTGCGGTCCACGCCGAGCACCTCGTAATAATCTTTGGACATGCTTTCGGGTAGGGGAAAGGGTTAGGCTTGCGGCTCCTCTGCGGCTTGTTCCGCAGGGGCTGCGGTGACCACGTTGACGGGGCGCAGCAGGCGGCCGCGCAGGTTGTAGCCCTTGCGCAGGATGCGCAGAACGGTGCCTTCCGGCTGGTCGCTGGGCTCGCTCATGATAGCCTCGTGGATGTTGTGGTCGAACATCTGGCCGGGCTCGGCGGGTATGGACTCCACGCCCTGGGCGTCCAGGAAATCCGCGAGCTGCTTCTGTACCATTTTCATGCCGATGTAGATCATAGACCCTTGGTCCTTCTCTGCCATCTGCATGCCCATCTCGAAGTTGTCAATGACGGGCAGCAGCTCCTCCAGCAGGCTGCGGTTGGCGTACTTGGCAAACTCCTCGCGGTCCTTCACGCAGCGCTTGCGGTAGTTGTCGTACTCCGCCGCTGTGCGCATGGCAAGCTCCCGCCATTTGGAGAGCTCGTCCTCCGGCGTGGGCTCCGCGTTTTCCGCGTCCTCCGCACCCGTTGTGTTATCTGTGTCCTGCACGGTATCGGGGCAGGGGCAATCCTGCCCGCATTCCGTGGTGGTTTGCTGCTCTTCGGCCTCCTGTTGCTTTTTATCACGCATGCGTGTATATGTAGCGCGCGGGGGCGGGAAAGTCAACCACCGCCTGTGACAGCGCGGCCGCGCCGACAGGCGCGGGTTATTTCCCAAATAGCCTCTTGCACATCCCGCAAAAGGACACCGTCAGGCGGGTTTTTGCGGGTAGAGGCTCTTGCGGCCCACGGAGTGGTACTCGAACCCGGCGTGCACGGCGTTCTCGCCATGCATCACGTTGCGGCCGTCAAAGATGATGGGCAGCTTCATGAGCTCGCGCACGCGCTGCAGGTTGGCGTTGGCAAACTGCTTCCATTCCGTGGCCACCACCAGCACCTCCGCGTCTTTCGTGCACTCGTACATGTCATCGCAGTAGTTCACCTGGCAGCCCTCCAGCGCCTTGGCGCCGGTCTCCATGGCCTTGGGATCGTATGCGCTCACAAGGGCGCCTTCCTCGCACAGGCGGCGGATGAGCTTCACGGCCACGGATTCGCGCACGTCGTCCGTGTTTTGCTTGAAGGCAATGCCCCACACGGCCACGCGCTTGTTGCGCAGCACCCAGAGCTTCTCGCGGATGCGGTCCAGGAAGTGGTCCAGCTGGCCGGCGTTGATGCGCTCCACCTCCTCCAGCAGGTGGAGGGGGGCTCCCAGCTGGTGGGAGATGTTGATGAAGCCCTTCACGTCCTTGGGGAAGCAGGAGCCGCCGTAGCCGAGCCCCGCGTTGAGGAAGTGGCGGGAGATGCGCTTGTCCATGCCGATACCCATGGCCACCAGCTCCACATCCGCCCCGGATTTCTCGCATACGCGGGAGACGGCGTTGATGTAGGATATCTTGAGGGCGAGGAAGGAGTTGGCGGCGTGCTTGATGAGCTCCGCAGAGGCCAGGTCCACCTCCACAATGGGGGCGTTGAAGGGCTGGTACACGCGCTTCATCATGTCCATGGCGCGCTGGGAATCCGTGCCGATGACCACGCGGTCCGGGTTCATGAGGTCCTGCACGGCGCTGCCTTCGCGCAGGAATTCCGGGTTGGAGACCACGTCCACATCCACATCCCTGCCGGCGTAGCGGGAGATGACCTCGTACACTTTCTGGCCGGTGCTCACGGGCACGGTGGACTTGTCCACCACAATGCGGTAGCCATGCTCCGGGCGCAGGGCGTCCGCGATTTCATGGGAGACGGCCTCAATGAAGGAAAGGTCCACGGAGCCGTCCTCATGCGGGGGCGTGGGCACGGCAATGAAGATGATATCGCTCTTGGCCACGGCCTCGTTCAGGTCCGTGGTGAAGGAGAGGCGCCCGGCGGAGACGTTGGAGACAATCATGTCTTCCAGCTCCGGCTCGTAGATGGGCATCTTGCCTTGGCGCAGGCATTCCACCTTTTG
>JAZLHB010000090.1:0-5094 GCA_045616565.1 Akkermansia sp. | reverse complement strand
AGTGCCGCCCACTCTCACAAAAACAGACAAAATGCTAGGATTATTATTTTCACAAAGTGCCGTTTTCAAGTGACTTGCTACCACTGCCCCATTCAATTTTCTGATTTCCTACAATAAAGTGCCGTGCGAGCGGTGCTCCCGAAAGACGGCTGCAGGCGGCACTTCATTGTGGCTTGGACGCAAGTGACATCCTCCACGGGGAGTCCATATCTGTCAAAAATACTCATGCATGCGGCGACGGGCAAGCATTTTGCCTTGCCTTTGTCAACGCATAGGCGTACACTCCGCGAGATTTGTGATGCCATGAAGAAGACGTTGTTCATCACCATGCTTGCTGTTGCCCTGCTGGGTGGCGGGAGTGCTTTTGCCGATTACATTCCCACTAGTATAGAAGGGTGTGAGTACAAGCAGGACGATAATTATTATGGCTCTTATAGCGTCATCTATGATGCTACAGAGGGAGAGGTATTCATTTCATCTTCTTCTACAGGTGAAGATAAATGCAAAGCCAGGGTCTGTGGAGGCTATGCGCTGAAGATGGGTTCTGTAGGCGGCGGAGGAGCTTTTGGCAACGCCGTGTTCATGGACGGAGGGCAGGTTAAGGATATATATGGTGGTTATAGCGAAGGTTACAGGGCAAGCGATAATATTGTGATTATGTCCGGGGGACGAGCCCAAAACCTGTATGGTGGCTATGGAGATAGTGGGGCGAGCAGTAACAGCATATTCCTGGTAGGTAGCGGCGTGACGGTTTACCTGCCAGGCGTTCTCGGAAACTCGACCAGCTTCACTGGCGATACGATATCGATTGACGGCTTTGTAACTGGGGGCGCAGCTAGGCTTCACCACGAGTGCCCCAACAATGCCATCACCATCTACGGCTCAAACATTAAGGCCGGAGGGTTGAGTGCGTTCGATTTTCTCAATTTCCACCTGTTGGCTGACCAGCTTGCCAGCACCGCCCCTATGGTTACCATTACTGAAGCTGGCGGTTTCTCCCTAACCGAAGGCTTAACCCTGTCCTTCTATGCAGAGGAGGAGATGGAATGGGAGCCCGGCGATTCCGTTACCTTGGTGGAGGCTCAAAACTGCATGAGCATTGCCCCTGAAGTGTTGGCCAAGGAGTACAACATCTACCAGAACGGCGACCCAGAGAAAATATTGGCAACCGCCAAGCTCGTGCTGGAAGATAGTCAGAACTCCACCCAGTTCCTCAAGCTGACGTTCCAAGGAGTCCCGGAACCCGCCACGGGCACGCTGGGGCTGCTTGCGCTTACCGCCTTGGCGGCAAGGCGCAAGCGCTAATTTAGAATGTAGAATTTCGGATTTAGAATCATTGCCATCCCATAAAAGGGACGGGCAAGAGAAAGAAAGCGGCGTTTGACTTTGCGTCCGATTACACTCATAATCGGAAATATGAAACCAAAACCAAACGCCAAGAGGAGTATATCGGTATTGGGGCAGCTGTGCAAGGAAATTGCGCCGCATCTTGTTGCGAAAGTCGTCCGGCAGGTGGAAGCCCGGCTGGGAGAGCGCGACGCGGCGCGCAAGCTGGACGTGTGGAGCCACACGGTGTCGCTCGTGTATTGCCACAGCACGAATTGCCTGAGCTTGAACGATGTTTGCGACGGCCTGAGCTTTCACGCCTACGAACTCAACGCCATCAGGAACGCCGTGCCGCCCACTCGCAGCACGCTGTCGCGCGCCAACCGCGAGCGCAGCAGCGAGTACATCAAGGCAATCTACGAAGCCGTGGTTGAAGACCTCAAGGCGCGCCACCCGAAGTTCTTCGGGCGGGGAGAGCGCTGCTTCTTCCGCCTGCCCAAGCGCTTCAAGCGCGCCGTGCGCGCGATAGACTCCACCACCATCGAGCTGATAGCCAACTGCATGGACTGGGCGCAGCACCGCAAGTGCAAGGCTGCGGCAAAGATGCACCTGAGCCTCGACACGGCCTCGTTCCTGCCGGTGCGCATCATCGTGGAGCCGGCCAAGGGTCACGACGCCAACTACATGGTGGAGCTGTGCGCGGGGATGAAGGCCGGCGAAACCGCAGTGTTCGACAAGGCCTACGTGGCATACTCGCATTTGGACACGCTGACGGAGCGCGGCATCTGCCGGGTCACGCGGCCAAGGACAACGCCAAGTTCAGGACCGTGCGCAACCTCAGGAAGGGAAGCCGCCGAAACGGCGGCATCGTGTTCGACAAGGAGGTGGTGCTGGTGGGCCGGAAGAGCCGTACGCGCTACCCGGGACACCTGCGGCTCGTGCGAGCCTGGGTGAAGGACAGCGCCGGCAACGACAAGCTTCTCACCTTCCTCACCAACAACTTCGAGTGGACTGCAGGCTCCGTGTGCGACCTCTACCGCAGCCGCTGGGCCATCGAGACCTTTTTCAAGGAAATCAAGCAGACCCTGCAGCTCAAGACTTTCATCGGCTACAACAGGAACGCCATCGAGTGGCAGCTCTGGTCCGCCATGCTCACCTACCTCCTGCTGCGCCTCAAGGCATGGCTGACCAACCGGCGGAAAGATTTCAAGCACTTCTTCACGCTCGTCAAGGGCGTGGTGTGGAGCATGCGAAACCTCGCCGTCCTCATCTCCTGCTATGGGACAGCAAAACGCCTGCCGAGGGCGGACCTATGTCCGTCAATGCCCTATTTGCCCGGGTTTGAAGAGCTGCAATTCGGATAACTATGGGACAGCACACGGCCAGCAGTGCCGCAAAAGCGAGAAATTCCTAACCCCAACTTTTCAAGACGGACTCCCGCAATCCCCTGTTTATCATACTTGCACCGGCTCATCGCCAGTGTTGCGAGGAGTTATGGGATGGCAATGCTAATATATATTCAAGCGAAGGAGGCATAACTGAACGCATGCCTTTTTTTTCGATTTTTTTTGCGAGGCTGGCAATAATTGAATCCTGGATGTAATAAAATCGCTTCAAATCTTGTTTGAAGCGCTCAATGCCAAGCTCACAGAAATTAGCTGGTAATTTGCATGTGCTCTTGTCGGATATAAAGCCATGTGGAAAATTAGTAGAGTCGAAAGAAACATCAACCCCAAACAAATGTCGAGCCACTTCTTCTGTGAGTTGAACGAAGTATGGGATTCTCACAATCTTGTAACCGTTTTGGGTAAATAGTCTATCTTTTCTTTCATCTCGTAAGATGGTCTCAACATCTGTATAATGTGGATAGCCATCAAACTCAATAATCAACTTTAGAGAAGGACTGCAATAGTCTGGCCTATATTTCCCGAGTACCGGTTTATCATGTAACCATCACCATGTTCGGCGGCTTTTTGGTACCACTCTACAGCTTCTCTCATGTCTTTCTTCACGCCTTCCCCGTTCTCATAGCATACGCCGAGTTCGTAAAAGGCTTCCACGTAGTCCCCTGAGTCTGCTTCGCAAAACCATTTGAACGCTTCCTTTAAATCCACGTTCACTCCATAGCCGTTCTTGTAACAATCTCCCAAAAGGAACTGTGCATCGAGGTAATCCTGCTTGGCGGCCTCGTGGAGCCACTTTGCTGCTTCTTTTGGATTTTCTTTTGTCCCTTTGCCTTCCATATAGCACACACCGAGATCGAACTGAGCGCAGACGTACCCCTGTTCGGCGGCTTTGCGATACCATTCGAAGGCTTTCTCCAGGTCTAGGTCTACGCCATAGGCCCAATCATAACTTTCTCCTAGGTTGTATTGGGCTGCAGCATATCCCTGCTCGGCGGCCTTAGAGTACCATTCCACGGCCTTGGCTTTGTCCTTTTCCACGCCTTCGCCAATGGAGTAGCATACACCGAGAGAGCACTGTGCCGCAGGATATCCTTGCTCGGCAGCTCGGCGGTACCATACGACAGCTTCATGGACGTTTTCCCGAACGCCTTTTCCATACTGATAGCACCAACCTATTTTATGTTGAGCTTTGGCATCCCCCAGTTCTGCGGCCTTGGTATACCATTCCACGGCTTTGGCCATGTCTTCCTCCATCCCCCTGCTGTTTTCATAGCACCATCCCAGATTGTATTGTGCTTCGGTATCTCCTTGTTCAGCGGCCATGGAATACCATTCCATGGCTTTGGCCATGTCTTTCTCCACACCCTCGCCGTTTTCGTAACAAAAGGCCAAGTTGCATTGGGCTCCTGCGTGCCCTTGTTCAGCGGCTTTGGTGAACCATTCCACAGCCTTGGCCATGTCCCTCTCCACACCTTCACCTAATCTGTAACAATTGGCGAAGGAGAATTGAGCTTTGGCATCTCCCTGCTCAGCAGAATATCTATACTTCTCTGCTTGACTCTCCATAGGTGTGTTCGAGGCAATGCTTTCTTCAGGGGAATTTGATGAGTGGGATGGTGTTTTCATACTTCCAATCATGCTACTGCATACCGAATGAAAGAGCAAGCCAAAAAAATGTTTTTTGGTCTCCTCCCAATCGCGCCCGGACGTCACGTTTTTGCTGGCCTGTCAAGCGCCGTTTCGGGCGAGTTGTTTTGGCCTGATTTTCCGCACCACTTCAACGTCTATCCCGTTGCATGGCATACTCCCCCCGAGAATGGGATATGAACGGAAATTTGCGAGAGCGGCTACAACCCTGAACGCAGAGAGCCCCTGAAAAAGCCCGATTCCCCCCGCCGTTGCATGGCTTGTTACCGCATCGAAGCTAGGGCTATCGTGTACACGTTTCCGAGTCTTGAATATATGGTGCATGCCCTGCGGGCATGGGGCGGGGGAGCGGGTGACCAGTGGTCTCCCCCCTCCAGGGCCGCCCCCCTTGCCGCTGCTGGCGCAGCGGTTCCCCCGCAGAGGAGTCTGCGGGGCAAGGGGGCGTGGGAGCCCACCGGGCTTCCACGCCCACGACACCGGAACGGGCTGCGCCGTTCCTCATGCCGGAACTCGAATCCCACTGGTCACCCGACAAAAAAGCCCCACCGTGGGGGTGGGGCTTTTTTAGGGTCGTGCATTTCTCGCGATGGAAAAGTGCCGCCCACTCTCACAAAAACAGACAAAATGCTAGGATTATTATTTTCACAAAGTGCCGTTTTCAAGTGACTTGCTACCACTGCCCCATTCAATTTTCTGATTTCCTACAATAAAGTGC
>JAZLHB010000089.1:0-8400 GCA_045616565.1 Akkermansia sp. | reverse complement strand
ATAGCGCGCCCTTTGGGCGCGTTCCTACGCATTGCCACGCTTTGCGGGGCAGGCATTGGCCTGTGTTTGAAGCATCCTTTCACATGGCAGGGCTCAGCATTGTTGCAGCCTTGCAGGCGCGTGAGCGTCACCCTGCGGATGGAGGGTGGGGATGAATCCACGCCCGAAGCGCGCGCTGGCTTTGCACCCCGCCGGAACGGGGCGTGCTACCAAAAATTCGCCACGGGTGTCAACCCGTGGGTACCGAGGGGCCTAACGTCTCCGCCGGGGAACCCCGCCTCGTCACGCTGTAGCGTAGCGAAGGCGGACGAACGGCGGGGCGGCTCCGCTATCCCGTTGCATGTTGCAGAACCACCAAGATTCGCCTTGCGTATCATCCACCACACCACCCGAATTCATAGGTTTCCAAAAATCTTTGGGACACATGTGGCCGAACCCCGCTCTGCGGGGTGGATGACGTCTCCCGTTGCACATCTCTGTCCGCCTTTACTGACAAAATTCCAAGAGGGTGGCTTCCTTTCTGGGCGGTTTTCCTAACGATTACCTATCAACTCGTTGAAAAACATGAATCCACATGCGTTCCTCATGGATGTTTTTTGAAAAATCTTCTTGACGTTTGTGAAGTTTTAATTTATTTTGAAACTCAACAAACTTCATGAACAAATTACTGGCAGCCACGTTGCAACAGCTGAACGGCGGAAAGGCCGTTGAGCTGAAGGTGGTGCCGTCCAGACAACTGCCTTTGCTGTACCGCTCTCTGTACAACGTGACAGTAGGCGAGCTGTTGGACGTACCCTGCTGCCTGTTGGAAGACAGACATGCGGCACGCATTACTCCGGGAATGTCGGAAAAGCATACGCAAACACTTTGCTCCCTCACGGGGAAGCCGGCAGTCTATGTTACGGAGAAAATAAGCGCTCAGGATGCTTACCGCCTCATTGCCAAGAAAGTGGCTTTCGTTGCCGCAAACGGGTACATCTACCTGCCGTTTGCCGGTATACGCCTCAGCGGCATGCCTAAAGAGACGCCCCCCTGCACCACACTGGGCATTCCCGCCCAGTTGTTGGTGCTTGCCGTGCTGAACAAGCGGCTGCCGATGCCGCTGACCTACCGAACGGCATGCGACTTTCTGCCGTATTCCGGAGCAACGGTGCATGCCGCTTTTGCGCAGTTGCAAGCGGCGGATTTGTGTGTGCAAACGCGCGGTCGCAGCGTACAGTTGGATTTCCTTGTGAAGGGAAAGCAACTGTGGGAGCGGGCGTTACCGAAGATGCAGAACCCATGCAGAAGAACGGTTGAAGTATCGTTCTTGCCGCAGGGGGGCTTGGTGGTGCCGGCGGGGGAGAGTGCGTTGTCTCTGCACACCATGCTGGCTGCTCCTACGCCTGTTACCTACGCTATGCCGCTGCATGATTTTCTGAAACAAGAGAAGAATAGACCATTGTTCCCGATTCCTGACGAGATGCACCCCTTGCAGCTTTGGCTCTATCCTCCGACTCTTTTGGGTGGAGAACACATTGATGCTCTCTCTCTTTACCTGAGTCTTCAGGACACACAGGATGAGCGTGTGGCTCAGGCATTGGAACAACTGATTCAACAATTTTTATGGTAAACGGCATTGAACTTTTTCAACAGCATTTTGCTGCGTATACGGATAGCTATATCCTTATCGGCGGTAGTGCCTGTGATGTTCATTTTCAGCAAGCGGCTCTGCCGTTCCGTGCCACAAAGGATTTGGATATCGTTCTTTGTGTGGAGGCTCTGGATGCCTCGTTTGTGCGTGCCTTTTGGAATTTCGTCAAAGACGGCGGTTATGCCGTACGGCAAAAGAGTAATGGAGCCAAGCAGTTCTACCGTTTCATGCAGCCAACCAACGCCACCTACCCGGCGATGCTGGAGCTGTTTTCCCGAAAGCCGGAGCAACTGCGCTTGGCAGAGGATTCATGCCTGACCCCCATACCGGCGGAAGATGAAGCCTCCAGCCTGTCCGCTATTCTGCTGAATGATGATTACTACCGCCTACTGATGGACACCCGCATAGTCCAGGAGGGTATCAGTCTGGCTCCGCCGCAGACCTTGATGGTTCTCAAAGCCAAGGCATGGATGGATTTGCGAGAACGCAAAGCCGCCGGGGAGAGCGTTGATAGCAAGGATATTCGCAAGCATCGAAATGACATCGCCCGCTTGGCTGCCATTGCCACGCCCGGCATGATGACGCTGCCTCCTGACATCGCAGCAGATATGGCAGACTTCCTGCAAGCCTACGCAGAAGAGCTTCCTGACTCCACCGCATTGCGGCTGTCCGTGCCGACCGCCGACCTGTTGCAAACCCTCCGCGACCTTTGGGGGTGACCCCTAAACGTTGGCGTTGCCTCCAAAAAAATCGGGGTGCCCCCCCTGAAATGCGGTATGTTTTAACTCGTACTATAATGGCTTTCCGGAAAAGGCGACGGATTTGCGTTTTCCTCCCGGCTGGGACCTAATGGTTGCCTCATGCCAAAACACCCGAAATTTTCTCCCTTTCTTACGCATTGTAATTTCGCGCCTTACAAACACGACGTGATTTTTTTGAAAAAAATGCATTTTTTGTTGTACATTTTGCCTTTTGGGTGCTTAATAGGGTATAGACAAGCGCATGACCTGCATCGCCACAGCTCCTGTTTCACCAAGCCGCGCATACCAGTACAACACCCTGGGACACCCGACTTCCCGAACGCTCGCGCGGCAGGGTGCCACCCGCAACGATGTGTTCACCTGCAACAACAGGAGCAAGTTGATTAGCGACGTTGTAACAACCAAGTAAAATCATGATACTTCCTGTATTTAAGTTATTAATAATTTACATATCACTATTGATAGTCCCTACTGCAAACGACAGGTCATTTATCAATAACCATGTCGTCGAAATTCATGCAGTCTCACCCAAAGAGTCAGAAGATATATTCCGCCTTAAGAAACAGGCATTAAATCAAATTCGGTCAAACGACCACATCGTGAATATAACAGAATATTTCAACGAGGCCAATAGTATTGATTTTGTCGTGCGGGCTTATTCGTCTCCTCGTTTAAACCTGCTTGAAAAATCTGCGCAAGGCATGTTGTACATCGGCGAAGTGTATTACGATGAAGCTAATAGGGCCGTTCTTGTAATCCCACCCGGTGGCGACAAGAAAAACCGCTTTTTATACGTGGAATTGGATAACAATCTGTACGATGTTTCGTTGAGCGAAGGTGATAGTCCTTCCTCCGGCTCATCATCATGATGGATGTTTAACCGCTAAAGCCATGTTGAAGAATGTATCCGCCAAGAACGGCGCCACCCAGCAGACCGTCACCACAGCCTACGGCACAGATGGCAGCATCAGCGGCGCGGGCTTCCTTCACGGCGGGCAGGAAAAGCTGTTCGGCTACACCTACCTGCAAGGCTCGCACCTGCTGCAGACGCTCACCAAGCCCAACGACATGACGCTCACCCAGACATATGAGCAGCACCGCGACCTCCTCACCCAGATGGACTA
Source organism: Akkermansia sp. (assembly GCA_045616565.1). Lineage (GTDB taxonomy): Bacteria > Verrucomicrobiota > Verrucomicrobiia > Verrucomicrobiales > Akkermansiaceae > Akkermansia. The sequence goes on along the minus strand of JAZLHB010000089.1, from coordinate 4,882 downwards.
CAAACGCGGCAACACCCTGGTGCCCCGCCGCGCATACCAGTACGACACACTGGGACGCCCGACTTCCCGCACGCTCGCACGCCAGGGTGCCACCCGCAACGATGTGTTCACTTACAATGACCGCAGCGAACTCATCAGCGACGTGGTGGACGGCACCGGGCTCAACGGATGGGACTACGACCTCGCCGCCGCGCCGCCGCTGCAAGCAGCTCTGGCGTGGCAAGCCGCTGCAAGCAGCTCTGGCGTGGCAAGCCGCCCCATCCTTTCCACCAAGGACGACAACAGCGTGAGCGTGGCCTGCACCTACGATTACATGGGCCGCCGTGCCACCAAGAAAGTCACGGAGAACGGTACCGTCACGCTCCACCAGCGCTACCTGTACCGCGGCTATCTCCAGATAGCAGCCTGCGACCTGCTGCGCCCCGCCCATCCCTGCATCTGGCTCATCACCTGGGACCCGACACAAGATGTTGCCACCCGCCCCCTGGCCATCCAGAAGGACGGCACATGGTACACCTATGGCTGGGACTTGACGAAGAACATCTGCGAGGTCTACGGCCAGCAGGGCTACATCCGAACAGCCTGCACATACTCTCCCTATGGTCAGGTAGCATCCTCAGGGGATGTAGAACAACCCATCCAGTGGTCCAGTGAGTTCAACGACACCGAACTCGCTCTCATCTACTACAACTACCGCCACTATAACCCGGTGGATGGTCGATGGATGGGGAGGGATTTTGACCAAGAACGAAAAGATTTAAATGATTATTTGTTTGCAAAAAATTCCCCTTCTTATTTTACAGATGTGAAAGGACTGTGGGTTATCCCTGTAATCATATTTATTGCAGGTGCTGTTGTAGGTGCTTATGCGGGTATATTCATAGAAAATGAGTGCCATGTTGTAGGCGAAATTGCTGAAAAGGAAGTTCGCCAAAAGTGTACAAGAACATGCAAGTATCCCAGTATGTGGGCATGCTGCAAAAACACGGAAAAAAGCCGTGTAAGAAAGGCAAAATACATATGTGAACTGACCTTAACTGGAAAGAAATTGAAGTTTTACAAGTGGCTCGATAATAAAAAAACCAAATCCTGCTGAATGCGCAGAAAAAAATTGCATCGACAAAGGTGTCAAATGTTGTATCTCATAATATGAAAAAAATCATAATTAATTTACTTGCTGGTATATTTGGATTTGTTATAGCTTTCCCTATTGCAATAAGTTGTATTCATGGGGCAGAGTTTACAAAAGATTATTTTATCAGCATATGGAAAATGCTGCTTGAAATCATTAGATTTTAGCAGTTGAGATTAATCATGGGCGCAGCAAATAATTGCTGCGCCCATTTGTGGGTACGACTGACGCGATATGCGTACTGCGGTGAAAGTCCGTGCGAAGCCGCGATGATGCGGAAACACATACCTGAAGAACAAAGCTGCGGGGAGGCAACGAACCGAGGGAGGGGAAATTCGAGGGGAAGCCCGACTACGCGTGTAGACAGGATACCGCCGTATGGCGCAGGCGCTCTAGAAAACCAGCCCTTCCCTTCCTTTGGGACATGCCAAAAAAGGGCGGGTGGGAAAAAGGGAAGCGAAAGGGATTTGAACTCGGGCGGAAAGACGAGGGGGCATCTTTCACGGATTTGGCAAGGGTTTGCAATTCATACCGATGACCCCGATTGCACGCTATCCTTGTAATTCATTGCCTGTGTGTGCCTTGTAATCGGGCAACGAGAATCTCGAACTTTTTTCCATGGAAAAACCGCTGGTTTGGGCTGTTCCTTTTGTTTTATGTTTTCACAACCAACTCAAAATGAGCATACTGTGATTTTCCGACCTCGGCTCGCCTAGCGGAGTGCACGGAAGTGCGCGCCAGTGCAAGGGTGTGCCGGAAAGGGTGTCCAGGGCGTGCAGTACCGCGAACCTTGCCAAAACTGCCCGAAACACTTTTGATGAAATATCAGGCGATTATAAAAACAGAAAAGAGCCGCAGGGAAATATCCTGCGGCTCCGGTTGGATACACGGAGAGGGATTTGAACCCCCGACCAACTGCGTGTAATTGCGGCGTTGCAACTTGAAATGGGCCACCGGGATTCCTCCCTGCTGCGCACGCGCTATGTGTACGCAGGACAAACAAGCAAAGCCATGGCTATACACTATTTCGGGTGTTCAGGGCGGACGGCCTCCCGGTAACGGTTGCGTTATACGGGATGGCTTTTTTCCCTTGCGATTAGTCTTTATTTGCGCCATAATGGCGGCATGAACGATTTGTCTGCCGGAAGGCTCCTGAATGACGTGCGTCAGCTTATTTCTGCAGCAAGGCACGCCGTTGTGAATAGTGTGAATCAAGCTATGGTTCGCACCTATTGGGAAATCGGGCGGAGGATTTTTGAAGAGGAACAGCAGGGCAAACAGCGTGCTGATTACGGGAAAGGACTCATTCAGGCTCTATCCCAAGAACTGACCAAAGAGTTCGGAAAAGGGTTTTCGTCCACGAACCTAGCAAACATGCGCCTTTTCTACACCACTTTTCCAATTTTCCAGACGGTGTCTGGAAAATTGAGTTGGTCGCATTATATGGCCCTCTTGCGCGTTGATAATGAGCGTGCCAGGAACTTTTATCTGAGGGAGTGCGAAGCTGCTCAGTGGAGCGTGCGTCAACTCGAACGACAAATTCGCTCTTCCTACTTTGAGCGTTTGTTGGCTAGCGCACATCAAGAAATTGTCCGGGCGGAAGCCGATGCCAGCAACCAGGAAATGCTCATGCGTCCGCAGGATGTCATCAAAGACCCTTATATCCTGGAGTTTTTGGATATGAAGGAGAACAAGGATTATCTTGAACGTGATTTGGAAACGGCTCTTTTGGATAAATTGTCGGATTTCCTCTTGGAGCTTGGGCGCGGGTTTGCCTTTGTCGCGCGGCAACAGCGCATCACCACGGAAAGCGGTCAACATTTCTACATTGACCTGGTGTTCTACAATTTTATGTTGCGCTGCTTCGTGCTGATTGATCTGAAACGTGGTCAATTGACGCATCAGGATATTGGCCAGATGGATATGTATGTCCGTATGTACGATGAATTGAAACGCCAACCGGATGACGGTCCAACCATCGGTCTTATCCTCTGCGCAGACAATGATAAGACAGTAATGCGGTACAGCTCTTTGAACGGCAGCACTCAATTGTTTGCCAGCAAATACAAGTTCCTGTTACCGACAGAGGAAGAGATACGACATCTCCTTTCTGAACGCAGCGATATTCCTTCTAATGGCACCAGCAATCAGGAAACATAAGGCGAGCTCGGCGCGCCTATCGCAGCCGCCCATGCCTACCTCATGCTCCGACTAAGGAAAGATACACAGCGACAATGATTCTCCTTGATTTTTACCACGGCGCGTGGATAATCCCGCTACCGCAATATCAAAGGGAACCGTAGGAAATTGGCTTGCGAGGCCGGTGCTTCGAAAGCGGGTTTGTCTTACGGTGGGAGCCTGGAGCTTCCCCCTCTGCGGCGACCTCACGGAAAGACGATTCTCACGCCTCATGCAATCCATGTGATGAACCTGCCCATTGAACAGATACACGACGAGCTTCTGCGTGCGGTTTCGCACGCGGGTGCCACCGTGCTCATCAGCGCGCCCACGGGCAGCGGCAAGTCCACGCGCGTGCCGCTCATGCTGGAGGAGGCGGGGTATGGCGAGAAGGGGTGCATCCTGGTGGTGCAGCCGCGGCGGCTCGCGGCGCGCATGCTGGCGGGATTCGTGTCGCGGCAGTACCCCTGCCAGATCGGGCGCGAGGTGGGATACACCGTGCGATTCGATTCCAAGCGCTCGGACGCAACGCGCATCCTTTTTGTGACAGACGGCATTTTGGAGCGCCGCCTCACGGACGACCCGCAGCTGCGCGGGGTGTCCGCCGTGGTGTTCGACGAGGTGCACGAGCGGCGTCTCTCCGGCGATTTGTGCCTGGCGCGCGTGCTGCAGCTGCAGGGCACGCAGCGCCCTGAGCTGGCGGTGGTGGTGATGTCTGCCACGCTGGAGCTGGACAAGCTGCAGGGCTACCTGCCGCAGGCGGAGGTGCTGCGCGCGGAGGGGCGGCTCTACCCCGTGGAGGTGGCCTACCGCCAGCCCGTGCCCGTGCGAGACCGCTTTGGCCGCCTGACCCCGCCGCCCGTGTGGGAGCAGTGCGCCGCAGGCGTGAAAGAGCTGCTGGCGCATGGAGACTGCGGGGATATCCTGGTGTTCCTGCCGGGTGCGTATGAAATCCGCCGCACGGTGGAGATTTTGGAGAATGCTTCCTGGATGAAGGGGCGGGATGTGTTCCCCCTGCACGGCGCGCTGCCGCCGGAGGCCCAGAACCGCGCCGTGGAGCGCGGGGAAAGGCCCCGCGTCATCGTCTCCACCAACATCGCGGAAACCTCGCTCACCATCGAGGGTGTCCGCTCCGTGGTGGATGCCGGAACCGTGCGGGAAGCCCGCTGGGAACCCCACCGCGGGCTCTCCACCCTGCACATTGTCCCCATCTCCCAAGCCCAAGCGGACCAGCGGGCGGGCCGCGCGGGACGGCTGGGGCCGGGGCGTTGCATCCGCCTGTGGAGCGAGGCGGAGCAGCGGAGGCGCCCCCCCTTCCCCTCGCCGGAGGTTCACCGGGCGGACATCTCCATGGCCTTCCTCAACCTGTTGGCCTGGGGCTGCAAATCCCTGCACGATGTGAAAAGTTTCCCCTGGCCGGACGCCCCCACGGAAACGGAGACGGAACGCGCCTCGCAGCTCCTGCTGGATTTGGGGGCGGCGGATGAAACCGGGCTCACCGCGCTCGGGCGGCGCATGCTGGCGCACCCGCTGCCGCCCGTGCTGGCGCGCTTGATGGTGGAGGGGGAGGAT
>JAZLHB010000088.1:0-27403 GCA_045616565.1 Akkermansia sp. | reverse complement strand
AACCGTACGGCAAACATGCTGATGATCAAGAACACGGATGGGCGCGGGGGCTATATCGCACACTTCCTCCCCCCGGAGTTCATCCGCCTGCTGGACGACATTGCCCAGCCGGATGACGAGTATATTCTGCAAAGGTTGCATCATATGCACACCTGCCATGTTTCCCGCCGCTTTTCCGAGCTCTGCCGCACCCACGGCCTCATAGACCCCGCCGCCATGCGCCAGATGCCCTCCGGGGGCAAACGCTACCAGCGCAGTTTCCTTTCCATCCCGCCGATGGAGGCGATGACCGATTGAGCACCCATGGGCGTGACAACCGAGTGCGAATGGGAACATGACAATGCACCGGTGTGGCGGCACTATCCCGGGCAAGCATAGGCACGGGCAATAGCGGGGAGCAGATTTTCAGCCCATCACAGCCAGCAGCGTGTGGGCCGGATAAGAAGGGTGCCTGGAACGGAAGGCCGGGCACCCTTCACTGTTTCCCGGCATGCTTACGCAGTCCGCCGCCCGGTGACGGAAGTGTCAGATTTTTCCGGCAGTCAAGGGCAGCGCGAACGTGGCTGCCGTGATTGGGAGGTGAACGGGGGCCGCATCTACATGCTGAACGTCTGTGCGCTTTTTGCGCGGATGCGCGGCTTGTTCTACGCTCTGGGCGGGCACTGCCGCCGCGTGGACAGCATAGAGGTGGTGAGTGCGAGATAACAGAATGATGCAGACTTCCTTTCAACAAAACTACGCAGAGCGTCCGTTCCACTATGCAAGAACAAATGCACCGATAGAAGCTGTTTATTTACTTGCATTGAGTGTTTCATTTGCTAAAATGAAGCGAAATGAAGCTCTCTCCTATATTATCCATCCTGTTCCTATCATGCATAGGCTTCGCGCAAGCGGAGACGCGAGAAATTTGGACTCTGGGAGTGACCCGTGATGGAGGATATTACGATGCGGACAAAGATTATGTGGATGACGACAGTCTCTTATGCTGGGCAGCATCTGCCAGCAACATGATTGCTTGGTGGAACAAGCAAAATCCAAACGCTGCCGCCGCAGCTGCAGTCTTGAAAAACGCCCCCACAGACCTTGACGGTATCTGGAACACATATCAGCAAACCTTTACGAATAAGGGTTCAGACCGTGGTCAAGCTATCGACTGGTGGTTTGAAGGAGAGGAATACACTTCGATGTATTTGCCGCCTAAAAGGGAGGATGCAACATCAAGCGGAGGGTACTACAAGGAAATGATTACCGAGCCGTGGGAATTCTCGTGGTTCGAGGGCGGCGACCTCTGGCAATACAACGGGCTGGATTTCCCCTATTCCGGTAGGGATTCCTTGTCAGTCACCATCAAAAACTTGCTGGAATCTGGTTGCGTTGTCGGGTTGGGGCTTTCTATGCTCACCATGTCGGATGAGGGATTGGTCATTCAAGAAGGAACCGGCCATGCCATTACCCTGTGGGGAATCGAGTATGACGAGGCCAAGGACAGCATCACCAAGATGTGGGTGAGTGATTCGGATGACACTCAGAATGTCTGGAGGGATTACGAAAAAGATCTGTTCGAGATCACCTGCTCGGAAATTGAAGTAAAAGATTCCTCTGGGGCAACTGCCACCACCGCTACATTCTCAAGCGAGGAAATCCTACCTTCTTGGTATACTCCCAGAAGCTTCTACTCCATCAATGATGCCGCGATAACGAGCTTGACATACTTGAGTTCCAATGTCGGACATTTCACCATACCGGAAGTGCCGGAACCAACCACAGGCACCCTCTTCCTGATGGCCATAGTTGGATTGGCAGCAAGACGGCGCAGGAAGTGAGCGCCCCCCGTCTCGGCGTAGCAAGCGGGCGCCGCGAGACGCGAAGACGGAGCCGCCGCCGCAGGAAGTAACCCATCTCCCGGGAAAGACATCACAGCCCCATCCGTTCCGACGGGTGGGGTTTTGAGTTGCCCCTCTCTCACGCCTCCGCATCACCATGCAGGGGGCGGGCAGGCATAGCGGGCCCCATTTTTCTTCTTGCCCACCATACCCAGTGCCGCTATCATTCCCCCATGCCTACCGTCACACCCGACTCCCCGCTCCCCATTCTGGGCACCCGCACCCAGAACGCCATCCTCCGCGACTTCCACACCGTACTGACCTCCATTATCGCCGCCGCCCACGAATACCTCTTCGCCGGGCTGGACCTGGGAGACACCGTCTCCTGGGCTCACGAACAGATAACCGATGAGCTTGGCGACAAGTTCACCCCCACAGACAACGAAGCCAATAGCCTGACCGACTTCCTGGCCCTGGTCTGCAACCTCCTTGAACACCCGGAGGACTCGCACTCCGATGAAGTCTCCGGGATTCCCCTTGCACCCGGCTACTTCTGCACCCGCCACCACGCCCTCATGCGCCGGCACATCTCCGCCTACGCAGCCATTGCGTCCGAAGCCCTGACCCTCTACGACCAGGACGAGGCCGACGAGGGCGACATCGTGCCCCTCATTGTGGACCGCTTCACCAAGTACCTCGAAGGACAGGGGGAGACTGTCTCCCCCAATTTCCGCCGTGCCCTCACCGACTTCGCCCTCCTGGGTGCCATCCTCCACATCACCCGCTACACCCTTGGAGTGTGAGCGGTCCTGAGTGCACGCACCAGCATCCCGGATGTTACGTCACCCCTTTGGAAAGTGACAGCCTTTCCCCACACGCCATTCCCCGGGCACACACAGGACCTGTAGGCGCGTTCCCGCCACCCGGAGGCATTCCCTGCCACCCCAGGGCCTCCAAGCTCCTCCTGCGGCATTCCAGGGCCATCCGCGGCCCATTCCCAGTACCACCCTGTGAAACTCCGGCCGTTTGCAGGTTATATATCCATGTGGGCAGGATACCTCCTCCCGCTCCGGTGCGGTACGGTTCCACACCGGGATTGAAACGAATCCAAACCCCAATTCAATCAATATGGATACCGACAACAAGATCAAGACCATTGCCCTGTGCCTGGTGAGCACCGTGTGGGCCTGCGTCCTGCGCCTGTGGCGTTCCCTGAAGCAGCTGCTCAACGCGGCATCGGCGTACAGGCATCCCGGACCCTGCCACGGCCGGCACCGCATTGCAGAACTCAATGTGCTCAGCAAGGACATCGAGGTAATCTGCGAGGCCCCCACCTCCGGCACGGCTCCCCCGTACCAGGGGAGGGTGACTGCCGTCCAGAACTTCCGCGTGACCTACGGAACAGATCAAGCGGACAGGACCGGGCTGCCGGCTGTGATGTTACCTGCCGCCTCCGTATTCCCGGTGAAGGTGACCTCCTGCGAACCGCTGGGGGAACCTGTCATCGTGGCCACGGACACACACTGGCGCAGCAAGAGCGGCATGGCACTCGTCACCTCCCTGCTGGGCCGCCTGAAGGACGAGGCCCGGCGCTTGGCGGAGATGGACGAGCAGACCAAGGACCTGGCACGCATGCGCCTGCGCGACCTCCTGAGCCGTGCGTGACACCGGCAGGGGAGCGCAGGAATGCGAGAAGGGACTGCCCAAACGGACAGCCCCTTTTTTAGCTGACGCATCCCCCTGAGAAGGGAGCTCTCCCCTGCTATGCGGATGCAGGGGAGAGAGATTTGCCCAGAGAAGAGATATTGAGCGCTATAGGAGATACAGTAGCGCGCCTACTGAGCGATACTGTATCTATATCTCCGTCTATCGCGCACTTTGCGTCAGCTGCACCGATCTCGTAAGCTGCACATTTGGCGGCTGTTACGGTGCGCGCAAAAAAGTTCAAAATTCCGGTTGCGGGGCTGGTGGACATAAACTAGGATGTAGTTATGGAAAAAGACATAAATTCGTGTGTATATCGCAAAAAGACAGGATACAGTGAGACAGGAAGATCGTTCCCATGCGGGTGCCGCCCTTGCTGCGAGCTGAAGGAACAGGTAAAGCCGGTGTATGTATCCGGGGTAGCAGGAAAGGAGTTGCTGGTATGAGTATCTTCAGCAAGACGGAAGCCCTGGCACGCATGCTGAAGGCAGCGGACGGCGTGAAGAAGAACGAGCTGGGCAAGCAGGATGTGCTGGAGCAGATAGCTGTCATGCAGGCAGAAATTGTCTCCATGCTGCAGTCCACCATGGAGACGCACGTAAGCAACGAAGTGGGAACCGAATGGATGACGGGTGGGCAATGCGCCAAGTATTTCGGCATCAGCCGGAACTCCTTCTTCAACTGGCTTGCACCACTGATTGCGGCCGGCAAGGTGCGTACAATGACCCCGCAGGGGCTGCACGGAGGCAAATCATGGACCCGGTACTCTGTGAAGGACCTGGAGAGGGAGCTGATGGACAAGCGTTGAGGAAACCGTATCCTCCAAAAATGTCGGTTGTTTAAGGAAACCTAATTAACGGCCTGCGGTATGACACGCCGCAGGCCTTATTTTGGGAGCTCGGGAGAATAAGGGTACACTTTTGATGCCATATCATACTTAACGCATACGTTTTTCAATCTTTTGAGTCCCTGTAGCCCTACTAGGGAAGGCCTGTTCTGCATGATGCGGAACAGGCCTTTTTCGTGGATTTATCTCCGTGCCATCCCGCCCATTGCAGGCACACCACGGCGGCGGCGGGCGCAAAGGGCGGCCAGGGCCAGCAGGGAGAGCGTGGCGGTGGCGGGTTCCGGGATGGCGGCAATGCGGAGGCAGCCGTTGTCCTGCATGGTGCGGTCGTACACAAGCTGCAGCATGGAAAGGGCGGCGCCCGGTGCGGCGGCATTGGTGGTGTAGAAGGTGTTGCCCCGGGCGTCCGCCGCCTCGTAGAGCTCCTTGTGCCAGACTGGCAGGTCCGCAGAGTGGTCCCAGGAGAGCGTGATGCTTTGCCCGTTGGCGTCCAGCACGTCCTCCACGCTGTCCATCAGCAGGCCTTCCCCCGGCACAATGAATGCCGCATCGCCCATCAGGGTAACGGTGCAGCCCAGGGTGACCACTGAGTTCTCGCTGAACTCCAGCGTTGCGCCGTCTTTTATCACCAGGTTGGCGTTGAGGATGGTGGAGGCATCCACCGTGAGCTTGTTCAACACCACGGCCGCGCTGTGGCTCTCCGGCGTGCCGAGAGTGAGGCTCCCGCCGCCCAGCACGAGCGCATCCAAGGTCAGGGGGGCGCCCTGCGCTGTAATGCTGGATACGCCTTGAGACTTCAGCGTGGAAATGTTCTGCGCGCTGCCGATGACACCGTTGCAGAGCTCCAGCGTGCCTGCACCATCCACCAAGCCGCTGACGGAGGAATTTTCCACCACAACACCTGCACCGGAAACAGTGGAAATCACATCTCCCGTAACTTTGCTGTGCTCTTTCAACACCAGCTTGTCACCATAATGATAGACGCGCGCACCCAGCGTGGATTGCGCGAGCTCGGCATCCGCGTGCAAAAAGATGGAGTTTGCCGCCGTTGCGGCCATGGAGCCGCTCACCTTCCCCTGGATAATAATATCGCGGGCCGATACCAGGGATGAAGGTTTGGCAGTGCTCCAGGCCCCTTCAATCGAAATATCGGTGCCCGTGCTCTTGAGGGAAACCCCGCCGCTGGTGGCGCTAACGGAACCGCCGATGCTGATGCCGGCTCCCTCCAGCACCACTGCATAATCTCCGGAAGCGGTAGCTGCGGTAGCTTCCACGTTGCCGTTGACGGTCACCGCATCCGTGGCATGAATCTCCAGATTACTGCCGGTAAAGGAGGTGAGGTAGGCCAGCTTTGCGGTTATCTTTCCGGAACCCGAGAGAATGCCTGCGTTCACTCGCCCGGTAGCGGCGTTCACTGTCAAGCTGCCGTTCACTTGCGAAAGCACGTCCACATCCCAGCCCTCCGCGCTGCCCTCGCCGATATAGTTAAGGGTCAGATTTCCTTGGATAACCAGGATATCTTCACCTATATCAGGCGTTTCACCGATTGTAATCTTATCCTTGGCATTGATAGTGAGGGTGCCGTCTCCTAGACCGGACTTGTCGGGTTTTGCGGTAAGATGAATCTTGGCGCCCTCGGCGAGTGCGTCAATGACGACCGCGCCATGGACAGATCCTGAAGTGAAAGTGGCTCCGCCTTTTTTAAGCTCGATGGTGCAATCCGTGGCTTCCCAGTCGGTGAAAGTGCTGTAGTTGCTTATAAATGAGGAAGGAGCGCTTGAAGGATCGCCCGGCAGGAACTTGACATTGCTGAGCGCAATCTGCGGCAATCCCCAGAACGCATCGGTTTTCGCATCAGACTCGGTCATCATGTCGGAGTTGATGATCGTGAGATTATCAAGGACAATACTGCCATTGTACGCCCGGAGTCCGGTTTCTTCCAATTTGAGGGATGAATTGTCTTTACTGAAAAGCGCCTGACGCATCAAAGCATAATGATTGAAATCCGCTTGGCCTGCAATGCTGCAGCAAATATCCGTCTTGAAGTCCGCCTTGTTTTTGAACGAACCCGTGTATTCCTCGCAGGTGACAGTACCGGGAATGAAGGCGGGAGCGCCCGCCTCCGTTTCCACATAGGCAAGGTATCCCTCCTTGGCGGAAGCCGTGGCGAGCAAAGCGGCGAGGGCGATTGCGGGAAGATTCGGTTTCATTGCGGAAGTCATCAGGGTTCTGCGGTAACGGCTATGAGCCGGCGGGGCATGTTGTCACGTAGGTTGTAGGTGTCTTTTTAATTTCCGGTCATGAGCCTGGCGTATTCCTCGCGGGAAATGATACTGCCCTCGCGGTTGATGTAGCGGGGAGATTCAGAGGTATGGATTTCATCCTCCTCGCGGACCTCGCGGCTTATCTCCTGAATGTCGTCGATGCTCTTGTCGGCGCGGGTGCCGGTGTTTTCCATGAGCCATTCATAGTAGCCGAGCATGCTTGGATCGATGGTTTCATCAGTGGTTTTGGTAAGCCTGGCCTCATGCTCCTTCCAGATGTCCAGGAAGGGGAACTGGGAAAGCAGGCGGACGTTTTTCCCTTTGGTGATGGTGCCCGTGCTGTAGAATTCGAGTGCAGCGCCGCTGATAGTTCCGTCCAGGAACAACTCATTCGCCAACGCACGGACAATGACCTTCGAGATGGAGCCCCTGGCGGAAATATCATGCACGGTCACCCTGCTGCCGCCATACATGGGTTCCACGGTGGCCACAAAGGAATTTTGCGAGGAGCCGCTCAAGTCATCGGTGATTGCGCCCAGATGCACGCCGCCGCTGGCGCTGTTGGCGATAATCCGCGCGCCTGCAACCGCCGTTCCGGTAATGCCGTTCCTGCCATCGAGGCTCAGAACGCCGGGGCTTTCCACAATATCCAGGGAAACGGTGTTGCCTGCAAGGTTCGCGGATTCGTTGAACCAGGTGTCGATGGCCGCTATGTCTCCCGCTGCAGAAATGCGGGTTTCTCCAAGGACAAGCATGTTGCGGAGCGAGACATTGCCGGTGCTGTCGATAACAAGGTCTCCCGTCACATAGCATGCGGAATCCCCGCCATAGGGGGCGAGCGTCAAATTGCCCGAGCTGTGGATGGGCACCGCGCCCTTGGCGGCGTTGTGAACGCCCGCAAACTTGAGCGTGGCGTTGCCGCCAATGCTGAACCCGTCATCGGAACGGAGGGTCAGCAACCGTGGTGCCAGGATGGTGTAGGCCCCCTCGCCGCTGAACTCCAGTTTGTCGGTGAAGCTTTGCTCGCCGACGAACTCCAGGATGTTCTGCGTGGTACCGTTGCCAACTTGATGGAACGAAGCGGCTTGGATTTCCGGCACGCCATCCAGGATGAAATGGCCGCTGTAATCAATGGCCGCGCTGCCGATGGTGGATGGCGCGCCCTCCACCACGAACCAGAAGTTGTACGCCGTGTTGAGAGCCCCGAAATCGAGATTGTTCGAACCGCCGCCGTGCCAGTGGAGGCCGCCGTTGTCGCGGGTCAACCCGAAGGTGCGGAAATTGAGCCCGCTGTCGAGATTGCCATAGAAATCAATACGGCGACCGATGATGTTCGGTTCGGTATCGGCAAGCGCGGGCGCGAGCCTGCCGCTGCGGGAATCAACCGTCACATGCTCGCCGCGGAGCGTGGCCAGCTTAACCGCCCCGGTAGCCTTGAGGAAGACATCTCCGGCGGAACCCAGGGAATAGGTGGAGCTGCCCGCAATGCCGAAGGGATTGTCCGAAGAGCCGATGCCGCGCTCCGCATAAAGGGTGACGGCGCCGTTGTCCACCTGCACCGAACCGCTGATGGCTCCGGCCGTGGAAAGGAAAAGGTTCCTGGCCTGGATGCCGCCGTCTCCAAGGTTGAGGTCGCGGTTGGAGACAACGAGCACGTTGCCGCCCGTGGCGGTGAATTCCGGTGCATCCACGGCAATGTAGTTGCGGGTGTATACGCGGTAGGTGCCGCCGACATCATGGATATCCGTGGAAACAGCCTGTTGCAGGAGGCCCTTCTCCAGCTCGTTGATGCTGCTCTCCCTGGCCTCGAAGTAGGACATGGCATACAGGAGCTCGCCCGTTACCGCATCCTCCGATACCAGCCTGACCCCGGCGCGTTTGCCGGACTTGATTTCTGCACGGAAGGCGGTTGCCCAGTCGGAATAGACGGGGGTACCGTCCTCCGCGTATTTGACGGGGCGAACAGTGAAGCGGAATTCCCCGCCACCGATACTGCTGTCTGCGCCTGTGGTGAGGGTGATGGCCTTCTCTGCGCGAATGGTGGTTTGCATGTCGCCAATGGCTTTCCCGTTGGCCTCTGCCGCCAGGCCGCGGTGCAGGCTGCCGAGCATGAGGGAGGCGGTTTGGTAGCCGCTCGCGGCAGTGGCGAGGGAGCCGAGCAGCCCGCTCGTCCTGGCATCATAGGAGCCGCCGGGGCGCTGCCCCTTGAATTGGGCGGTGATGGCGGCACAGGTGGAATCATTGTACACCTTGCCTATAACCTTGCCGAACCCGTCCACCTGGTCCGGGCTGATGAAATTGCCGGCGGCATCCTGGTTGACATATTTGCCGGAGGCGTCTTTCAACCAGTAGAGGCGGTAGATGGATTCGTTGAAGCCGCCGTAGTCGACGGCAAGCTCGCTGCCATGCAGCCTGCGGACCTCTGCGGTGATGTCTGCCACGAGCGCATCGTAGTACGCCTGGGCAAAGTCGGTCTCAAGCTTGTCGGCATGCTGGGCCAGGTAGGCGAGGGCATCCGCCTCGTTGGCAAAGGTGGTGCCGCCCACAACATCTTTGCCGCTGAACGAGAACATGATGCCTGCGAGGTAGTCTCCCCGCCCGCTGTCGTAGAGTTCCTTGAAACTGGCGCGCACCTGGGCCAGGGCCTCCTTTTCCTCCGGCAGCATGAATTTGCCGTTCGCATCACGGTGAATGTAGTTGCCTTTTGCGTCCCGCTCGTAGTAGAGCTTTTCATAGCGCAGAAGCCTGGCGTAATAGTCCTCGGAGAGCTGGTCGCGGCCTTTTTGCGCCAAGTCGCGCAGCCCGGTGGTGTCGGAGTCGGGGGTGGCAAGGAAGTTGCTGAGGTCCGTGCTCCTGACAGGGGTGATGCCCTTGTCCGCATCCAGCTTCACGCTGCCGCGGCGGCTTTCCACATAATCGAGCTCCAAGGCATTGGGGGTGGAGATGGAGATGTCACCCTCCGCCTCTGCGGCAAGGATGCCCGGGGAGAAGTCCCCGCGCTCCACGCGGATGTCTCCGGTCTCCGAGAGAAGCGTGGTGGCGGCGGCGGAACCGGACGCACCGGGCCCCATGTGGATATGCCCGTGCGCCGCAATGAGGGCGGAGTCTCCCGCGCGGAATTGGATGCTGTTGACGGCGCCGCCGGAATACAAGCTGAGGTATTGCCCGGCACGGAGCGACAGGTTGCCGGCATCCCGCTGCGTGGCAAGGTACAGGTTCTGCCCGGCAGAGAAGGTGGCAGTGTCTGCATTGAAGAGGAGAGACTGCCCGATTGTGCCGATGCTGCCCTTTGAGGCCGTCATGGTAAGGGTGGTGCTGTCGATGCGGGCAGCGGGCCCGGCAGTGATGTCGTTCCCGGCGTTCACCGTGCAGACGGGAGCCGTGACCACGCCGGAGAAGTTGACATTGCCGCTGGTGATGGTGAATGCCGGGGTGCCGGTGCCGGAGCTGTCAAAGTGGATGCCGATGCTGTTGGCGGCATCGATGTAGAGCGTGTTGGTGCAGAGGTCCGAATATTCGAGCTTGTACTTCCAGCGGTAGAAGGTCCCGGGATCGTCGAGTGAGGAAATCTTCTTGTCGCTGAGCGAGTGCGCGGAATACGCATAACCGTTCGCCGCTGTCCTCGGGGCGTAGGTACTGTCCAGCTCGCTTTCGATTTGCACGCCGGCAGTGTTGACCTTGATGGTGTCGATGATGGTTTTCTTGGTGCCGATGACGCCGTCGTTGCAGATGTCACCCTTCTTGGCGTCTCCAATGCTGCCGGAGAATTCCAGGCGCCCCGCCTCCTCAATGGGGGTTTGGGTTTTCTTCGTCAACACAACCTGATAATCGGCGGTGCCCTCGTAAACGGTGGAGGTGGCAAAGCCCAGGTTGGTGGAGGTGGTACCGCTCCCGCTCGCCACGGTCTGGATCCACTCTCCGGCAGCGTTCTGCCTATAGGTGGTGGTTTCACCGGTGGCGTAGTTGCGCAGCGTGATGCCTGCGCTGGATTTCGCCGTCAAGTCCACCGTGCCGATGTTGAGGGTGTAGGCGGAATTGTTGGTAACGGCCACATCCCGCAGGCCGCTCGTGACATAGAGCCCGGCGTTTCCGGTGGGATTGGAGTTGACGATGGTTCCGGTAATGTCGATACCCGTGTCCCTGGAGAGGTAGCTGTTGAGGGAAATCCAGTTGTTCTGCGCATCGTACACCAGGGAAATGCCCTTGTATCCATCCAGCTTGAAGATGCTGTTGGCATGGTCCTCTTCATAGAGTATACGGGCCTGTTCCACGGTGATGGCCTTGCCCTCTGCGGTCAACACCATGAAATCCGGGTTGATGACAATCTCCGGGGGCAGGCTGCCGCTGTAGATCTTGCCGTTGAGATCCACAACCTTGGCCGTGATGGAGACGGAACCGGAGACGCGGATAACGCCCTTCTCCCCGGTGGTTCCCTGTTCCGCGGCTTTCCGAATGTCCTCGGCTGAGAACGTCTTGCTGTAGTTCTCCGCCCTGTAGCACCCGGAGTCCGTTTTCTTCTCGTGGTCACCGCTGGCTTCGGCAACTTTGTCGGCATGCGCTATGAGCCTTCCCTGCGCATCCGCTTCCCAAGTATCGAACAACCCGGTGTACATCTGAAGGGGCCCGGTGAGGCTGTAGTTCTTGTCGGGCGCATCAAAGATGAAATCCTCTCCGGCCTCCATGGCCATGGAGCCGCAGCGGATATCGCCCGTGATGACAAGGTTGTGCTCGCTCGAGGCATAGAAGCTGCTGTAGGGGAAATCATACTTGCCGGAGATGTAGAGGTTGCCCCTGGCCTCGGAACGGATGGCCACACCCTCGCTGCGGAAAAGCTCCGGCGCGGCGCAGGGGGACACGGCTCCCTCCACCGCGCGGCGGTTGAGGATAAGGCCGGTCTCATAGCCCTGCAGCGTGGCCCCCTTGGTTTCAACATGGCTGTTGCAGGAGGCGGAGAAGAATATATCCAGGCCGTGCCAGGCGGGGCTGTAGAGCTTGCCGGCAAGCACTCCCTTGTCTGCCTTGGTCTCAATGCGGAAAGCCGCCCCTGGAAGCGTGAGCGCCTCCACGGCCACGCGGTCCATGGATTCACCCGGCACGCGGTAGGAGCTGGTGAGGGCATCCAGGATGGAGGACGGGGCAAGCCAGGTGCCGTCTGCCCGGCGCGTGCTGCCCTCGAAAATCCTCTGGGCAGACCGGAACTGCAGGTTCAGGGAATCTCCGCTGCCCTGCAATACCATCTGGATGGCGGAGCCCAAACCGGCGTATAGCTTGGCGGCATCGTTGATGCGGATGGTGGAGGTCACGTTGGCCGCCGTGTCGAGGGCGGCGGTGCGGTAGTCGTTGCTGTCGCGCTTCTGGGAGAAGGGCTGCTTCACCGTATTGGCGGAACTGTCGTTGTAGATGGCGAGCTCACCCCCTGCCCTTACATCGGCGTTGATGCTGACGCTTTCGCTGCGCTTGTTGTGGATGACGGCATCATCCTTGCCCCAGAAGAAGTTGGTGGTGTTGGTATCATCGTCTCCCGCCAGCAGCATGGTGCCGTCCACCAGCTGATAGCGGCCGGTGGCGCTGCCGGATTGGATGGTGATGTTGCCGATGGACTCGACCGCGCCGTTGATGTTCACGGCATCGGTGGTGTCAATGGTGTTGACAACGGATGAGTTGAAGGTGGGAATGATGGCGCCGCTCTTCACGCTGTTGACCATGTTGTGCCTCGCATGGGAGTAGGCGGTCAGCTCGGTGTCTCCCCAAGTGTCAATGCTGCCGTTGAGGTTGAGCGTGGCGTTGGCGGCAGTCTGGTCGGAAGTGTTCAGGATGCAGTTGGCGTTCAGGATGCCGCCGGAGAAGAGGGAAATCTCCGTAAAGCTCTCCACGTTGTTGGTGGCGGAGATGAGGGCGCTGTACGCCTCCCTGTCCAGGTAGTGCTGCGCATCCGCGCGGCGGCGTATCTGCGAGCCGCTGCCCAAGGTCACGGTGGCATTGACGGTTTGCTTCACATCCACGGTGCCCTTGGACGTGCCGGAAACAAGCCCCATGTCTCCGCCGTACACCATGGACTTGGAGTCGTCCAGGCGCGTGAAGAGGTGCTTGTTGTGGGCGTTGATTTGGATATCATCCGCCAGGATATCCAAACCATTGCTGCCCGTGCCCAGGGTCACCGTGGCATTTTGCGTGATATCTGCCTTCACCTTGCCCACGTTGACATCAACCGTGATGCTGCCGCCGCCTATCAGTTGGGTGACCTTGATGCCGGCCTCCGTCTGCGCCCTAGCGACAAGCCGCTCCACATCAATCTTGCCGCCGTGCAGCGTGATGTCGGCGGTGGAGGTGCCGCCCGTCTCAAAGGCGTTTTTGCTGAACGGATTGAGCAGGAGTGATACGCTCACCTTCTTGCCGAAGCAGAGGAACTCGTCCGTGTTGAGCGCCTCCAGGGTAAGCGATTTACCCTTGGCGTCAAACCCCGTGCCGATGGCGACATTGCTCGTGGTGTAGCCCTTGTTGGTGGTGCAGAGGAAATCTGCAATGTTGGCCGCATTGGCCACAATGTTGTGGCCGGTCATATCTCCGGTGTGCTTGCTGCGGGCACGCACGGTCATGGATCCCTTTTCCGCTCGCAGCTTGGCGTTCTTGCCCAGCTTCGTCTCATTGGTCACGTTCTGCGTGAATTTGTTCGTGGGGAGAGAAATGTTGATACCGATGGCGTTCACGCCGAGGAAGGCGAGCTTGCCATAGGTGGCGGCCACTGAATCGATGGTGATGTTCCCGGTCCGCGCGGTGATGGAGGCATTGTTGCCTATGCTCAAGGTGGCAGTCACGGTGTCGATGGTTTCCAGCATGGGGAAGGAAAGCCCCAAACCGCTGCCGCTGATGTGGTCCATGGTAATCCCGAGCGTGCGGTCGATGTTCTGGAGAATGTCCACCGAGTTGCCGGTGATGCCGGCATTGTCCTCCACAGTCAGGGTTTGCGTGGTGCCCAGGTTGAAAGTGATGGGCGTGGCCCCGGCGGAAACAACGGCCAGCGTGATATCGTAGACGGAGGCATCCAGGTTGAAGATGGAGTTGGTGCCGATGGTAACGGCGTTCTGCGCCTCAATGGCTATGCCTTGGCCCATGGTGAGGGTATTGGTTTCCTTCTGCGTGAAGGAGGGAACAATGAAGGCGATGTTGCCGAGGCTCGCGGCTACGTTGACATGGTGGTACGTTTCCTTGATATCGGAATGCGTGGCGAGATTGATGGAGCCCCCGGCCTTGAATTTCGTGGCTCCCTTCAGCTCGACTCCCGTGTTGGCGGTGTCCGTCCAGTCGTACACGGCAAACGTGGCGGCTCCGCCGGCCACGGCCACGCCCACGTTGTGGAAATTGTCGGTGTGCTGCTGCCGGGCATCGATGGTGATGTCGCCGGTGGCGTTGAGAACGGTGTTGTTGACGACGGCATTCACGGTGGATGCCACGTTGGTGATGTTGAAATGGGGGGCAATGGCAAGGATGCCGCCCGTCACGGGGACCGTGGTCGGCGTGGTGGTGATGGTATCCGTGGCCAAGATGGTGGCGTTGCCGCCCACACTGGCGCTCATGCCGCCGAGATCGACCTTGGCGGAGGTTTCCGGTGATTGGATTTTGTCCACCGCAGCCGCCGCGCGGCCCATGGCTCCGCGCACATCGGCGCTCACCATCAACTGCGTTCCCTCGTCCAGCTTGATACCGGAGCCTTCAATGAAACGGCATACCGCGTCAATCTCCGCATCAATCTCCGCAGCGGCCTTGGCCTTGTTCTTCTCCTCCTCGGCGGTCAGGGACGAGGTGTCGCTGGAAACGCGCAGGGCGTTGACATCCACGTTGATGCTGAGCCCCAGCGAGCCGGAAACGGGCACGGTGGTGTAGGTGGCCGTCCGCGTTGTGTCTGCCGTGACATTCAGGTTGCCACCCAGGGTGATGGGCATGGCACCCTGAATCCAGGCATTGGAGGAGCCTGCCATGTTGATGGCGTTCACACAGAGGTTGGCGGAGACGGATGCTTCCGGATTGACGGAAAGGGCGAAGGTCCACAGGTGCGAACGCAACCACTGGTCGTTTTGCGCCTTCACGTTCAAATCCCCCGTGGTGGTGATACCCACGGCCTGGTCTTGCGCAATCACGGCCTTATCCGCCGTGATGGAGGCCTCTGCCGCGCCGCGAAGCACCGGGCGCACGATATTCAGGTTGCCGGCGCCGAACAACCCGCCGCCTACATTCACCGTCACCGCATCTGCGTTGCCGGTTTCCTGCGCCAAGACATTCATGGACCCGGAGCTCACAGAGACATTGTGCGCCTTGGCTATCACGCGGTCGCTGATGTCGATGACGCTGACATCCACGCCGACTCCGCCGCCCAGCGCGCCCAGCGCCGCGTTGGCAACGGTGAAGCGGGTGGAATCGTCCTTGCCGACGTTGGATTTGTTGTCCGCCTTGATGGTGAGGGCGCCGTTCATGTGCATGACGGATTCATCCAGGCTTGCAATGACATTGTGCGTGATGGAAGCTGCCAGCGCGCTGCCGGAGACACCCGCCAGGCCGGAAGCCCCGCAACCGATGACCAGGCCGGACAAATCTGCGCCACCGGAGGCGTGCAGGGTGAAATTGTGCGCATTTACCACGCCTCCCCTGGTCATTGTGGCGGCCGTGGTGGCGTTGTCCTTGAGCACGGCCACGCCGGCACCGAGACCGACCCCCTTGCCGATTTGCACACCCAGCGTGCCGAATCCGAGCGTGAGAGTGCTTTTCCCTGTGGCTTCCGCCTTGATATCGGCTTTCCTGTCGCTTTCCAGCCCCCTCTTGTTGAAGAAGGAATCCAGGATATCCACCTGGGTGACGGAAGCATCGGACACCCAGGAGAAGCTGCCGCTGCCGGCAATGCCGGCCTTGCCGCCGGTAACGGTGGCATTCGCGCCCGCAAGGATGCCCGTGGTGCTCCCGTCCGCCAGCAACTCGGTGGTGCCGCTGTTGTTGATGACGCTGTTGCTCACGAGCATCTCCGTCACATTGGTGTCCTTGTCCCCGTTGCCGCCCACATAGACGAAGGAAAGCGCCCCGCCGATACCTGCACCGGGCTTTTTACCGCCCGCGCGGACAGTGAGCGCGCCCACACCGTCCGTGAAGGTGCGCGTTCCTTGGGAAAGCGCCTTGAAAACGCCGTCCGCCGCCGTGACAGTCAGGGTGCTGCCCTTGATGTCGGTGGTAACATGATTGTTGAAGTTCAGGTAGTTGAGCATGCCGGTGGTCGACAAGGCCCCCTTGCTCCCCGAGGCTCCCACGGAGATGTAGGTGGCATCCAGGTTGGAGGAGGCCAAGATATCCGCCTTGCTGCCGATTGTGGCAGTGACATCCTCTATCAGGGCCAGGGTGGCGGCCCCGGCATAGCTGCCCCAAGACATCACCAGGCCGATGCCCGCCGTGTCCCCATAGCCGCCGCCGAAACTCCACAGGCGCTCGCGGTGCTTGTCCGTGGCGTGCAGGGTGAGACTGCCCGCGCCAATGGAAGCCTTGCGGATGGCGGCTTCCGTGGTGGAACTGACGGGCGCAAAGGAGAAGACGCCGCCCGCGCCCACAGAGAGGCCCTTTTCATGCGAGGCTGCCGCGCCGATGCTGACGGCCGTGATGACGGATTTGTCCTCCGCCGTGACAGAGAGCTCACCGGGCGTTGAGACGGTGCAGCCGTCGATGATGGCTTTGCTGCTCATGTCCATGGCATTTCTGGCAATGGAGGCGCCGAAGTCGAACGACACACCGTTGGAAGCCTGGAGGAGGGGGGAATGTTCTCCCTGGCTCAAGTTTCCGCCGCTGAGAAGACTGCTGCTCCCATCGCTGATGTTGTCGATGTTCTGCAGGTTGTTCTCCAAATCGTTCGAGTTGTTCCTCTTCTGTGCGTCAAGCAGGTTTTCGAGCGCCAGGTCGTCGAATTCGCCGCCTCCCTCGCCCTTGGCCGTCAGGCTGATGTCCAGGGCGGCTCCGAGCGTGCAGGAGAAGGAGGTCAGGTCCGTGACGGAGGTGATGGTGACACCCTGCGCGGAGACATTGCCACCGGTGAGGTAGGCACCCGTGTTGCCGGAAAGGGAGTTCCACGCGCTGCCGGCTGCAATGCCGGCGGTGGCTGCACCCACACCCGCCGCCACATCCACCGCCACCACCGTGGCGGTGTTCTTGGAGTTCATGAAGAAGGCCCCGATGTTGCGGAAGTCGCAATCCGTGACGTAGGCCGTGGTATCCATCACACCGCGGTTGATGGAGATGGCCCCGGCTCCGGTGGCGGTGTTCTTGTCCGCTGTGTTGACGGCGGCATCCCCCGCCACGGAGACAATGGTGGTGCTGTCCGTTGCCTGGGTGGTGATGTTGTTCAACCTGGCGTTGGCGGCGGTAACGCCATCCTGCCGCGCGGTGGTTTCGGTTTGGTTGTAGGATACGCCCACGTTGGCGGCCGCGGCAGCCTCCGGCGAATGGTCCCCCTTGTTCGTTTGCACGGCGCAGGAGATGCCGATGTTGACAAGCGTGCCCGTGTTTGCGGCCTCCACGTTGAGATTGCCGTAGCCATCGAGGTTCAGGGTGATGGCGCCCGCGCGGTTAAACGGCAGGGCGCGTTCCCCCGCCAGGGCGTTCCAGTTGTCCTCAAAGGCACTGCCGATGGGAAGGTTGTTGCCCAGCATGGCAGCCGTGAAGGCGTTGTTGACCGTGACGGCCACGCCGAAACCGATGGCCCTGCGTCCTCCGTCCGCCTCCATTCCGGAGATGTTCAGCAGGACGCTCTTGTCTGTGGCGGTGATGGAGGATTCCGCGTTCCCGGTGAGGGTGATGTTGGCGTTGCCGCTGATTTCGCTGACGGTCATCTTGTTGTCAACGATGATGTTGACCCCGCCCTGGATGGCATCGTCCGTGGAGCCGAACCCGCCCGCCACGCTCATTTCCATCATGAAGGCCTCTCCCGTGGCATCCACCTCCAGCTGTGCGGCCTCAAGCGTGGCCGCGCCAATGTAGGTGATGGTGTTGAGCGTCTTCTCTCCCACGATGATGGAGCCGCCGAACCCGGAATCCGCCTTTTTGGTGGAAATGTACGTGGGGCGGCACAGCGTCAGGTAGACCGGAAGCTGCCCGGCAAAGGTGACCTGCGTGCCCTTGGCGGATGAGGCGGCGCTCAGCTTGCCGCCCGCCCTGAGGTGCGCCCCGTCTTTGATGATGGTCTGGGTGTTGAGGTTGCGCACGTCCACCACCAGGTCGCCTCCCGCCGTCATGGTGTCCTCCCCTTCCTTGCCCGTGCCCTTCATGAGGGTGGAGGCGTGGGAGGAGGTCAGCGAATTCAGGATGCCGAAATCTCCGGCGTCCTTGTAGTCGCGCACATACTGGAGAGAACCGCGAAGGGCCGTCAGGAATTGCGAGGTCGTGCGGTTCCCTCCCGCGTTCGTCACAAACTTCGCCCAGTCCCGCCAGCCCAAGAGGTCAAAGGACATCGGCAGGGCCGTGGAGGAGCTGATGCTGATGTTATCCCCTGCGGCGATGCTGGCGTTGGAGCCGATTTCCACTATGGTATCGCCGATGAGGACGGGCACGGAAATGGAGCCGGCAATGGCTTTCTTGGCGGGAAGGCCCACGATGGAGGTTTCCGCGCCGCAGGCCGCTTCTATGGAGGACGCGGCGTTCAGGGTGACGGAGCCGTTCTCAGCCGTGGCCGAGCCGTTGAACTGCAGGTTGTTGTCCGCAATGACAATATCGGTGGCTATGGACAAGGCGATGCAGCGCTCCACCGCGGCTTCCCGGTCTGCCAGCACTTCAAACAGTTCATGCCCCTTCTTGAAGAATCCGGCCAGGTTGTCTTGGTCGATGAGCTTCTTGAAGTTTTCGTCAATCCTCATCTTGCCGATGCCCAGGTCGATGACGATGCATTCCCGGAAGGCCGTGCCCAGGTATTCAAAGAAACTTTGCTCCTTCTTCGGCTTTTTCTCCTTGGCCTGCCCCAGGGTATACTGGAGACTGCCGCTCATGGACAGCGTGGAGACGATGTCGTCCACCGATTGCATGCCGATGCTTCCATGGTTGGAGGTCAGCGAGCCGTCGATGCACACATGGTTCTTGTGAACCAGCAGGTTCACGCCGACCATGAAAAGGTTGTTGGCGGCAGGGGCCTCTTTCTCGTATTCCTTGCCCGGCTCCTTCCCAACCTTCTTCTCCCAGCCGGAACCAAGCGACATGAAGGGGCGCGCGCTTATGTCGCTCGTTGTGCCGATGTTGATGTCCTTCTCCGCGTTGATGGTGACGCTCTTGTCCACGTTCACGGCGTTGAAGTCCGTTCCCACGGAGAGCAGCAGGCCCAGGGCGTAGTCCTTCGTGTTGCTGGAGAAGCAGTTTTCCAGGCTGAGCTTGCTCTTGGTGGCGCTGGTGATGGAAACGCTCGTACCCGCATCGGAGGCTCCGGTGGCGGTAATCGTGAGATCCCGGCCCAGGTCCACCTTGCTGTTGTTGTAGATGTATCCTACGGAAAGGGCCAGGGGCGCGCAACCGCCGCTACCTGCAACCTGGCGGCCGCTCAGGTCTGCCGTGGATGCGGAGCTGATGGTGACGGTATTGCCTTGGATGCTTCCGGCCTTTTTGCCTTCCTCGTTCGCAAAGGAGACGGATGCCTTGGAAACGCGCACACCGATTTGCGGCATAAGCTCCTTGCTGTTCTCCTTGCCCAAGAGACGCTTGATGACCATGACGAAGAACTTGCCGGATTCAAACTTGACCAGGCCCACCTTGGAAAAGGCCTTGCCCACTTCCGTATCGCTCGCGCCCGGAATCATCTTCACAATGGAGCCCAGCACATCCGTGGGGGTGGTGTTGCCCAGGGTGCCGCCCCAGCCGAGCGTGTTCTTGGCGCTGATGCTGACATCCCCGCCGGCCGTGATGTTGACACCCTCCTTGAAGGCGATGTAGGTGTTGCCGTAACCCTCCATAGCCATGGTGACGTTGCCGGATGCCTGAACTGTGAAGTTCTTGCCAACGTTCAAGGATGTGTTGGTGAAGACATGCCAGTCCGCCAGGAGTCCGGGCAGGGTGCCATTGGAGAATTCAAAGGTGAAGTCCTTCACTCCTTGGATGGTCACGTCATCGCCGATGGTGAGAACGTGTGTCGGCGACAGGTAGTGCAGGAAGGAATGGGTGAGGGTCAGGCTGTGCCCGTTGCCGATGATGGTTGTGCCGTCCTCTATGGCTACGTTTCGGATGGACGCCTCCACGTCCCGGGTCAGCGTAATGATGCCGGAGAGCTTGGCCAGGGTGAAGCCGCTCGTCCATTCCTCGGCATCGCTCAAATCGGAAAGCTTGAGCGTCTTTTGGATGAATTGGCGGGAGATGTTGTCGATGTCGTTGATGTTGTCACCCGTGATTCCCTCGTGGTTCACCAAATCGATGGCACCCTTGCCTGCGGTTCCGGCCACACTGTAGGACAGGGGATTGGCGAGCCCGTACTCCGTGGCGTCCAGGCTCATGGTGCCGCCCTTGCCGTTGGCGGAGGAGGCATCCAGCACCGCCGTGCCGGTGACGGTGAGCTTGCCGTCGGAAGCCAGGCTGATTCCGCCGCCCGCTCCCGCGCCGTCCTGCATCTCCCGCCGCGCGGTCAGGGAACCCGCCACCTCCAGCAGGATGCCGCTGTTCTTGGCGGGTTCCGGGGTGGGTGCGGGCTGGTTGTCCTGGCGTGCCCTGGCGGCAAGGAAAATGGTTCCGTTGCCCTTGTTCACGGAAATCACCGTGCCGTCCTGAGTGAAGCTCTGGTGCGGGTGGGATGCCAGGGTGGCACCCTCCGCCACGCGCAGGGTGGCCGTTTCTCCCGTGGCGGCGGCGTTGATGTTGCCGCTACCGGTCTTGCCTGCCAGCAGGATGGAGGCCGTCTGGGCGGCATTGGCCTTGATGTCCACGCTCAGGCTGGCTTGCAGCCCGGAGGCGGCGGACTGCGTGATGAAGGCATTGCCTGCCGAGGCGTTGGCCGCAAGTTCAATGGTTGCGGTGGCGGCGCTGTCTGTCTCCTTGGTCTTGAGATACTGGGCGTAGCGCTCCAGATAGGCGGCGTTTTTGGCATTCACCTGCTCCTCCGTATCCGTTTCCAGCACGGTTTCCGCCTGCGTGCGCTCCAGGGCAAGCTCGCCCACCGTCTTCGTTTCGGTGTACAGGGAGCTCAGCTTGCCGTTGATGTTGAGCGTGGCGTTGCCGCGGGTGCCCTGGGCAATGGCGGCTACCGTCAGCGCGCCTTGGGCCGCCACGGTGCCGTCCACCGTCACCGTGGCGTTGCCGCCGCCCTCCGGCGTGAACTCCATATCCTGGATTTCCTCCACCTCGGAGCCAATCACATTGCCGGTGGTGGCGGTGATGTTCACTTCATTCCCGCCGGTTATCCTGCCCCGCACATTCACATCGGCATCACCGGTGATGGTGCCTGCAATGAGTGTCACGATATCCGCCGTGATGCCGGAGGCCTCCCCCAGCGTGAGTGCGGCGTTTCCTTTGAGGCTTACTGCCGCCATTTCCACGTCTCCGGCACCGGTCAGGGTGCTGTCCTGAATGTCCACACGCGTGTTGCCGCTCTCGGAGGTGGCGCTGATGTTGAGCGCGTTGTCCGCCAGCGCAGCCTCGATGGCGCTCTTGGAAATCGTGATGGCGGCCTCTGCGGCGTTGGTGGTGGCGGTTGCGGAGATGTCCACCCTGTCCGCCGTGATGTTGCTGTTGGAGAGCGTGATGCTCACGTTGCCCGCAAAGGTGCCGTCCGCCAGCTCATTAGCGGCGTTGAGCGTGAAGCTGGTGAGCTTCTCCCCCTGCTTCACGGAGATGTTGTTGAGCACAATGACGCGCGCCTCCAACGTGTAGTCTCCGCTGATGGCGATGTTGGAGAACTCCAGCTTGTCCGGGTCGATGTAGACCCAGTCGGCGTTCAGGTCGCCGCCGTCCACCAGCACGTCATCCGCAAAGATGGCGATATCCGCTTTCCTCTCCTGCTTCTGCACCTTGGCAACGGCCCTGCGGGCCTTGGCGGGCTTCTTGCCGAAGCTCAGGCGGCCGTCCTGGATGCTCATGCCCTTGGTGTCCACCTTGCGCTTGCCGGTGTTCACCATCTCGCGGAACTTCACGCCGGTGTTGATCTCGCCGCCCTTCACCTCCACCTTTCCGGCGCGCATTTCCACGCTGTTGCGGGCGTTCACCTTGCCCTTGATGGAGATGGTGCCCTTCTCGTTGATGGGCATGTCACCCGCCAGCACGGCCTGCGTGGCCGTGGGGGAGATGCTGCCGTCGCGCGCAATGAGCTGCTCCACGAAGGCGGCGGTGGGCGTGCTCATGGAGATGCTGCCCACGTTGATGACGCCGCTCTTGCCCACGAAGATGCCATTCGGGTTCAGGAAGTACACATCACCGCCAATGCGGCCGTTCTTGTAGCTGTTGAGCACACCGTCGATGTGCGAGGCGGAATCCCGCACCACGTTGATGAGCCTGCCCGTGCCGTCCGCCAGGTGCAGGTTCGCCGTGGTGTCCGCATACACGTCAAACGTGGAGAAGCTGTTGAAGCCGGTGCCGCCCCTCACGGTGTTGGTGTACACGTTGTACACGTTGCCGCTCTGTATCACGGAGGTGGCGGTGCGCCCGTCCGGCGTTATCATGTCGGCCTGGGTAGCACTTGCCAGCGTTGCCAAAACCGAGCCTGCCGCAAACAGGGCCCGGATTACTGCGCGGCGGAGAAGAAATGGAAGGTGGAGCTTCATATCATTGTGTGTGTGGCTACCACAGCAAAGACATTCTAGCACTCCCGCGCGCGCGTGACAAGCACGCAGTTTTGCCATATACGCGTCCCTTTGGGCATAGGCGGCACCAGCGGCTTAGAAGAGGGTTTTCTCCTTCTCGCTCTCCTTGCCCTCCAGGTATTTGACAAGACGGCTGACGCCTGCGCCGTAGGGCGCGCTCAGGCGCCAATCCGGGGTGGTGTCCAACAGGTCGGGCGAATGGCGGCGGCGGTAGAGCACCACTGCCAGCACTAGCGCCAGCAGACCGACCACGCCGCCGATGTAGGGCAGGTAGGAGGCGTTCTCCGGGTCCTTGAGGGTTTCCGTGATTTTTTCCTTGAGGCCCGGCTCCTTCTTCTCCTCCACCTGCTTGTACTGAATCTCCAGCTTGGGTGCCTTGGAGGTGTTCTCCGGGGTGAGCGGGGTGAAGGATGCGGCCAGGGGTGCCGTGTTGGCGCTCACCTGGCGCATGGCGGCCAGCAGGCCGTCCACGCCGGAGCCCTGCTCCGCTGCGGCGGTGCGCACCTTGTTGAGCCATTCGTGGCGCTGGGTGTCGTCCGCCTTGATTTCCTGGTAGCCGAGCTCCAGGTTGCCGGGGCTGCCGATGTGGTAGAGCAGGAGTATGGCGTACTCGCAAGGCTGTGCCACGGCGGTGGCCAGGGTGCCCACGGCGAGGTCGCGCGGCATTTCCTGCCCGGCCTTGATGACGGCGGTGTAGATGCGGAAGCGGCCGTTGCCGTTGATTTCACGCAGCACATGCTCCACGTCGTCCCGCTCCATGGTGGAGAGCAGCCCCTGTGGGTCGATGAGACCGGAGGGAGAGGGCTTGGTGTACTCCTCGCAATACTTGGCGAGCACCACGGTGTCGCTTTCCTCCACGGGAGCGGGGCGGGCGTTGCCGGTGGTGCGGTAGGGACTGGGCGCGGCCTCGCCCTTGGCGGGGAAAAGCGCGGTGTAGCCGGTCTGCAGGCTGCCTTTCATGAGCAGCGCGTAGTCCTCCGGTTTCCAGCGCGGGGCGGAATCAAACGATGCGGCATCCGCATCCTTCGCCACAGAGGGAGGCGGGGTGTCTTCCACGTCCACTTCTTCCACGCCGTCATCCACATCCTCCGCAATGTCGTCGTTCACCAGATTGGGCGTCAGCGGGGCATCCGGCAAACGCGGCGCGGCAGGCTTGTCCTCCGGCAGGCGGGCGGGAACGATGAGGGGTTCCGTTTCATCCCTCACCTTTTCCGGTTCTCCGATGGCGCCTTTCTTCTCGTCCTTGTCCACCTTCTTTTCATTCCTCTTCACGGGTTTTCTGGTGGGGGCGGCGGTGGATTTCCGCGTGGTGGCAGTGGTTGGCTTCTTGGTAGGGGTGGTCTTCCTGGTGGTGGTTGCAGCCGGCTTGGTGGTGGTTGTACGCGCCTTGGCGGGTGCAGTGGCCTGCTTGGCAGCAGCCTGCCTGGCAGCGGGCTTGGCTGCTGGCTTTTTGGCGGTTTGCGTGGCTGCGGTGGCACGCGCCTTGGCGGTGGCGGCGGGTTTCTTGGATGAAGCGGTGGCGGGTGCTGCGGCGGCGGAATCTACGGCCAACAGGGAAACGGCAGCGGCGCACATCAGCATGTTGGCTCCCTTGCGCAGCGCGGGCATGGTCTCCACGCCCACGGGCTTGCCCACGCGGCCCTCTCGGCGGATGCTGCGCATCACGGCGCGGGAATCCGTGGCGATAATGCGCACGGCGTTCTTCATGACCTTCTTGATGCCGGGCACGGTGGCGCGCTCACGGAACTGGAGGCGAGCGGCGACGATGGCCTTGTTGATTTTCTCCGGGTTGATGTACGGATCCAGCCTGTAGCCCCAAGAGAAACACGCCATCTCCAGCTGCACATCCATCACCAGGATAAATGCCCACTCCATTTTTGCCGGGGTGGAATAGGGGTGGAAGATATCCCGCACGCGGCCCTTCACTCCATCCCAGCAATCACGCAGCATGTGCATCACGCCCGTTTCCGCATGCACGGGGATGGGATCGCCCTTCTCGCGCAAACGCTCGCGCACCTTGGCATCCTCGTACGCCTTGTTCTGCTCGCGCTTGCCGAAGGAGGGATGGTGAATGCGGGCATGGTTGAGTATCCAGTGCGCGTGGGGGCGCAGCTCCCGCGCCTGCCCGTGGTCCGTGATGTACACGCCCAGCGCCACAGGCGGCAGGTTGCGCTCCAAATCCTCCAGGAAGCGCATCAGCTCCACGCGGTCATGGTGCTTGAGCACACCGGCGGCATCCAGCACGCGCGTGAACTCCACATGCCCTGTGCCGAACTTGCCATCCGCACGCGCTAAACTGTACCCGCAGGCAGGGCACCGGTGCAACGCACCGGTGTGGATTGTGGCAGAACATTGCGGGCAAACAGGCACGCTTTCTTTATAGCGCGTTTCCGCCTCCAGGTGAAGCCCAATCCATGTCACGTGCTCCTTTTTTTACGCGGCTGCGGCTCACAGGGAAGCCTCCCTTTTCCCGCCTGCATGACATTTTTTTTGATTTTGGGCTGGACAAACGCCGCCGCGCGATATAAACTGCCCCGCACATGCCGCAAGGCAACCATGGCAGGATAGCTCAGTGGTAGAGCAGAGGACTCATAAGCCTTTGGTCGCGAGTTCAAATCTCGCTCCTGCTATTCCAAGGGGCCTCCCGATGATTCGGGAGGCCCTTTTCATGTATAACGGATATTAGGCTTGAGGCGCGCGGGGGGAGGGTGGTAGAATGAAAAGACATTCCGAATGATTCGCAACCACACAATCCTGAGCTATGCGGCCGCCCTGTTTTTGGGGCTGGTCACGCTGGCGTTCGGCGCGGAGCGCTTTGAGCACGCCACCGTGAACGGCCAGGACTACGTGCGGCTGGCGGATGTGTGGGATTTCTACGGCTTCAAGCCCGTGCAGGGGCGCGCCGGATGCCAATCCTACGGCGCCGGAAACCGCGTGGTCTCCATTCGCCCCGGAAAGCAGGATTTCTACGTCAACAACTACCGCTACATCCTCTCCTTCCCCGTGCAGACCGTGGACGGCACGCTCATGATTTCCTCCACCGATATGCAGAAACTGGTGGATCCCGTGCTGCGCCCGCGCTATTCCGAAAACGCGGGCACCATCCGCACCGTGGTGGTGGACGCCGGGCACGGCGGGCATGATGCCGGGGCCAAGAGCGCCTATGCGGTGGAGAAGGATTGCAACCTGGCGCTGGCGCACAAGGTGCGCGTGTTGCTGCAGAAGCGCGGCTACAGCGTGGTGATGACGCGCGACCAGGATTATTTCCTGACGCTGCAACAGCGGGTGGACATTGCGAACAAAACGCCGGATTCCATCTTTGTGAGCATTCACCACAACTCCGGCGGCAGCCACGCCAACGGCATCGAAACCTTCACCCTGGCCCCGCACGGCACCACCTCTCCCTTTGCCCGCACGCGCCGCACGGAGGAGCTGAGCGGCAACAACCAGGACAGCGAGAACATTGCCCTGGCCACCGCCATCCACAGCCGCGCCATCCGCAACACGCGCGCGTTCGACCGCGGCATCCAGCGCGCGCGCTTCAGCGTGCTCTGCACCATCCACCGCCCTGCCATCCTCTTTGAGGGCGGCTTTGTCTCCAACGCAGACGAGGGCGTGAAAATCACCACGGATGAGTACCAGAACAAGCTGGCGCTCGCCATTGTGGAAGGCATCATCTCCTACAGCAACACCGTGTGCTCCAACCGCCCGCGCAACACCCAGATGGCACGCACCAGCAAGGTGGGCTCCTCCAAGGGAACACCCGCCAAGGGGCCGCACGTGAGAACCAGCATCTCCGGCGAGCGCGCGCGCCAGCTCCAGTACACCAACAAGTCATCCCGCAAATGAAGCTCCTCCCCCTTCTCTGCGCAGGCCCCGCACTGGCCTGCATGCTTCTGCTCACACCGCCCTGCCCCGCCGTGACGGCAGACGGTTTCATGTGGCACAACACGCGGCTCGGGCAGACAGACTACCTGCCGCTGGAGGACCTGCGCAGCTTCTACAAGCTCATCCCCATGCAAGGCGCGGAGGGTGCACACTGCGTGGGCAACGGAGAGCTCAAGCTCACCTTTGGCCCGGATGCGCGCGATATTACCCTCAACGGCATCCGCTGCCGCCTCTCCCACCCCGCGCGCCGTGCGGAAAACGGGGATTTGCTGGTGTCCAAGGTGGACATGGTGAAGCTCATCGATCCCGTGCTGCGCCCCACCTACATCCACAACCGCCGCACGGTGAAAACCGTGGTGGTGGATGCCGGGCACGGCGGACATGATGCAGGAACCGTCACTCCCTATGTGCGGGAGGCGGACACCACGCTCCTGGTGGCGGCCGCCCTGCGCGCGGAGCTGGAAAAGCGCGGCTTCCTGGTGCTGCTCACGCATGAGGACAACCGCTACCTTTCCGACCAGCAGCGCGTGGATGCCGCCAACGCGGCGGCAAACGCCGTCTTTATCAGCCTGCACCTCAACAGCGGCCGCAGCGATATGCGCGGCGTGGAAACCTACACCGTGGACCCTGCGGAATCAGATGACGCACCCGTGCCCGGCAACGAGTACGACACCTCCAACGCCGCGCTTGCCATGGCCCTGCAATCTTCCCTGGTGCGCCGCTGCGGCGCGGCAGACGGCGGATGCCGCCACGCCCATTACAGCATCCTGAGCTCCGTCTCCTGCCCCGCCGCCCTGGTGGAGCTGGGCTATGCCGGAAACAAGGAGGAAGGAACCCTGCTGAGCACAGAGGAATACCGCGGCAAGCTGGCCAGGGCCCTGGCGGAGGGCATTGCCACCTTCGCGGAAATCATGAACCCGGAGACAACTCTCCAGCAGAGAGACCAGGCCGCCGCCCCAACAGCCAAGCCTGCTGCACCTCCCACACCTGTGAAACCGGCAGAACCTGTGAAAAACACGCCTGCCAAACCCGCCCCAACCAACAAAAACAAGGCTGCCGCCCCGCGCAACAACACCCAGCGCCCTGCGCCGG
>JAZLHB010000087.1:0-1349 GCA_045616565.1 Akkermansia sp. | reverse complement strand
GTGCGCTCGCATTTCTTGCCGTAGAGCTCTGCACGGAGACGAGCGTTTTCCTCTTTGAGAGCGGCGATTTTCTCTTCCAAATAACGATTCGAATCACGCAGCATCATGTTCTCTTCCGCAGGGGAAAAGGAGAATTGTGCTTGCTTCGGAAGAGGGGTTGCCGCGCGCGCGATTATACACGAAAAGTCTTGAAAAATCAAGATAATTCATGATTCATACCACGCTTTTTTCATGGCATTTTTCAGTTCAATTCCATCCGGCAAAAGGGCGAGGGCTGAGGGGTGAATTTGCATCCATGCGTCTTCGTTCGGGATAGCCGTGGACGGCCAACTGAACTGCGCTTTTCCAAGCCGTTTGCTAAACAGGCAGATGCCCGTGCCATCAAACCAAACGGCTTTGAGTAAGGTGCGCGGGCGATTGGTAAAGATGTAGAATGCGCCCTTGGTAAGGTTGTGCTCTTCATAGGCTGAGATTAGTCCTTGCAGGCTGAACATGCCAAGTCGCATATCCATGGGCTGCTTGTAAAGATAGGCAATAGTGTTATGAGGGAGTGTAAACATATCCCTCCATTATATTTCACCCCTCTACAAGGGTTTTGATTGAGTGCTTACGAATATGGTAGGAGGACGATAGCTCTGTAACAGCCTTGAACGGAGATACTAACCCCGCATAACGGACAAGCCCGCATAGCGTTAGCTATGCGGCCTTTATTGGGCTCCGGCGGCTATCTACTCTCGCGGGACCTATCGTCCGACTACCATCGACGTGCTGATGTTTCACTTCCGGGTTCGGAATGGGACCGGGTGGGGCCATCAGGCTGTGACCACCAGGCTGCGGCGTTTTTCTTTTGCTGCGCCGTGTGCCCGGGTGTCTTTGCAGGGCCGGTTTGTTGAAAGTTTGGTGCAGTTTCCGGTTCGGGGAGGACTGGCATCCGCAAGGCGGCGCGGGGGATTTACGATTTACTATGTACTATTTTGAATTGAGCTTGAATCAAGTTTTTTGAAAGCAGCCACCCGGGGTGGTGTTGAGGTCAATTGGATGTTAGTAGCGCTCGGCTGAATGCATTGCTGCAATTACACCTGCGCCCTATCGACGTGGTCGTCTTCCACGCTCCTGTAGGGAGAACTCATCTTGGGAGGGACTTGGCGCTTAGATGCTTTCAGCGCTTATTCCTTCCGCACTTAGCTACCCGGCCGTGCTCCTAGGCGGAACAACCGGTGCACCAGTGGTGCGTCAGACCCGGTCCTCTCGTACTAAGGTCTGAACCCCTCAATTCTCCAACGCCCACAGAGGATAGAGGACCGAACTGTCTCGCGACGTTCTGAACCCAGCTCGCGTGCCGCTTTAAC
>JAZLHB010000086.1:0-8214 GCA_045616565.1 Akkermansia sp. | reverse complement strand
CGTTGAGCCACGGGTGTAAACCCGTGGGGTAACCACCGCCCAAATGACGCGGCTCGTGAACCCCGCTCTGCGGGGTGGCTCCGCTATCCCGCCCGCATATCTCCGGCCGCCTTTACTGATAAAATTCAAAGAGGGGGCTTCAATTTTGGGCGTTTTTCCTAATGATTGCCCATCAGCTCGTTGCAAAATGTGAATCCATTTATTGGGACACATGTGGGCCCAAAAAGAACCGCCCGGCGGGCAGCCGGGCGGTTCGGGAATGATCCGCTGCAGGAATCTTACAGGTGGGAGACGGCGTCCTTCTCTTCCTGAAGCTCCTTGCAGGAGGCCTCGATCTTCTCGCGGGAGAAGGCATCCAGCTCCAGGCCCTCCACAATGCTCACGGTGCCGTCCGCGTTCGTGCGGGTGGGCTGGGAGCAGATGAGGCCGGCGGGCAGGCCGTACTTGGTGCCGTCCGTGTAGGAGCACACGGAGTACCAGTCGCCCTCCTTGGTGGGGGTGGTGAGGTTGCGCACGCTCATGAGGGCGGCGTTGGCGGCGGAGGCGGCGGAGGAAGCGCCGCGTGCCTTGATGATGGCGGCGCCGCGCTGCTGCACGGTCTTGATGAATTCACCCTTGAGCCACTCGGTGTCGGAGATGACCTCGGTCACGGGCTTGCCGTTGATCTTGGCGTTGGTGAAATCCGGGTACTGGGTGGAGGAGTGGTTGCCCCAGATGGTCATGTTGGTGACAGCGGAGACGGGCACGCCGGCCTTGGCGGCGAGCTGGCTCTTGGCGCGGTACTCGTCCAACATGGTCATGGCGTAGAAGTTCTTCTTGTCCATACCCTCGGCGTGGAGGGCGGCGATGAGACAGTTGGTGTTGCAGGGGTTGCCCACCACGAACACGCGGCAATCCTTGGCGGCGTTGGCGGCAATGGCCTGGCCCTGGCCCACGAAGACCTTGCCGTTGATGCCCAGCAGGTCCTTGCGCTCCATACCGTCCTTGCGGGGAACGGAGCCCACCAGCATGCACCAGTTGGCATCCTTGAACGCCTCTGCGGGGTCGGAGGTGGCCACGATGCCCTGCACCAGCGGGAACGCGCAGTCTTCAAGCTCCATCACCACGCCGTGCAGCTTGTCCAGGCACGGGGGGATTTCCAGGAGCTTCAGGATAACGGGCTGGTCCGCGCCCAGCATTTCGCCGGCGGCGATACGGAACAGCAGGGAATAGGCGATGTTGCCGGCGGCGCCGGTCACGGTTACGGTTACAGGTGTCTTCATAACGCCGCACATTCTATGACCGCGCCCCCGTTTCGTCAACCCTAAAAACGCGCGGTTCAGAGATTATCCCAAGGGGTGCCCGCGCGGGAGGCGTAGAGGGGGTGCGCCCAGAGCCGGCGGGCCATGATGCCGGGGGAGGCAATGCCCAGCAGGAAGCGGCGCCGCTGCGCCTCGCGGTCGAACTCCGGCATTTCGGCCCCGTCTCCGCATGCGGGCGGGCAGGGCGCCGGCGGTTCCGGCGGCGGCAGGGCGGGGGTGCAACCCAGGCAGGCGGCGCAGTGCCCGCAGGGCGGCATGGGTTCATCTGCAAAGTAGCGCTGCAGGGCATCGTTGATGCATGTTTTTGCGGTGAGCATGTGCAGCAGGGTGTCCAGGCGCGCCAGGTCCGCCTCACGGCGGCGGGCGTAGGAGGCGGAGAGCTCGGCGGCCACTTCCCGCGCATCTGCGGGGCCCGTGGCGTGGATGCAGACGGCCTGCTGGCGGAGGGTGAGCTTCCACTCCCCGGCGGTTTCGCATTCGCGCAACTGCTCCATGGCGTCTGCGTAGCTGCAATTCCAGGCGTCTGCGGCATCTTCCACTTCGCCCTCGCGGTGGGAGTCCAGCCATTGCAGGCGTGCGGATTCAGCGGCATCCCGGCCGTCCAGGATGGAGCCCAGCGGGAAAAGCGGCTTCACCTTGTAGTACTTGCAGCCGTAGCATTCCGGCTCCACGGCCAGCATGTCCTGGAGCCGCAGCAGGAGGCGCTGGGGCACGTCCTCCGGCACGTCGCATGAGGTGGTGAGCTCCCAGAAGGAGACAACCCTGCGTGCGGCGGGGAGCAGCCAGCGCGCGCTGCGCAGCACGCCTTCCGCATCCGGCTCTGCCGCGCGGATGCGGTTGCGGGCGTCCAGGATGTCCGCTGCATTGAGCAGCACCAGGCTGGTGCAGGGGGCTCCGTCGCGCCCGGCGCGGCCGCTTTCCTGGAGGTATGATTCCGGTGAGCCGGGCACGCAGTAGTGCACCACGGAGCGCACATCCGGCTTGTCCACCCCCATGCCGAAGGCGATGGTGGCGGTAAGCACCTGCAGGTTGTTGGCCAGGAAGTCGTCCTGGAGCTTTTCGCGCAGTTCTGCGGGCTGCCCGGCGTGGTATCCGGCGGCGCGGAACCCGGCTTCCGCCAGGCGCGCGGCCAGGGCCTCCGTTTCCTTGCGGGCTCGGCAGTAGACGATGGCGGGCAGGTGCGCCCCGCTGCCTGCAGAGAGGAAATCCACGAGGGCGGCAAAGCGGTCTGCGGGGGCGGCGGCAATGCGGGTGATGTTCGGGCGGTAGGGGGGCAGGGTGATGATGTTTTGCGGGCCAATGCGGAAAGTGCGCGCCAAATCCCGCTGCACGCGCGTGGTGGCTGTGGCGGTGAGCGCCATCACACTGCGGAAGGGCCGCTGCGCCGCCCACTGCGCGAGCCGCAGGTAGTCCGGGCGGAAGCTGTGCCCCCATTCGGAGACGCAGTGGGCCTCGTCCACCACAAAGAGGGAGAGCGGAGCGGCGGCAAGCGCTTCCTGCAGCGCGTGGTTTTCCAGGGATTCCGGGGCCACGAACAACAAGCGCAGCTCCCCGGTGGACGTAGCGCGCAGCACGCGCGCCTTCTCGCAGTCTTCCAGCGTGGAGTCGAACCGCGCCGCTTCAATGCCCAGTTTGGTGAGGGTTTCGCATTGGTCGCGCATGAGCGCGATGAGCGGGGAAACCACCACGCTCACGCCGCCCAGCAGCACGGCTGCCGCCTGGTAGCACAGGCTCTTGCCGTGCCCGGTGGGCAGCACGCCCAAGGCGTTTTCCCCGCACAGGGCCAGGGAGAGCAAATCACGCTGGGCGGGCCTCCACTCCCGTTTGCCGAAGAGCGCCAGCACGCGCCGTTCCTGCTCGGAGGTCAATTCCATGAACTACCTTTGTACATTGCACATTGTACATTCTCTCAGGGGCGAATCTTGATTTTCTGGCCAATCTGCAGGCGGCGCACATCCTTGTCCGTGAAGTGGTTGATTTCCATGAGCTTCTTCAGCGGAATCTTGTACTTCTTGGCCACGGATGCGGGGGATTCCCCCTTGGCCAGGATGTGGTAGTCGCCGTCGTTCCCTGCCGCAGGTGCGGGCTTGGGAGTCTCTGCCGCTTCCGGAGCGGGGGCAGGCTTGGGAGTCTCTGCCGCCACGGGGGCGGGGGTGGGCTTGGTTTTCTTGGTGGTGGTTGCCAGGCTGGTGGCGGCGCTTGTTCCCTGGGCGGGCTTTTCCACGGTGGTGGGAGGCTGGGCGGGGGCGGCAGCCGCCTGCGGCGTGTCTCCCGGGAAGGTTTTGCCGGGGTGCTCGATGGCGAAAAGCGCCCGCGCGGCCCTTTCGCTGCCCTGGGCGGTGGCGCGCTGCAGCCAGCGCTTGGCGTCAATGGTGTTGGCCTGCACGCCTCGGCCGTCCCGGTAGCAGATGCCGAGCATGTACTGGGCGTCCACCTGGTTGTTGAGCGCCGCTTTGTTGCACCACTTGAAGAATTCCTGCGCGTTGGCGGCAATGCCTTGCCCGGTCACATAGCAGCGGGCCAGGTTGAACTGCGCCTCGGCATCGCCGCCCTCTGCCGCAAGATAGTAGCAGGAGAATGCCTTTTGCGCATCCTGCTCCACCCCTGTGCCGTGCGCGTAGAGCACGCCCAGGTTGTTGAGGGCTGTCATGTCGCCGTCAACGGCTGCCTTGTGCAGCTGCAGCACGGCGGTGGGAGCGTTGGCTGCCGGTTGGGGAATGGAGATATCCGCAGGGATGGCCGGCACGGGCGTGGTTTCCGCCTCCGGCACTTCCTCCGCCGTATCTTCCTCCTCTGCGGGAGCGGGCACAGGTGCAGGGGGTGTTTGCTGTTGCTCCGGTTCCTGTACTTGGGGCTCCGGTGCGGGCTGGGGCTGCTCCGCAGGCTGGGGCGTCGGTTGCGGGGCCTCCTGCGGGGCGGCTGTCTGCGCAGCCGGCTCTGCAGGCGCTTGCTCCGCCGCCGGTTCCGTCCCCTTGCTGCTGTCTTCCCCGCAGCTGCTCATTACGGCGGCTGCGGCTATTCCCAATCCTGTTGCCAGGGCACGCGTGCGGTGTTTCTTGAACATGACGTTTTTTTGTGTACAGGGTGATGCAGGGCTGCTTGCCCACAAGGCAAGTTACCACGCCTTTTCAACGCTGTCAAGAAATCATTTCATTTTGGTTAAATAATAATTTGGCGGCTTCCCACCCTTGATACCAATCACCCAATGATATGACCGGGACATTGTTGGAGCGAGCGTATTTCCCTTGTCCCGCAATCTGTTTTGCAATTCATGGCATTCTCATGGAAGCCTGCTCCCATGCGCGGCAAGAGGTCATTTTGAAGCGCTGTTTTCATCTTTTTCAAAAAAAATGCTTGCGCTCGCAAATAGCAGGCTTTATAATACGTTCAGCGAAAACGCTATCTAATTATGGCTAGAACTCATACAACCTACACGGCTGCGGAGAAGACTCAAATCATCTGCAGTGTTCTCACCAAGAAAACCACGATTCAAAAGATTGCCAAGGAGAAGAATATTGCCCCCACCTTGGTTTCCCTTTGGAAGAAGCAGGCGGAAGACGCCATTGCCGCCCGCTTCCAGCCCCAGCCCCGCGGCCGCCGCAAGGCCGTGACCACCAAGGCCGCAGCCAAGGAGGATGTGCGCGCCCTCAAGGCGGAGGCCCGCAAGGCCAAGTCTCGCGCCAAGAGGCTTGAATCTTCCCTGAAGGCCGCCCGCGAGCGCGTGTCCGTGCTGGAGGATGGTATGCGCAAGCTTGCCGAGAGCATCGGCTGCCGCATGGTGCGCGCCCACCGTCCCCGCCGCGCCAAGAAGGCATAACCCCTTGAACAACGCACCGCCGGCGGCGCTGCTCTCTGCCGCCGGCCGGGGCGCTGCGTTTCCCGCCGTATTGTGTCATGACTGAATTTCGGGGTGGCGCTGCGGCGGGATTGCGTGCATAGTATAGACCACACAGGCGGACGGGTGAGCCGGAACGGCTGCCCCGCCGCCGCCATTTTTTACCAATGATGAAAACCCAGATAACCGGATGGATGCGCCGCGCGCGCATGATGGGAGCCGCAGCCGCACTGGCCGTGGGTACCCTGGTGCCGGCCGTGCAGGCCGCACCCGACTACGATCAAATCGGGCAGTTGTTTGCCCGCCTGATACAAAGCTCCCACGTGTCCCATGCCCTGTTTACGCAGGACATGTACACCAAGTTCTTTGAAAACTATATCCAGATGCAGGACCCGCAGCACCTCTTCCTTTCCCAGGAGGACGTGGATGCGCTCTTCGAGCAGTACGGCAGCACCTTCGGCGACTATCTGGTAACCGGGGAGACCACCAAGCTGGCAGAGGCCATGTACGGCGTGTTCCAGCAGAAGGCGCTGGAGCGCATTGCCCAGGCGGAAAAGATGATCAAGGAGATGGACGGCAAGCTGCCCGCCTTCGATTCCGACCGCACCATCCCCCGCTCCCGCCGCAAGCTCCCCCGCGCCAAGAACGCCGCAGAGCTTGACCAGGTGTGGAAGGACCAGGTGGAGGACATGTTCCTTTCCGAGGTGAGCCGCCGCGAGAACATGGCCAAGCTGGCCGCCGCCAAGGGCAAGCCGGACCCCAACGCCAAGGAGATGAGCGTGCACGACAAGCTGCTCGCCCGCCTCAAGCGCATGCGCTCCGATTTTGTGGAGGCCGACCGCGAGGACATGGTCTCCTACCTGCTCAACGCCGTTTCCCGCGTGTACGACCCGCACAGCGACTACATGGGCGCCCGCGAGGAGCAGCGCTTCAAGGACATGCTCAAGGCCTCCATCGTGGGTATCGGCGCACGCCTCAAGGCGGACGACGACGGCTCCACCACCATTGAGGGTATCGTGAAGGGCGGCCCCACCGCCAAGAGCGGCCTGCTCAAGCTCGGCGACCACATTGTGGCCGTCTCCGAGGATGGTGAGAACTGGACGGACATCATGTTCCTGAGCATCGACAAAGTGGTGGACCACATCCGCGGCAAGGCGGGCAAGCCCATCCACATGCGCGTGCAGGACGCCGATACCGGGGAATCCCGCGTGGTCACCATCACCAGAGACGTGGTGCCCATGTCAGAGGAGCTTGCCAGCGGCAAGATTGTGGAGATGAAGGGCAAGGACGCCTCCGGCAATCCCTCCACCTACAAGCTCGGCATCCTCACCCTCCCCTCCTTCTACATGGACCTGGACAACAACGAGGTGCACTGCGCGGCAGACGTGAAGCGCATCATGGGCCGCATGATCAAGGAAGGCGTGCAGGGCATTGTGGTGGACCTCCGCTTCAACGGCGGCGGCTCCCTGGAGGAGGTGCGCAAGATGGTGGGCCTCTTCACCGGTGCCGGCCCCGTGGTGCAGGTGAAGGATTCCCGCGGTTTGGTGGAGCGGATCACCGTGAGCGGCAAGCCCATGTTCAACGGCCAGGTGGTGGTGCTCATCAACAAGCTCAGCGCCTCCGCTTCCGAGATTTTCGCCGGGGCCATGGCAGACTACGGCCGCGCGCTCATCGTGGGTGACAAGACCACCTTCGGCAAGGGCACCGTGCAGCTCCCGCGCGAGCTCGCAGCCTTCATGCCCTACTTCTCCCGCCAGGAGGGTTGCGGCCTCATCAAGGTGACCACCCAGAAATTCTACCGCGTGGGCGGTGCCTCCACCCAGCTCAAGGGCGTTGCCAGCGATATCGTCATCCCCTCCGTCACCCAGGGCTTCCGCATTGGTGAGGGTGAGCAGGACTACGCGCTCCCCTATGATGAAATCCCCTCTGCCGGCGGTTACGTGAAGAGCGACCGCGTGGCCCATATCCTGCCCGCCGTGCTCAAGAAGAGCCAGGAGCGCATGAAGCAGGAAAAGGACCTGCAGTACTACCAGGAGGATGCCGACCGCGCCGACCAGCGTTTCGAGGAAAACACCATCTCCCTGAACAAGCAGAAGCGCCAGGAGGAGAACAACACCCTCCTGGAGCGCAAGAAGGCTATCGACGCCGAGCGCAAGGTGCGCTACGAGGAAATGGCCAAGCAGGATGAGAAGAACCTCGTCATCTACCGCCTCAACCTGGACGACGTGGATGCGGAGAAGCTGCCCCTGGCCACCAAGGAGGACAAGGACAAGTTCATGGACATGGCGGACAACCCCGAGGACGAGCTCGTGGAAGCCCCGGACTTCCCCTCCGACATCGACCCCGTCCTGCGCGAGTCTCTGCACATTGTCAAGGACATGATCGACATCCCCTGAACGGGATTGAACATTTGCGAACAGGGCCCGCCCGGCATGCCGCCGCGCGGGCCCTTTTTGGGGTGCGACCGACGCGAGACGCGAAGGCTCGAATCCAGCGAGGGCAGGGCGCAAGCCCTTGCCAATCACGCGCCGCGAAACCGCCGTATGCCGTAAATGGCACATACGGTGGTGTGAGAGGGGGGCGTAGGCACCCTGCTCGATGGTGGTATAGATGGCGGATTGCGCATGTACACGCTATGGTCGCCATGCACATGTGTTTTGGTTGATGCGCTCACTTGACGAAGGCGGGTGCGCGTGATACACTGCGATGTGAGCGCATGGGGGGAGAATCCTCCGCCGCCACGGACGAAACACCGCGCACCACGATGAGCGACGACAAAATGCAACA
This sequence comes from Akkermansia sp., assembly GCA_045616565.1. Classification (GTDB taxonomy): domain Bacteria; phylum Verrucomicrobiota; class Verrucomicrobiia; order Verrucomicrobiales; family Akkermansiaceae; genus Akkermansia. Next base: position 291 of record JAZLHB010000086.1, on the reverse strand, counting down.
TGGAAAGCGTTATCCCCTGTCACGGGACGCGCAACTCATCAACGACATCGCCCATATCGTTGAGCAGGCGCGCCAGCGCGTGCGCACTGCCGTGAACACGGCCATGGTGTATGCCTACTATGAAATCGGCCGCCATATTGTAGAGTATGAGCAAGGCGGCAACTATGGTGGCTCCCTGTTTTTGACAGTTGGCGGCCATCTTTAATCCGCGCTGACAGAGGGTAGGTTCCTTATACAACTTGGGAGTATTGTTTGTCAAGCCATTTTTTCAGCGATTTTGGAGCGGAGGCA